>DATBAX010000104.1:0-5879 GCA_036271275.1 Terriglobales bacterium
CCTTGCGAGAGAATTGGATTGGAGGCGCAGCTCTCGATGTCTACGAAAAAGAGCCGTTGCCGAAAGATTCCCCGCTGCGCGATCCGGCGATTGAAGGTCGCTGCCGGCTGTATCCCCACTTCGCCAGCGCCGGAAAGATTACGAGGCTTTCTACCGATCCGGACAAAGGAATGGCCGGGCGCTGCGTACAAGGTCTGATGGATGTATTGGAAGGAAACTACGGCGGCGATCTCACTAAGATGCCGTTTGTGGTTAACAAAGAGGCGTTCAAAAAATAATCAGGACTGGCCACGGATTACGCCGATCCGCACGGATCAAAAGCAACACCTTAAAGATTTATCCGCGGAATCCGCGGCAAATGCTATTCGGAGATGGTGTGTTCTTCGCTGCTCTGGGCCCGCAAGACCCGATCGACAGAATATGGGGCACGTCGCGTGGGTTCGTGATAATGCCGGACCTGCATCTCGCCCAGTAAACCCACCGCCAGCAGATTGAGTCCGGCCAACAACAGCACCGCGCCGAAAATCATCATGGGGCCGTGTTCGCTCATCACGTGAGAGTGATAGAGGAACTTCGCCACCAGAAGCCAGATGGCCACAGCCGATCCGCTAAAAATGCTCAGCATCCCGATCGTCCCGAAAAAGTGCAGGGGCCGCGAAAGATAGCGCAGCAAAAAGCGGATGGTCATCAAATCAAAAAACACACGAAACGTACGGGTGATTCCGTAATGCGAAACACCGCGTTCGCGATTCATGTTGCGAATCGGCACTTCAATAATCGAGGCTCCATGCCAGGACGCGAGTGCGGGAATAAAACGATGCAGCTCGCCATACAACGGCACCTGCTCCAGAATTTCCCGGCGATAGGCTTTGAAAGTCGTCCCGAAATCGTGAATGTCCACGCCACTCAACTTGGCCATCAGCCAATTCGCACAGCGCGAAGGAATGCGGCGCAACCAAAGATTATCGATGCGAACTTTGCGCCAGCCGCTGACGATGTCGTAGCCCTCTGCAATCTTTTCCAAAAATAAAGGAATGTCTGCGGGATCGTGCTGCAGATCGCCATCCATCGCGATAATGTACTCTCCGCGGGAGTGGTCGAAACCGGCTGCCAGTGCCGAAGTCTGGCCAAAATTGCGGCGCAGCTTGATGACCGTGACCCGGCTGTCCACGGCAGCAATCTCACGCAACATGTGGAAAGTGTGGTCACGCGAGCCATCGTCCACGAGCACGATTTCAAAGCTTTCGCCATTAACCTCCATGACGGCTTTCAGGCGGTCGTAGAGATCGGTGACATTCTCCTGCTCGTTGTGCAGAGGGACGACGATCGAGTACTTGGGCATCACGTTATTTATTATACGATCTTGCGACGATTTTGGCAGTTACGAGCGTCTCAGGCTCAGTTCCTGAACCATAACCGCTAACTCGGTAACCTAATACTTAAGGCCGCTTTCGTAATAACATGACTTCTATCGAGTTGCACGCACATGCTGTTAGGGGCTGCAATCGAGGGAGACACGGACCAATGGACAGTATCATGCTGATTCTTTTCGGTAGTGTGCTTTGCACCACCAGCGCGCTGACGTTTATGGAACTTCGCCGCATCCGCAAAAAGCTCGAAGCCAAGTAGTCTGTCTTTTAAATATTTCTGGGCCGGTTCGCCGGAGGCTGCTATCTGCAGACGGTGATTCGTTTCGTCAATTCCACGACTTCCTCCTCGACATTTGTAATCGTCATGTCAATTTTATTCGTGCCGCTGCGCATGCCCTGGCAATCGCCTATAATCTCGTCTCTCTGAGATAGCACCGACGAGGAGCCAACTTGAATTTACCCAAAAACAAAGATATCCCATCGCGCAGGCAATTCATGCGAACGAGCCTTCTGGGCGGCGTAAGTGCGGCTGTCATGCCGGCCTTAGCTGGCGCTCGAGTCATTCCGTCCGCAGCGAACGTAAGACCGTTCGACATGGATGAAGCCACCATTGCGGATCTACAAGCTGGACTTTCGTCCGGAAAACTGACCGCACGTTCGCTCACCGAAAAATATTTATCGCGTATCGAAGAGATCGATAAGGGCGGACCGGCTCTCAATGCTGTTATCGAAATCAATCCGGATGCTCTTGCAATTGCCGACGCGCTCGATAAAGAACGGAAAGAAAAAGGCCCACGCGGGCCGCTGCATGGAATTCCGGTCCTGATTAAAGACAACATCGACACCGCCGACGGCATGCAGACCACGGCCGGATCGCTGGCCCTGTTGGGATCGAAGCCGCTGAAAGACTCTTTCGTCGCGCAGAAATTACGCGAGGCCGGAGCCGTGATCCTCGGCAAGACAAATCTCAGCGAGTGGGCCAACATTCGATCGAGCCATTCGATCAGCGGCTGGAGCGGACGCGGCGGACAAACCAAGAATCCTTATGCGCTGGATCGAAATCCCTGCGGATCAAGCTCGGGATCAGGAGCGGCCGTATCGGCAAATCTTTGCGCGCTCGCGATCGGATCGGAAACAGATGGATCTGTGGTCTGTCCGGCATCGGCAAATGGGATTGTCGGCATCAAGCCGACATTGGGTTTGATTAGCCGGGCCGGCATCATTCCCATCGCACATAGTCAGGACACGGCCGGCCCTATGGCACGCACCGTCCGTGACGCGGCTATATTGCTGGGCGCGCTGGCGGGAGTTGATCCACGAGACAACGCGACCTCCGCAAGCACCGACAAAGCGTCCGCCGACTATACAAAGTTCCTCGATCCCAATGGACTAAGTGGAGCGCGCATTGGTGTAGCAAGAAAATACTTCGGCGCGACCGACGCTACGGACGAGTTGATGAATAATCTGCTCGAACAAATGAAACAGCATGGTGCCATCCTCGTCGATCCTGCAGATCTCGATTCTCACGGCAAATTCGACAGTACGGAATTGACCGTGCTGATGTATGAGTTGAAGGCGGACTTGAATGCCTACCTCGCCGGCCGTCCCGGTGCTCCGCAGTCTTTGCAGGAAATTATTGCGTTTAACGAACGAAACAAAGATAAAGAAATGCCCTACTTCGGGCAGGATCTATTCATCCGCGCCGAAGCTAAGGGACCACTCACCAGCAAGGAATATCTCGACGCGTTGGAGGCGAACCATCGCTTTTCACGAAAAGAAGGGATTGATGCATTAATGGACCAGAACCATCTGGATGCGATCATGGCTCCCACCGCGGGACCGACCTGGGTCACCGACTATGCGACCGGCGACCACTCTGTGGGTGGAAGTTCGAATGCGGCGGCAGTGGCGGGTTATCCGGATATTTCTGTTCCCGCGGGTTTCATTTTCGGCCTGCCAGTGGGAATTTCTTTCTTTGGACGGGCATGGAGCGAGCCGACTTTGCTGAAAATCGCTTATGGATTTGAGCAGACTATTAAAGCGCGAAAGCCGCCGCAGTTTTTGCCGAGCATTCATCTTTAGTAGTTCAAAAGCTTGAACCACCAAGGACACGAAGGAAATCCTGCTATTCGTAGCGCAGGGCTTCGATTGGATCCAGATTCGCGGCCCGCATGGCGGGAAACATGCCGCTCACAATACCGACCAGAGCGAGAATAATCGTAGAAATGATTACGACGTTCGGAGCGACCAGCAAGTGAATATCCCCGGCTTCGGCATGTGAGGCCAGCGCACTATATAAAGTTATTGTTCCCACCGAGAAGGCCACCACATAGGACAGCACGATTCCCAGTAAGCCACCAACTGCCGTGATTACCATGGCCTCTGCGAGGAATTGAAATAGGATGTCACGCTTTCTTGCGCCCAGAGCTTTCTCCACGCCGATTTCGCGAGTACGCTGCGTGACCGATACCAACATAATATTCATCAGACCCACGCCGCCAATTCCCAACGTAATGGTCCCAATAAATGCCAGCAGGATCTTCAGGCCTAAAGTAATAATGCCAAATTGCGCCAGTTGTTTCTGAGCATCGAAAACAAACACAGCGCGTTGATCGTCCGGTTTAAAGTTGTGAGCAATCGCCAGCGCACCGCGTATGGTACCGGTTAACTTGTCGTGGTCCAACCCCTGGGAATCCAGCCATATCCCGCCCAGATAATGGTTGTCCTGCAAAACATTCATGGTGTTGTAGGGAATGTATACGGTGCGGTTCTGGTCGCTGTCGCCCTCTTGCATGCGCGGAGAAATCACACCCACGACCTGAAAGCTCACGCCGTCTACACGGATCGATTCTCCCAACGCTGACATTCCTGAGAACAGTTTGTCCTTCGCTTCGGAACCGATGACCGCGCTGAAGCCGTGGCTCTGATTGTCCTGATCGTCCAGAAACCTGCCTTCGGCCATTTGCAGGTTCCAAATATCTTCAATGCAGGGATCGGCGCCGAAAATCGGGAACGAAAACGAACGGGAGCCATACTGCACGTTCGATTGTTTGTCCGATTCACGGCAAACGTGACGGGCGAGTGGCAGCACATTGCGCATCAGTTCGACGTCGTCGTCGGTAAAGCGAATCGCCACGCCGGCTTTGTTCCCACCAGCTTGTTGCGAGGTCCGCCCCGGGAAAATCCCTACCGCATTTGCACCGAAAGCCTTAAAGATATTCTCAATCGCTCTGCCAAAGCCGTCTCCGTAAGCCAGCAGGAGCACTACCGTGGCGATTCCCCACGCCATCCCGGCCATGGTGAGCAGGGTCTTGCGCAAGTCGTGCCGCATCGCGCCGTAAGCTTGCTCCAACAGATCACGTTTCATGGCTATTCTTTCCTAAGCGCTTCCACGGGCTGGAGCAACGAGGCCTTGCGCGCGGGATACAGACCGGCCACCACCCCCGCGATGGCCAAAGACCCGATGGCCAGGGCCGCAGTCGTCGGCACCAATTTCGGCGTGTCCCATCCCGGAGGCGACGGCAACGTGGAGAGCGCTGCCATCAATGCCCAGGCCCCGCCCATGCCGAGTCCTCCGCTAAACAACGTAAGAAAAGCGCCTTCAGTAAAAAATTGGAAGAGAATGCTACGATTCGTCGCACCCAGCGCTTTTCGCAAACCAATTTCGCGCGTCCGGTCGGCCACCGCTACCAGCATAATATTGATAATGCCAATCGCGCCCAGAGCCAGCGTGATCAGGCCTACGCTTCCTAAAAACAGATTCATGGCATCGAATATCTTTCCCACCTGGTCTACGGTACGAATTGTGTCCCATTCGTCGAAAGCTTCGGGCGCGGTGTAATCAAATCCGTGGTTACGACCAATGACCTTGTGGACTTCGAGCTGCGCGAGTTCATGCACGTCGCGGGACTTCGGCTGATAATTCAGAAACGAAATCGCATCGGTAATTTCGCCGACATTGAGCTGCGGGAAATCCTGCTGCATGGTTGGAAATGGTATGAAGCTCTGCAAATTTTGGTTGCTGTTATCGCCATGCCCGATGCGTTTCACTGAACCGATCACTTGAAAGCGAATTCCATTGAGCAAAACAAAACTGCCCACAAACGGACGCCCCGGGAACAACACGCGGCGAGCTTCATCACCAAGTACAATCACGGCCCGTCTCTGAGCAATATCAAGTTCGTTGAGCCAGCGTCCGTCCTGCATGGGGACAAAGCGGATCTGGCTGTATTCGGCGGGGACACCCATAAGCTTTCCGCTACTTTGATAGAAATCGCTGACCGTGCGAATATCATTCCGCTGAATCACTGGCACGGCGTTCCCGACGTCAGGACAACGCAGAACATCCTGATAATCCCTGTAGGTCAGATAATACGACCGCAAACTGGTGAAACTCCCGTTCATGGCCGGCGCGCGGCCTCCCCAGATGAACATCACGTTTTCGCCCAGTTCATCAAACTGCTTGCGATTACCAGACCGGAAACCTTCTCCGAGACCGACCAGCAGCAA
>DATBAX010000105.1:0-3306 GCA_036271275.1 Terriglobales bacterium
GGTTTGGGTGTGATGGCGCTGGGCTTGGCTTCGCTGGCGTTTAAAGAGTTCGATCCCGGTCAGCCAGTGCCCGATCACTTTCCTTACCGGACCGTTCTCGCTTATGTCGCCGGTGCGTTTATTGTGGTTGCGGCTGGCGCCGTCGAGTGGCGCCGAACGACGGCTTGGGGTGCGGCGGCGCTTGCGGTTTATTACGGAGTCTTTGTCGTCATCGTGCTGGACGGCCGCCAACTGCCGGCCCATTACGCCGAGTACGGCATCTATGAAGGACTCTCCATGCAGCTCGCGCCCGCTTTGGGCGCGCTGATCGTTTATGCCACCGCGGCCAACATCGATGCCGTGCTGTCCCAGCGCATCACTCGTGTGTGCCAACTGGCGTTCGGAATTTGCACGCTGATCTGGGGCGGAGCGCATTTTGTTTATATGAACCTGACTGCTCCGTTGGTGCCCAAATGGCTGCCGCCCAGCCAGATTTTCTGGGGCTACGCGACCGGCGTCTGCTTCATCGCGGCCGGCCTCGCAATCCTGACCGGAATCAAGGCCCGGCTCGCCGCGATTCTGCTGACCGTGATGATCGCGTGCTTTGGCTTGCTGGTGAACGATCGGATTCTCCTGACCGGTCCTCTCTCCAGCCACTGGAACTGGAGCGAAAGCTCCATAAATCTCGCCCTGATCGGCGTCGCCTGGATAGTGGCGGAGTCCTTGCCCCGGTCAACCGTCAGCGCGGGGGATCTGAAAGCATCAAGATAGTTGGGGACGATTGGTTGTTTGGAACGGGCGGTCAATCAGAATCTCCTCGGAAATTCTCTCGATGCCCTAAAAACAGTTGCCACTTCAATCAGCTCTTCTCGGACCCGATACACTGCGCGAAAACGTCCAACAATAATTTCGCGGATTTCAGTTTCATCGCGCTCCGGCACAATACGCCCCGAGTCCGGGAACTGGATCAGCCGTTCGACGGCGGAGAAGATTCGCGCGACGGTCAGACCTGCGTAATGCTCAGAATCTTTGGCGATATATTCATGGATGGCGTCGAGATCACGCAGTGATTGTGGCGACCATAAGATGCGCATCACAGTCCGAAGCGCTGTCTGGCCTCATTGTGTGGAATGCCTTCGGACCGGTCGAGCTCGACCAATCCCGTTTCGATTTTGGCCAGGAACAAGAGTTGTTCAATGGCGTCGTCGATGGTGGCGTCTGGGGGCATCGATTGGAGCGCCTCGATAATTCGATCGCGAGTAAATGGCTCCGGCATGATTCGATTGTAATGCAGACTTAGTGGTAGAGAGAACCATCAGTTTTCGGTTGTCCGTTCCGCGACGGAAACACGATCGAAGCGATCCCTAGACGGCTACCGGTCCAATGGCGTCACCGCCGCCCACTCTTTGGCCTGACTTTGAAATTCCAGTGAGTTTGCTTGGTCTCAGGATCCATACGATCTGGTCGATGCCTTGCGCGGACGCATCGATCGTCGTCAGTGCAACCGGAACGCCGTCGCGCGACACTAGTACGGCGGCCTGTCCATTTGTCTCGACCCATGCGAGGGTCACTCCCTGCCAGAAATGTGCAGCGGTGGCAATGAATTTTGCCACGCGCTGGCGACCGCAAACGGGGATTCGCGCGGCGCGCACAATCCCCCCACCGTCCGACGTCGAGATAACATCCTCAGCGAAGAGGCTTTCCAGTGCGGCCATATCTGCTTTCTGGGCGGCCGCTATAAAGGCCTCCAGAAGGCGGCGCTGCTCGTCCGGGCTGACGGACGCGCGTCGGCCGTCGGAGATGTGTTTGCGCGCACGAGAGACGAGTTGGCGGACATTGGCTTCCTCCATTTGCAAAATTTCCGCGATCTCGTTGTAGGAGTAGTCGAACGCTTCGCGCAGAACGTATGCGGCACGTTCGCCGGGAGAAAGTTTCTCCAGCAGCATCAGGACCGCAAGCTTCAGTGCCTCACCGCGCTCGGCACCGATTCCCGGATCGCTGCTGGTATCCACCGGTTCTGGAAGCCACGTCCCGATATAAGTTTCGCGGCGCGTGTGGGCCGATTGTGCAAGGTTGATACAGAGTCGCGTGGTTGTCGTCGCCAGGTATGCGGGCGGGTTCTCAACCGCGCTTCGGTTTGTCGACTGCCAGCGCAACCAAACATCCTGGACGATGTCCTCAGCCTCGGTTGCGCTTCCCAACATGCGATAAGCAATGCCGAACAGGCGCGGACGTACGGGGGCAAAAGCTGAAAGACCGTCGTCGTATTCGCCGCTCTCTACGTCAAAGCGAAGGGACGAAGGGTTTTGCGGTAAGGGTTTTACTGCAGTTGCCATAATCCATCTCCTTTCTGGGGAAAATCAAAACAGAATGATGAAGGCTAAACAATTGGACGATGGTATTGATATCGTTCGTTCGCCTTAAAACTTACAGCGGGATCAAACTGAGCACAGACACTGCGCCTGGCAGATATAGGCTCGCAATCGAGAGGACATCATGAAGCAATTGGCGGGGAATGGATCGACAGTGAAGCGTGGAAGTACGTTTCGAGCGTAACGGGATGATCTGGGACAAACGAGCAACCCGTTCGGGGAGACCGGACATGATCTCCTGCGGCTACAAATGCGCTGATCGAGAAATCTGCCGGTGATCGCCCGGGCACAACTCTCGTATGCGCAGACACACTTACGGAAAGAGCGTCTGGGCGAAGCAGTTCCTGCTGAAAGAGATCGTCATCGGGAGATACGATAGAAAAAAAGAGTGCGAGGACACCCACTCCGCCGAGCAAGTTGACCCAACGCACACGCCGACGCACAGCAAACTGGGAGAGCGTCCAGCCGGCAAAAGCTGCCAAACTTAGCGACAATGCACAGAAATCTACCGATGGCCCCATGCGCCAAACCTTCGGAACAATTTGACCCGGATAATTTCATAATTTAGTCGCTAGGAGAACATGCTGTCAACGGGCCAAGAGGGCAGAAATGCGAGGACTCATGGGTTTGTTGATAACAGCGCCACCGTCAAGTTACGGATCTTCCGGTTTGCGCCTCTGAGCATTGACGGTCACTTCAACCATCTCTGCGACTACTTGTTCGCTCAGTGGAGGATCATCAGAATCGCCGGAGATCAGTTCTTCAGCGGCGTGGCCTAGTTGTTCGTCGGGATTTCCGGCGCTGCTGCTCTGTAAAGGACACGTATCGTCGAAGACCAAAATCGCGCGGAGTTCTTCCTCCGTCTCCTCCAGATAAACCTCTTCCTGGCAGGCAACTTCCTCGTAATAAGCGTCATTCTGGATTGGGATCTCTTTGTCTTTGCTGTTATCGCTTG
>DATBAX010000106.1:0-2722 GCA_036271275.1 Terriglobales bacterium
TGACGCTGCTGAGCAAGACGCTGTGGCCCAGCGAAGTAATTCGCAGGTTGCGGCCGGCGGTGGAACGGTTTGATGTTTATTTGGCGCGGCCGCAGTAGGCAGAATTTACTTCAAGTTTTTCGATCGTAGGTCCTTCCCTTCGCGAAAACAAAAAACGATTTATTTGCTGGCGTTCGGTAAGTGCGCGGCAGCAGCTTCTGCGTTTTTGAGAAGTGCGTCGAGCGCGGCGCGGTCGTAGAGGTGGCCGTTGGCGATTACGGCTGCGATTTTGCGCGTGTTGTGGATGTCGGCTAACGGGTCGGCATCAAGCAGGACGAGGTCGGCGAGTTTGTCTTTCGCGATCGATCCCTGCGTGGCTTCGGTGCCGAAGAATTTGGCGGGATTGCTGGTGCCGGTTTGCAGGGCTTCCATCGGGGTGAAGCCGGCTTCGACAAAATTGGCGAGTTCGTCGTGGAGGCTGAAGCCGGGCAATACGAAGATAGCGGGAGCGGTGTCGGTGCCTGCGAGAAACGGAACGCCGGCATGGTGCATGTCGGCGACCATTTTCAAATTGCGTGCGAAATATTCTTTGCGAAGCGCCAGCGGATCTTTTTGCAGGTCGGGAATCATCTCGTCGTAGAAGCGTTTCCAGGTGACATCGCGCCAGTAGGCTGGGACGTATTTGCCGAGCGGGTCGTGCGCGAGGTCGCGCTGATCGAGGAACGTGCCGCCGCGCTGCCAGGCGAGCGTCGGGCACTGCCATGTTGGTGTTTTTGCGAGCAGCGCCAAAAGCTCACTGCATTTTTTCTGATCGGTGGTGCTGAGGAGGAGTTGCGTGTTGCCCTGGCCGTCGATGAATTTCTGCTCTTCGCTGGAGCAGCCTTCGAAACTGCCCATGAGGTGCTCGATGCTTTTTTGCCCGGCGGCGACGGCTTCGGTGATGCGGACTTTGTCGGGAACATGGCCGACGAACGGCAGATTTTGTTCGTGGGCTTCGGCCGCGGCTGCCAGATAGGCGTCGTGAGAGATGACGGATTGAACCTTAATGAAATCGACGCCTTGTGATTTGAGCTGATCGACTGCGGCGCGGGCGCTGTCTGGCGTCGTTACGGCGATCGAACCGGGAAATCGGAGCTTGCCGCTGGGAAGAACGGCGTCGAGCATCGGTCCGCTGACGACCATGCGCGGTCCGGGCATTTTTCCGGCGGCGATTTGTTTGCGCCAGGCGAGTAAAACGGGCAAGTCGCCGCCCATGTCGCGCACGCCGGTCACACCGTTGGCGACGAAGAGCGGAAGGATGATGTCGCGTCCGCCAGGAAACCAATCGCCGAACGCGGAGTGGACGTGCATGTCCCACAAGCCGGGGATGAGAAATTTGCCGTGGCCGTCGATGAGGCGCGTGTTGCCGGGAAGCTTGACCATCGCGCCGATGAGAACGGCGCCAATATGATCGCCTTCGATGATGACGGTGGCGTCGTGTTCGACGCTGGACCTGGCGGGATTGATCAGCGTGACGTGAGAAATGGCGATCGGCGCGGAAGGCGCGGGTTGTTGCTGTGCGACCGCGAATGCGGTCGAGACGATCGAGGCGGCGACAAGAAGAATCAGCAGTAGAGATGATCGGCGCATCGCGAGAGCGTACTACGGATTTGAGTCGACGGAAGCGTCGGAACGGCCAAGCCGGAAATGCCGCCTAATATGGCTAGAACACAAATGCCTTTTCGAGCTTCGCGCTCTTCTTATTCATGTACTCGACGATCGCCAGGGCCTTCGATTCCTTCACAAGGAAGTCAGTGTAGAGTTTCTCCCAATACATGAACTCGAATCTTGACTGGACTGTTTCAGGCAGAAAGCGAGTGGGATCAAAGAAGTCGTATCCAATTTGAGTCCGCAGCTTCCGGCCCCATTGCGTGCTGCTCACCAAATTAACGACCTTCCAATCCCGTCGACATTCAAGAGAGAGCCAATGAGCGAAGATGCTCATTCGAATCAACTGTGAGTGCACGCGGTCTTTGTGAATGTCTTCAGCCTGAAGCAGACAAGGAACGCCATTAATTGGGTTGAGGTATCTGTCGATCAATCCACTGCGCGACTTCGGCTTTTGCCCCGCAATCGTCTCTTTATTCATGCACAAAGGATTCCCCGAAGTAAATTTCGCCTCGATCAACACCAAAGTTTTTGGACCTAACAACACAATGTCAGGCTCGGTAAGAAATTTCGCTATTCCTCGCTCGAGTTGATCGCGAATGGCCTTGAGGTTCCTCCAGAAGATCACACTGTTCTCCGAGAAATTGATTTCGAGTCCCCAGAGAAACAGCTTCACGCTTCCCGCAGACACCTGTTCACCGGTCATAGCGTTATAAATGCGATGAATCAAGCCAAGACGATGAAGCTCGGCGAATACGTTCCAAGTGAGGGCATCCTCACTATTTTCAGCGTTAAGGCGGTGAGATTCCGCCTTTTGTTTGTTCCCCCAAATATGTTCCACAATGAAATTGCGTGACCCTTGTGGAAAATTCCTCAAGGCGGCCTTTTGCTTGCTTGCCGGATCGATACCATTGAAATAGGTAAATGTGTCCGCATGAATTCCAATTCCGTGGACATCACAATAGTGTTTTCCTTCAATTTCAACGGGTTTGCGTTTGCAACCCGTGATCGGACACTCACTTCGGTTCCGTTGCGCTTTCGATTTCAGGTCGAAAAAGAAAAATGATTGATTCATTTCGATCTGCAAGTTGAACCT
>DATBAX010000107.1:0-5669 GCA_036271275.1 Terriglobales bacterium
AGTCATCTCGAGCGGAAATTTACCGCTGGTGAACCCTTCTTTGCTGAACTCGAGTACATGCTTCCCGATCCCAACTTCAATAATCTTCGGCGTGATTCCCATGGATTTACCATCCACTTTCAAATCCGCGCCTTGCGGAACGGAGTTGACAGTGACGGAAAAAGAGCGAGCGACGCTCTCTGGAGTCGTCGAGGTAACTGTAAGCGACACGGGCGTACCCGACGCCATCAGCCTGACCTCGAACTTTACTGTTTCGCCCGGCGCAACGTTCGAAAGACTAATGTAGCCCTCGCCAATCCTGACTTTGCCCTTGTCGAATACGTACAAAGAAAAGCCGGCATTACTGATTTTCTTGTCCGAAACATTTTCCGCGGTGGTTTCGGTGACGTATGCGTGTTCTCTACCCGATGTCCCGGTAGTTTTAAATTTGGAAAAACTGAACCGGACCACCGGTGATCCGGAATCTGGCCAGGTTGCAGTCTGAAACACCTCATCTTTGGCGAAGAGCGAGGAGACTGCAAACATCAGGACGAAAACGCACCCGCACACCTTCCACATGATTCTCTCCAGAATGCTGTTTTGGATGGTCGACTATTGACGCTGACGATCGGGGCCGGTTCGGAAACAGAAGCATTGTACATCGCGGAATCAAATCACAAGACGGATTCGCTGAGAGGTAGTAGAGCAGTTTGAAATGGGACTCGTGTCAGGGCATGGCTTCATCCGTGCCGACAGGGACGGGCTTTGGCCCCTGAGCGCGGCGTATCAAAAAGCTGCACTACGCGCGTGGCCGAATCCCCGTGTTTGCCGGCACGCCTGGGAAGGCGCTGCCCTGACACGGATCTTCTTCAGACTGCACCGCAACTGCCGGGCCACACTACTCGCCCCGAGCCACCATCTTCCCCTTCTCATCCTTCTCCACATAAGCCCAGGGAACATCTTTGTCGTGGGTAAACAATGTCAACCACTTCTCAGGAATCGACTGCGCATAATACCGTTTACGGCTCTCGACAGTTTGCAAAGGATACAAATCGAATCCCATTACGTAATTCAGATCGAGGTGTGCGGTGGTAGGAATCAAATCAGAGATATAGCAGGCAGTCTTTCTTCCACTGGTGATGATGATCGCCTGCATATCCCGAGTATGCCCAGGAAAGACTCGCACTGAAATGCCGGGAACAATTTCCTGATCGCCCTCGAGTAGCGTCATCTGCCCGCTTTCCACCAGCGGATCGTAATTTTCGGTCAGATAACTCACGCCGTCGCGCTGCCCTGAATGGGCATGTTCCCACTCGCCCTTCTGCGCGAAATATTTTGCTTTGGGAAATGTGGCGACAAATTTGTCGCCCTGCCGCACCGTGTTCCATCCGCAATGATCGAAATGCAGATGGCTGTTGATGGCAATGTCGATGTCGTCAGGCGCAATTCCAGCGGCGTTCAGATCGGTCAGCAACTCCGCAGGCTGACCATAAATCTTGGCCATCTTTTCGGGCAGCTTGTTGCCAATGCCGGTTTCGATAAGGATAGTTTCGCGGCCGGTGCGCACCACGATCGAGTTCAGTCCGGCAGTCACGAAATTATTTTCGTCGGCCGTGACTTTCTTCGACCAAATGACTTTGGGAACCACGCCGAAGAGCGCACCGCCGTCGAGGGGATAAGTTCCGTCCGAGAAAGACGTCAGTTCAAAATCGCCGAGAGTCAGACGTTGCATCCCCAGCCTCCGAATTTATTTCAACTCGTGCTCAAAATGATTTTCAATCGCATGAAACAGATGGTCGCGATCTTCCGGCCCATGAATGCTGTGTGTTTTATTGGGATACGCCATGAACCGGAACTGCTTCCCAGCCTTCACCAGCGCTTCGATCATCTGAATGCTGTTCTGGAAATGCACATTGTCATCGCTGGTGCCGTGCGCCATGAACAATGATCCATGCAGCTTGTCCGCGACTTTCGCTAAAAGCAAATCGTCGTAACCTTTACCGCCGTCTTTGGGCAGACCCTGATAACGCTCGGTATAAATGGAATCATAGTTGTGCCAATCGGTGACGGGCGCGACCGACACGCCGGCTTTGAAAACATCTGAATGAGTCAATGAATATAGAGTCATGGACCCGCCATTGCTCCATCCCCAAATGCCGACGCGGCTGCGATCCAGTTGAGGATATTGCGCGAACAACTGATCGAGCGCGGTGAGTTGGTCTTTGAGTTCGATCGCCCCGTATTCATGACGGATCGAAGCTTGAAACTTCCGGTCACGATTGGGAGTGCCGCGATTGTCCACGGACAAAACTGCAAATCCGTCACGCGCTAAAATTTCATGAAAAAGTCCAGTCTCTTCGAGCCACTGATTCAGCACAACCTGCGCGGCCGGGCCGCCGTAGATATAAATAATCAGTGGAATCTTGTCCGTCGATGCGGCTTGCGGCGGCATCAACAATTGGCCTTCGAGCGGCGTTCCGTCATCGGCTTTGAACTGAAGAAACTTGGGCGCGGTCAAACCGAAATCGTCCACGCTGTGCGAATCCCAGGCGTGCTGACACGATCCGCCGGGAACACATGCCTGCAATCGCGGCGGAGTCAAAACAGCCGAGTAGGTATCAAGATAATGCTTGTTGTCCGGCGCGAAAATCACCTCATGCGTACCATCGTCCGCGGAGACTCGAGTAAAACCTGAACCATCGATCTTCACCGAAAAAATCTGTTTCTGCCGCGGATCGTCTTTGTTCGCGGAAAAATAAACAATACCCGCCGCTTCATCGACCGATTCGACTCCGAGAACTGCGAAGTCTCCCTGCGTTAGCTGTCGCTCAACTTTCGCGTCAGCCTCGAACGGATTTTCTTTGTCGAAACTATAGAGGTAAAGATGGGTATTCCCATCGCGCCAACTCGACCACAAAAATCGGTCGCCCGATTTAAGCACGCTGAAATCGTCATTCACCATCACCCAACTATCGGGACTTTTTTCAGTAAGCACTTTGCGAGATTTGCCCGAGTGCGAATCTACGAAATAAAGATCCATCGTGTCTTGCGCGCGATTCAGCACCTCAGCCCAGAGCAACCCGTCGCGCACCCATCCGAAGCGGGGGATGTAAATGTCCTTGTCATCGCCGAGCGAAATGAATTTCGTCTTCCCACCCGACGTGCCGACGACTCCCAGCCGCACTGCCGGGTTCGGGTCACCAGCTTTCGGATATTTTTCTTCCTGTAGTTTCGGATGCGTCGGCAACCAGTCGGTGATGGGATAGGTCGGCACATGGGTCTCATCCATTTGCAGGTAGACGATATCTTTCCCATCTGGTGACCAAAAATAATTGCTGCGCACGCTCAGCTCTTCGGCATAAACCCAATCCACCTCGCCGTTCAGCATGTCCTCGTCTTTGTCTTTGGTGTCTTTGGTCAGGACCTTTTCTTCTCCGCCGCCGATCGGCTGTACGTACAAATTATGCTTCCGCAAATACGCGACGCGGCGTCCATCGGGCGAAAACTTCGGGTCCCAACTGGCATCCGGCGCCGCCGCAAACTCGACCGCGGTGGCAGTCTGTAAGTCATACATCCAAAGTCGTCCCTGAGTGTCGAAGAGCAGGTGTTGAGAATCCGGCGCCCACTGGTACGCGGCCACGTGATAACGCGAGATGCGTTCCCGCTCACGATCGTCTTTGATCTTATCGATGGACGGAGCCAGGGTGGCGAGTTTCGATTCGCCGACCAATACCGTTTTTTCGCCAGTCGTGGCATTGACAGCCCAAAGTTGTCCATGATCGCCCGCGTCGTCACGCAGGATGAAGGAAAATCTCGCGTTGTCGGGACTCCATTGAATGGTCTCTGGAGCGCGTCCAGTGATGCCGCCCTCGGCAAAAATGGCTTCAATCGTGAGAGGCTTGGATGCCCCGGTAGACTGCGCTGTGGCAAAAGAAACCAGTAAGAACAAAGGCAATATCCGGCAAATAAGTCGCATCACTGGCAAACTCCGAAGTGGAAAAATAACGGCAGGCTGAGAAGTGTACACCGACCGCGTGATGGAATGAAGGAAGTCCAAGGCTTAAACCGCAAAGGACACGAAGTTACACCAGGGAAAGCCAATATCCTGGCATTACCGCCGAGAGCGCAGAGACCGCCGAGAAGATATTTAGGATTACAGCCTTTGTTTCTCAGCGGTCTCGGCGATCTCCGCGGTTTAAAAGACTTAGTGTCCTCGGTTCTACCCAGCCAACCCCGCATGCTAGAATTACATCAGCGCCAATCCCCATGATCCCTGACGTACAAAACCTCGTCGACCTGCAAAAGATTGACCGCGAAATTCTGCGGCTAAAAGACGAAGTTGCGGCCCTGCCCAAGCGCGTGGCCGTGATCGAAGAACGGCTCGCCGGGACCAAGGCGGTCCTCGAAAAAGCCAAAGCGGCGGTCAAAGCTGACGAAGCTAACCGCCGCAAGTACGACACCGCCATTGCTGACCTGCAACAAAAAATCTCCAAGTATCGCGACCAATCCCTCGCCGTAAAAACCAACGAGCAGTACAAAGCCTTGATGCACGAGATCCAGTTTGCCGAACAGGACATTCGCGCCAACGAAGACAAAATCCTGGATCTGATGGTCAACGCTGAGGCCCGCGAAAAAGAGGTCAAGGCCGCCGAAGCCGAATTAAAGGCGGAGATGGCGGAGATTGAAAAAGAAAAAACCGAAGCCCGCGCCTGCACCGCCAAAGACGAAGCGGAATTGGCGGAGTGGAGCGGCAAACGCGAACAAGCACGAGCTGGCGTAGAAGCCGGACTGCTGGCCCATTACGAACGCGTCAACAAGTTTCGCGGCTCCGGTCTCGCCGAAGTTCGCGATCAGAAATGCATGGGATGCCAGGTGATGTTGCGGCCCCAGACTTTCAACGAAGTGCGCAGCAACAAAACCGTAATTTGCGAGTCCTGTCAGCGCATTCTGTACTTCGATCCCGCAACCGGAATCGCTCCGGAGCGGCCGAGCCTGACCGCCAAAAAGCGTGTCCGGCCTAAGGTTCACGTCGATCGTGCTTGGTTTTACCGACCTGACTTTTCTGAAATCGGCGAAGTGTTCATAGCCTTTGCCAACGGGAATGGCAGATCCAGCCGCCGGATCTACGACGGACACACCGGCAGAAAAATCGGCGCGACGCAATATCAGGACGGCGAATTCAGTACCGCCTTTGCCAACGATCTGAAATCCGGCCTGCAACTGCGAAGCGGCGTCGATGAACAACATCTTGAAGAATGGGCTGGAGAACTACCAACCGCCATCCTGGACGAACTCATGGGCGACCTGAAAGTCGCCCGCACCGAGAATCCCACCTACGTCACCGTAGATTCAGAACACACAGCCGCCAGCTAAATAGAAACTTCATCTGGCATTCGCTTCGTATCAAAGCATCACCCGCAGTCGCACTGTAGCTTGTTCATCTGCAAGCGCTGAACCGCGTTTTCAGTGCGGCGGTTTGATGGCACCGCTGAAGGCCGTACCCTGACACAGGTCTTGAAACCTTGTCCCGATGTTCGTTAGGGATCCGCGTCAGGGCATCGCCTTCAGGCATGCCGAATAGAGTTGCGATTCTGAAAACGCGCTTTAGCGCCTGCGGTCAAGCTCATTCCCAACGCCCGCTGTGATTCTCTTGGGGCGAAGAATGCGCGCCAGCGAGAGATGCTTATGGG
>DATBAX010000108.1:0-4887 GCA_036271275.1 Terriglobales bacterium
CGCGGACTGATTGAAATCATCGAAGAGCCTGCGGAATTGGTCCGATCGAAAATCAAGGTGCGTCCATCGCCACTGGATTTCCAATTCAATCCGGCGCAGCAGGAAGCGCTCAAACGAATTCAGGAAGGCGTGACTGCCGGAAAGTTTTCCGGCATGTTGTTGCATGGAGTCACCGGATCGGGCAAGACCGCCGTGTATCTCGCGGCCATGCGATCGGTGCTTGAGGCAGGACGATCGGCGATCCTGCTTGTCCCTGAGATCGGGCTCACGCCTGCTGTCGCCGCCGATCTGCATCAGGTGTTCGGAGATGAAGTAGCGATCCTGCACTCGGCGCTCTCCGATCAAGAACGGGCGGAGCAGTGGCATCGCATCAAGCGAGGTGAGGCGCGGATGGTTGTCGGCACACGCTCGGCAGTGTTCGCACCGGTGTCCGACCTCGCGTTGATCATCGTCGATGAAGAACAGGACTCTTCGTACAAGCAGGAAGAGATGCCGCGATATCACGCCCGCGATGTGGCGGTGATGCGCGCGAAGATGGCGAATGTGATTGCTGTGTTGGGTTCGGCGACGCCTTCGCTTGAGTCTTACTACAACGCCAAGAAACATAAGTACACGCTGCTCGAAATGCCGGACCGTGTGGAGCAGCGGCCGTTGCCTGAGGTCGAGATCATCGACATGCGTCTTGAATTTCAGGAGACGGGACAAGAGCAAGTGATCTCCCGTAAGCTGGCCGCTGAAATCAAAGAGCGGCTTGAACGCAAAGAGCAGGTCATGGTGCTGCTGAACCGGCGGGGCTATTCGCCGGTGGCGTTGTGCCGCACTTGCGGCAAGAAACTTGAGTGCAACAACTGTGCAGTATCACTCACTCACCACAAGCGTGAGAATCGCATGGTGTGTCACTACTGCGGGTTCACGGCGGCGATTCCGAAAGTGTGCGTTCACTGCGGAAGTGAATATGTTTATTTTCTCGGGACCGGGTCCGAAAAGCTGGAAGAGTTGCTGCACGGAATGTTTCCCATGGCGCGTATTGCGCGTCTCGATCGCGATACGGTCCGCGGTCAGGAAGATTTCGAACGGGCGTTGAATGCCCTGAACGAAGGCCAGCTTGATTTGCTGGTTGGCACACAGATGATCGCCAAGGGGCATGACATCCATGGTGTGACGCTGGTGGGCGTGGTCGGGGCAGACATGGCGTTGGGCATGCCAGATTTCCGCGCGGCCGAGCGAACGTTTCAGTTGCTCACCCAAGTCGCCGGACGGGCTGGGCGTGGCAATATGCCTGGCAAAGTCGTTCTGCAAACTTATTTTCAAGACCACTATGCGGTGCAGTACGCGGCGCAACATGACTTCACTGGCTTCTACGAAAAAGAACTACAGTTTCGTAGCTGGATGCACTATCCGCCGTACAGCGCGCTCGCCAATGTTCTCGTGCGCAGCGACAAATTGGACGAAGCTTTGCAATGGTCGGGCACGCTAGGGAAATGGTTCGAGAAGACGCGACATGAAGGTGTCCGCGTGATGGGGCCTGCGGCAGCGCCGATCATCCGCTTGAAGCGGGACTACCGGTATCATTTTGTTTTGAAATCGCCGAGCCGGGAGAAGTTGAATGCGGTGTTGAGATCGATGCTCATCTATGCAGTGCAACAAAAGATCCCAAGGACACAAGTGATTGTGGATGTAGATGCGTTGTGGTTGATGTAGGAGAGCTGTCAGCTCTCAGCTAAATCCCAACAAGAACGAAAAACCTCGGTTTACCCGGAATGACGAAATCGCAAGATGCGAGAGCAGAGATAGCTATAGGGGTCCTTCGACTGCGGGGATTCGGTCTACGTCCGAATCCCCTTCGCTCAGGATGACACTGGTGTGAACGTGTGAATGAAGAGGCGTTGTGATGGTTCTAGCTGAAAGCTGACGGCTGAGAGCTGACAGCTTTCTATTCTTCTTTCTGTTTACCCATCTGCTGCGTCAAATATCGTTCGTAGCCTAATTCTTTTATCTGGTGAACTTGCGCTTCGAGCCAGTCGACGTGGCCTTCTTCGTCTTTGAGTAACTGAACGAAAAGATCGCGGGAGCCGTTGTCGCCTTCGGCTGTTGCGATCTGGACGGCGTCGTTGTATTGCTTGACGGCGGCGACTTCGAGAGCGAGATCGCTTTGGATCATATCCTTGACCGACGCGCCAACCTTCAATTCCAAAGGCTGCATGCTGGGCGTGCCATCAAGAAAGAGAATTCTTTCCATCAGCACTTCGGCGTGCTTCATCTCGCCGATCGATTGTTTTTTGATGTAGCCGGAAAGACGAATGTATCCCCAGTTCTCGCACATTTCGGCGTGGAGAAAATATTGGTTGATCGCGGTGAGTTCTTCGCGGAGGGCTTTGTTGAGTTCGGCGATGACTTTGGGGTTGCCTTTCATAGGGGATGAGTATTTCAAAAAGCGAGCGCGGGAGCAACTGGCGTCTTCGGGCTGGTTTCCGGAATGGCTATAGGGAGCCGTCGACTGCGGGGATTCGATCGCCGCGCTGCCGAATCCCCTTCGCTCAGGATGACAAAATATCTAAGGGTTTGTGCGATGTAGGAATTCGCGGACTACTTCTTTCACGTCGCGATGCTGGCCATCGACTGCGTAGTTGAGTTGGCGCATGTCGTCGTCGGAAATCTTGCCGGCCAGTTCGGCGAGAGCAGTGGCTACTTCCGGATGCCGGGCCAGCATTTGCTGGCGAATGATGGGCACCGCTTCATAAGGCGGAAAGTAGTGCTTGTCATCTTCGAGGACAAAAAGATCCAGCGCGGGGATGAGGCCGTCGGTGGTGTTGCCGGCTGCCAGGTCGATTTGCTTTCCTTTGAGTGCACGGGCGAGCAAGCCGAGATCCATAACGCGAGGCGATTCGGCAAAACGAAGACCGTAAGTCGCCGCCAGACCTTTGTAGCCATCGGGACGCTCCATGAATTCGTAACCGAATCCGGCGTGCCATTGCGGGGCGTAGGCGGCGGCTTGCGAAATGGTCTTGATGTTTAGTCGACGGGCATCTTCGCCGCGAATTTCCATTGCGAAAGTATCGTTGAAGCCAAAAGGAGCGCCCACGGCCAGGTTGAAGCGGGTGGCGTATGCGGCCTTTACGCGATTGAAAACCTCTTCACGATTATTTTCCGGCTGTTCTTTAAGGACGGCGGTGAGAGCTGTGCCCGTGTATTCGGGATAAATGTCGATGCGTCCACCGAGAATGGCTTGCTGGCAAATGTAGGTTCCGGCGAGATAGAAACGGCGTTCGACCGGAAGATGAGTTTTGTTTTCGATTTGTTGGGCGATGATTTCGCCGAGAATCAGTTGTTCGGTGAAATTTTTCGAGCCAATGACGATGCGATTTTCGCGCGCGGGCCCGCAAGAGATGAGGAATAGCGAAATAACGATGATCGGTAGTCGGCGGAGCATTCGATTTCCAGTTTTCAGCGAGGGCTAAGGCGTTTCTCCAACCATCCGAGGCCGACGTCGGCTAGCAACGCCATGAGAGCAGCCGGGACTGCGCCGGCCAGGATGACCTGATCGTTGACCATCGCCAGCCCGCGAAAAATATATTCGCCCAATCCTCCCGCGCCGATGGCGGCCGCGATTGTCGCCAGTCCGATACAAATCACCGTGGCGACTCTGACTCCTGCAATGATGACTCCTAAAGCAAGAGGTAGCTGGACCTGCCAAAGCAGTTGCCGATTGGTCATGCCCATTCCGCGTCCCGCTTCGATTACCGAGTGATCGACGCCATTGATTCCGACATACGTGTTGCGGATCAGAGGCAGGAGCGCATAGAGAGTGAGCGCAAGAATGGCCAGTCGATCCGCGCGCGCGCCGATCCAAGGCGCGGGAAGAAGGAAGCCGAAGAGCGCAAGGCTGGGAATGGTTTGAATAATATTTGCGCTGCCAAGAATTGGTTTGTTGAGGATCGGCCATCGAGTAATCAAAATGCCGAGAGGAATTCCGATGAGCACCGCGAAGAAAATTGAAACTCCGACCAGCCATAGATGCTCGAGTGTGAGTTCCAGCACCTCAGTATGATTTTGCAGCATGAATTGAAAGAAGTTCATGAGCGTTCCTTCGGCGCGGAAGTTTCGAAGGCATGCACGTAGTCAGAGACCAGGGGATCGGAGGATTTCAAGAAGTCATCCGGTGGAAGAATGGTTACAAGGTGGCCCGCTTCCATCAAGGCAATGCGCGTGCCGAGCAGAAGCGCTTCTCGCAAATCATGAGTGACAAATACGACAGTCTTTTTTAGACGATGCTGTAATTCCAGAAATTCGCGCTGGAGTTCGGCCCGGGTGATGGGATCAAGTGCGCCGAAAGGCTCGTCCATCAAGAGAATCGGAGGATCGGCGGCAAGGGCCCGGGCGACTCCAACTCTTTGGCGCTGTCCGCCGGAAAGCTCGCGAGGATAGCGGGAGCCAATATTGTCATCGAGTCCCACCAAGTGCATGAGTTCTTTTGTGCGGGCTTGAATTTTATCCTGAGGCCAATTTTCGAGGGCCGGCACCACGCCAATATTTCGCGCGACGGTGAAGTGAGGAAAGAGACCGACCTCCTGAATTGCATAGCCGATGCCGCGGCGTAGTCGGATGACGTCCCAGTCGCGCGTGAGGCGGTCGTTGACCAGGAGATCGCCGGAAGTCGGGGTGAGCAGATTATTTATGAGCTTGAGTGTGGTGGTTTTGCCGGAGCCGCTGCGTCCGAGGAGGACCAGGGTTTCTCCGGATTGGATTTCCAGATTCAGGTTGCGCAGGAGTTCGCGGGTGCTGTCGATGCGGTAGGAGACGTTGCGGAATTGGATGGCTGGAGTCATGCGGTGATCGTCATTCTGGTGATCTTAGCGCATCTCGTAAGCGCTGTTTCATTTACAGGGG
>DATBAX010000109.1:0-2425 GCA_036271275.1 Terriglobales bacterium
CACCAGTCTCCGGATCGCGGCGCACAAAAACTTCTGAACCGGCAAAGCGGTACTCCGACGGCAAGCGAACGGCCTGGCTGCGGCCATTGCGAAAAAGCTTAGCAGTACGAGGCATATACCAGAGTATATCACAACGATGTCCTTAGAGCGGGTGGACGAGATTCGTGTCAAGGCAGCGCCTTCAGGCCTGCCGAAAAGCCTGCTTGAGATCTACACCTTTAGGCGCCGGGGTTTGATTCGCGAGCGACAACAAACCGCAGGGGCTAAAGCCCGTCTCAACAGTGACGCTTGGCGATACGGCTGAAGCCGTATCCTGATACGAAGCTCTTCCGAACCGGAATTTCTCCGAATCGGACTTTCGATCGCACGTGACATCGTCACAGACAGCGTCTTCACCACGACGAGATTCGTGTCAAAGAAGCGCCGTTCGGTTGCGCCAGACGTTGGCAAACACAGTAGCTAACGCGATCCCATCATGTCGCTGGTAGCCAGCACATAAGTCGTCAGCTTATCGAGCTTGATGGTGGAGCGCTTCGAACTGAGCGTCACGACTCCATCGTCGCTGCGGAGGGAATCTACGTTCTTCATCAACGCGCGGTGCTTTGAAATACTGGATGCTGTCGAATCCGGCGTTGCGGCGCCCGTATTCTTGTCGGCGTCACGGCCGGGGAATCGGTCTTGTGAAATCGAAGTGTTCGGGTTGGGATAGGCCCCCATGCCATTCCAATTCTTGTTGCTCTTGGTGGCATCCGAGGATTCGTACGAGACGTCCTGGTTCGCCAACATCGCTTCGGGGTAATACCAGGCGGTCAGATAAATTTTGAGCTGGGCGGAGCCATTCTTCCATTGCGCCGAATCCATGCGGATGGCCAGACGGGAAGGGTCGGTTTTCGTCTTCGCCACCGACTCGGTGACTTCGCCTGACAATATTGCATCGCGCGGGATTACCGTGCCATTCACCAGCGTCGCAGCCACCAGGTTGGCCTGAATTTTCGTGCCCACGCCAGTCTTGCCGGCATCGATGTTCTGCCGCAGCGTGATTGGAAACTCAATGGCTCCCGACGAACCGGGCGCTACGGGCTGCTGACCAAACATTGCGGCGGAGAGAACAACCGCCAGTAAGAAGTTTCCTACGAGGAGAGTTCTGGTTAACATGCGGGTATACCTCTTCATCCCACCGCGACTTGGGCTAGCGCTTTCGCGCAGAGTATAACTCACGAGCCCACTGAAATTGTCATTAGAAATTTCATACGCAGTTGGGGGGAACCCGTCGTTGGTCGTGCGTCGTTGGTCGTTGGCTGGGGCCCATCACTGAACACGTGGGATGGACGACCCGTCTGTCCGCCGAGCAGGGTGAGGCTGATTTCCACGGGCGCTGAAGCGCTGCTCCGCGCAAAATCTATCAGCCCAAAAATCAAAGCCTTCGGCCAAGGGATTTAGCCAACGACCAACGACGATCCACCCCAACGACCGCTATTTAGCATTTCCTTGAGCGCTCAGGTTACACTTGTCGAGCGATGGAAATCACAGTCTACTCGGCCCCATGGTGTCCTGACTGCCGCGAGGCCAAGCGCTTTCTGAAAGAGCACAATCTTCCTTTTAAGGAAATTGACATCGAGAGCACGCCCGGCGCGGCGGACGATGTCGTCAAACATACCGGCAAGCGCGCCATCCCTCAGTTTGTGATCGATGGCGAATGGGTTCAACCCTACCGCGTCGGTAAAGGCTTCCTTTACGACGAAATGACGAAAAAACTGGGCCTCGCCAAGCAGTAATGAACCTTCTCGCGCTTTGCCAGCAATAAGATAGGCAAAAACGGTCCACCCGTACATTGCCTTCCGTACCCTAGGAAATCCGGCCTTTTTGCCTCAACATAAAACCTCCAAAGTCTGCCTGGTCAGGCCCGAAAACTCCTCTCCCCGGATTGCCGCCAGCCAAAGAGCCGAATGGCCGAAGGTCAAATTCAATCGCAGGAAGAGCCGGTCTGCACTGCCTGGCCGCGCGTAATCCAAAGCGCGGTCGCCATATTCTTATTCCTGGTTTCCGCATTCCTGATCCATTATTACTGGCCGCCATCGACGGACGATCTCCATTCAGAGGTTGTCCAGCTTTCGCGCCAGGTGGCCGAACTGAAGCAGGAACAGGCCATGCCGGCACTGGTCCTGAACCGGTATCGCAACTCGATCTGCTACGTCTTTGGCGTGTACCGGGTGGGATTTGCCGGGCAACAGCCGTCGATTCGCGCCCGCATCTCCGGTAGCGGTTTCGTGGTCGCCGACGGCCTACTGGCCACCAATCGCCACGTAGCCGAGCCCTGGTATGGAGACTCCGAGTCCACGGCCCTGATCGCCAAAGGAGCTACGCCGCAACTGGAAAAACTAGTCGCTTTTTTCCCGGGATTTCCGACCCCGGTGAATATCACTCC
>DATBAX010000110.1:0-4649 GCA_036271275.1 Terriglobales bacterium
AAGATCGGCGCGTCAATGGAATTCGATCTACGTGCGAGGGCCGGGATTCGACCGTCAGATGTACCTTTATATCGTGGCACAGATCGCGGGCGAGTTATGTACAACCTTCTTGTTTCGCTGGCTCGTCCCGAACCTATCGGCATGTACAGACCGAGTAGTCGTCATTCCTCGGCTCATTAATTCGGGTGGGCGGCACGGTGGCAGGTGACGAGTTCAGCCCCATTACCGCAGCCACGAGTTGCCAAATCGATGCGCACTCGGGGAGTCAAAGAATCCGGATGTCAGGCCGTTTGGAGCGCGGTGACGGGCAGCGACAAAATCATGACGGCGCCGCCTCCCTCACGTTCGGAGATCCGAGCCGCGCCGCCGTGCGCCTTAACAACCGCATCCACAAAAGCGAGTCCCAGACCGTGGCCGGGAGAGTGTTCTCCCTTTACAAAGCGATCAAAAGCCCGGGTCCCGATCTCCGACGGAAATCCTAAACCGTTGTCTTCAATCACGAGCTCTGCCGCGCCTTGATGGGAATGCAGTCGAATACTTACCCGGCAACCCTCCGGCAAGTGAGTCAACTCATTCTCAAGCAAGTTACTGACCACACGATTTAGAAGTGACGAGTCAGCATCCACCATCACATGCTCCTCGAGATCAAGCGTCACCTGATGACGGCGCTCAGTCATAGCCGGCTGGTAAATATCAACCAGCTGTCTTACGACCTCGGAGAAGTCAAGTGGCTTGCGCTCCAGGTGAAGAGCACCGGCCTCCGCTTCAGCGAGATCCAATGTTGTGTTGAGCAACTGCAAGAGCTTATCGAGAGCTTCGATGGTTTCCCCAACCGGCTCGCGCCACTGATCATTTCCGTCATTGCATAATGCGGATTCGAGCGTCCCTCGGATCAAAGTCACTGGGCTTTTGAGGTCGTGGGCCACCGCGCCGGTCACAGTTCGAAGCTGATTCACCGAAGACTGAAGTCGATCCAACATATGATTAAAGGTCTTTGCCAGCCGGGAGATTTCATCCGAACTCACAGGTTCAGGCAATCGTTCCTCTAAACCCTCGGTGCCAATTCGCGCAACGGCTTCCGTGATGCGTTCGACACGTAACAGGGTGCGACGGGCGCTCCAATAGGAGATTACGAAGCCGAGCAAAAACATCCCGGCCCATCCCATCAGGAATCGATTGGCCAGAGTGCGTAACAAATGTTTGGCGCCCCGATCCGAGAGTCCCAAGTAAATTGTCCTTCCGTTTTGCACTTTCACAACGACTCGAAACGTCTGGGGCCAACCTCGCACCAAGATGGACTTGGGAGCGCCCAAAACGAGCTTTGCCTGCTGAATTGCCGTTACGAAAGCATCCTTGGGGCCGGGGCCCACCCACAATGGAGCCTCGCTGGTATTGGAATCTGTTGCCAGGAAGAAGACAGTATTCAGCCTTTCCCCGCGAGCATTGCGTTCATCCGGGACTTCCTGGGTAGCAAGCTCGGCGACCTCTCGACCTATCCGCTTGTATATGTGGTCGCTCGGGGTATCAGCCGAAACCTGGGCGAGAACTTCGGCTTCGCCGGTAAGCCAGGTGTCACTGCGCTCGCGGACGCCCTGAGCAACAAGAACATAAACAATGAAGAAAGCTATGGCGGTCCCGAGCGCGAACGCTAGAGTCGTCCACATCGAGATCCGCCAAGCGGCGGTAGTGCGCAAATTCTTAAGCAGTCTTGAGAACATAGCCAACACCGCGAATTGTGTGGATCAGTGGTCGTGGCGTCTCATGATCTACCTTGCTGCGCAGACGATAGATGTGGACATCCACAACATTGGTTGCGGGATCAATCCGCATCCGCCAGACATGGTCCAGAATCATAGTACGAGTTACCACACGACCTTCGTTTCGGCACAGATATTCCAGGAGGGAAAACTCCTGTGGGGTCAATTGCAGCGTCTGATCGCCCCGTCGCGCTTCCCTCCGCATCAGGTCAAGATGGAGGTCGGCAGCTTGCAGGCGGACAGATTCATTTGGTGGAACCGCCGACCTGCGTAGGAGATTTCTCAGCCTTGCCAGCAGTTCGGGGAGGGCGAAGGGCTTGGTGAGATAGTCGTCTCCGCCCTGCTCCAACCCCCGCACCCGCTCGTCCACGGAACGTCGCGCGGACAGGATTAAAACCGGCGCGGAATTGCCCTGAGCGCGGCAGCGAGCGATCAAGTCTAATCCATCCAAATCAGGAAGGCCAAGATCGATGATAAAGGCATCGTGAATGCCTTCTAGAGCCGCGCTTTCTCCAGCTTTCGCCGTGCAAGCTGTATCAACCTGATAACCGGTCTCGGTCAGCGCACGTTTGAGAAACTGCTGGATGGATAGATCATCCTCTACTAACAGCAATCGCATGGGCTTCTCCCGCCAGTCCCAAACTCTACACCTCCTTCTAGGATGCGGGAAGTAAGAAACAGAAACGCGCTAATTCGGAAATGCCAGCGCTCACTGGTGGTGCCAGGTCATTTCCACGTGCACCGGAACTTCGTTCTTGACTGCCATCGTCAAGAGCGATGGCGGTTCAATTTTGAAGTCGGAAAGCTTGACTGGAATTGTGCCAGCGATGTGAGTCTCACCACCGTGTATTTCCACTTTGAAGGGGATTTGTTTGTATTGGGCGGTCTGGCCAGCAAACTGAACCTCCAGATCTACATTGATCGTCGCGGAAACGGCGGCCGATTCCGGTACCCGTGTACGCACGGTAACTAGCGGAAACTCCGCGCCGCGCGTGACCTGGAGCATGTGAAGATCACGGTTGCTGTCGCCGGAATCAAATGATTTCACGGGTACCGCGATCAGGAAGTCGCATTGACCTGCATGGCAAACGCCTTTCCCTTTCGCTCCGTGGCTGACTCCCTCGGTCTGATGCAGCGGGTGTGAAACATGATAAGTGAGAGTGCTCTCTCTGAGGAACCATAGGCTATCTGCTCCAGCAAAGATGGGGAAGGTGACGAACAAGAATGCGATCAGTATTCTCTTATTCATAAAGAGCGCCTAGAACTTCACCGAAACCGAGAGGACAGCAGCCCCAAACGCGCCGGCCGTTATGATGGCCACAGGTCCATGCGCGGAGGCGATACCATGAACTTTTTCTCCTTTGCTCTTTTGATCGAAAGCCATAATCCCGAGGATAGGCGTTAGGATCATCCCAGGACCATGTATCCAGGCCATGGCCTTATGAAAACGGATCGGACCGCGGGTTTCGGTTCCGGGCACTCTGGGTGCGCGAATTGCATAGTAAGCGGTGATGAAATACAAATCTCCAGTCACTCCGCCCAAAGCCGCATGTAGATCGCGGGAGGCCGTGCTGGTGTCCTTGCCTCCGGCGCCCATAGAGGCGATCACGGTCGCGATTAAGGGAACCGTTGTGATCAAGCCCATCCGTTGATGGATCTTTAGCATATGGGTTCGTTTGTCTAGTAATGCCTGCTCCTTAGCGTTTCCCTGAGTCTGTTCCGGGGTAAGGCCGAGGTCCGTAAGCGAGGGCGGATTCGTACTGCTGGAAGGCGCGTTCGGCAAACTGTCCTGTTGTCCGGATCCAGGCGTACCAGTGACCATGCTGCTCGATGTTCCCGGCGCCGGTATCTGAGCGATCAGCGCGGGCGCGAATCCAACGCAAAGACAAACCGGAAAAATTAAGCTAAGCATACTGCGGTGCGGGTTTCGAAAGATCTTCCTCAATCTTCTTCACCTCAACCTTTTCCGATTGGAGTTGTGACTTTGCGGAGTTAGAGGGCCAGCAAACTAGGATAGGCAAGCAAGATTAACGTGCCTTCTCCGCCAGATGACAATTTGTTCATCTGAGCATTTCCGACGCATGATTCGTCCCAACTGCAGCTATGATTTCGTTTATGCACCGCCGGATGAGGTGTGTGGATGCAATCCGTTCACGAACAGGAAGGGCGAGCCGATCGATCTAAAGGTCAGCAAGCTCTCGGTAGCTCAGACCACATGTTGATCGTGCAGGAATTCGCAAGATCAATGGCTGACCAAAACCCCGAACCCGACGAGTCAGCTCACGAAGATTGCAAAGTCTGGTGGGAGCTCGCCTATGGCTATGCGCGAAAGCGTAGCGCAATTGTCCCGAAGATTTACGCCAGGCGCGTCTCTGACGATTTATATGCAGTCTGGATGGAACATTGCGGTGCGCGTATCGCTCACTGCGTTACCGCATGCTGTACGACCCGCGCGAAAGCGGAATTCGTCGACACTTACCTGATCATCAGTGAAACTGAGCCGATCGAAATCAGCTGTTCCGTTGTTAGTTCCGGCCGCGAAAACGTTCGGGGGCACAGGGACACCAAAGCATTTCAAGTGAAACGTCCGAGAAGATAGCTGACATCGCCCAGCTACCACCTACGATCGGATTCTTGATCGGCGTCAGCCTGATGGAATTGATTGCGCTTCCGGTACGCCATCACCGTGATACCAACTGACATAAACATCGGAGGAAATACCAGGACCAAAATTCCGCTGCGCAACGCCGCGATGAAGCGCGCGCCCGAAGCAGACGCCTGGGTGTAGCAGAGGGCGCAACTCTGGGAAAATGCCGGAAGCGAGGCTAGAACCAGCAGCACCGCGACCAGGCTAAACCATCGAAACAATTTCGTAGTGTGCATTTTTCTTTC
>DATBAX010000111.1:0-8850 GCA_036271275.1 Terriglobales bacterium
GGTACCCAACAGCTTGTGCGCCAGTAGAAAATTCACTGCGACAATCCGTTCGATCCCAAGATTCTTGCTCTGTTCCTCGATCACACTCCAATCCAGCGGCTGTTGCGCGAGCTTCGTGATTTCGCAAAGCCACGAAAGCTGTGACCATCCATGCTTCGCCGCATGAATGCACAACACCAGCAGAAGATCTTCCGGACAAAGGGTTCGCAACGAGCGTCCGCCCAGCTTTACAGTCGTAGCTCGTCGGAACATTGCATCCACATCAAAGTTAATCGTATAGAAGCGCGGCAGTATCTGCCATTTCAGTTCGACCAGATTTCGTCCGAGCGGACCGTCGAACGTGTATTCATATCCGGACGCCAGGTGGGCTCGCTCTTCACGTTCCGTAAACTGGACGCTGCTCGCGTATCCCAAATCCAGCAACGATGCCTTGGCTCTGGGTACATCGATTGGACGGACTAACAGATCCAGATCGCCGAACTGGCGCATGGTGACATCGGCGTAGAGCGCCTCCGCCAGCGCCGGACCTTTATACGACAGCACCTCAATCCCGCGATCTTCGAAATGGGCCACGATGTTAATGAGTTCACTCGTGAACCATAGTGCCTGCCGTGCATGGGTTTGATAGCGGCTGCGCAATGCTCGCAGAAATTCGGGCGGCACTCCCGCAATTGCGGAAAGCCGCGCGTACGCCCGAGGAATCAGACGATGGTGTTCCGCGAGTCGAAGCAGTTCGTCCCAATGAAGTCCCTGGGAAATATTCGTCCGAAGGCATTGCTCAAGGTCGGCATCCGAAATGTCGGAACAGGAGGCCAGCAACAATTCGAATTCCGGAGTTTCTGCTGCCGTCGGCACAGGGACCGGTACCGGCGCGGGCGAAACTTCCAAAAACGATGAAGCAGCAGCATTCATGAAGAGATTCTCATGTTCCATACTATGGTCAATGCGCCGATTTCCGGCGTTTTTTGCCAGGCGGGCATCGCATCTCTCACTACCATCCACATGATAGGAAGCAGCGTTACTTTGGTGTTGCTTTCCACGGCAAGAAGCGCGGCACACCCTCGTTTTGGCTTTAAAATTTATAGAGACTAACTATGAAGTTCATTGCCAAGACATACGAAGCGGCGCGGCGTGGTTCCAGGATTCGGGCCCAGATCCCTCTATGCGTGATCGGTCTCGATCCTGCGTTTTCCGAGCATTGCCATACTTTGATTGTGAATCCACAGGGATGCGGCGTGCGGCTTTCGCGTCCGCTGGATCCTGGGGCCCCTGTAAAGCTCGAAGAATTGCCCGGCGGAGTGAGTGTTGCGGCCAAAGTCGCTAACTGCACGCCGCTTGGAACCGAGGGCAAGTACTGGCTCATCGGTATCGCCTTGGACGAGCCCGGCAACGTGTGGTGCATCCATCCCGCTCCCGCAGATTGGGGAACCAACTCGCGGCCCGTGATCGCGGAGCCCACTGCTCCTCCGGTCAAGAAGAACGAATGGCCTTATTCGATTTTTTCCGGTAAAGGCGAAGCTCATCCTGGACGGAAGTAGATTCTAAAGGCGTCGTTGGTCGTTGGTCGTTGGCAAAGCAAGACCGCCCGTTCTGGGCCTCGGAGCGATCCAAAATCCAAGCTAAACGCTGAGATATTCTCTGATCTCGAGGTTCGAAGGCGTTTAAGCCAACGACCAACGACGAACGGCCAATGACGGTTTTTTACGTATTCAGAACTTTGGAAAGATAGCGGTTGTCGTAGAACGCGGTGGTGTTGTGCACGTACTCCAGGATGCGGTGCATCTGCTCTTTATTCTCGCGATTCAATTCGTTGAAGATGATCGCAATGCCTGAGCCTGGATCGATGCGAAGGACGCTACCTTCGGCGCGTAGCTTTCCGTCATCGATCGAGAACACTAATTGAACGGTAGTGCCAGGCGGGATGAGCGCGCTGGTTTCCAGATAGCATCCACCCAAACTGAGATCGATGAGATGAGCAAGCACCGGAGCCTCGCTCCCGGCCGCCTGCATTTCAATCGTCACCCGGCACTTCATTCGTGGATACAATCTTCGATTCTTGCGTGAAGGCTGGGCCTGCTTTTCCAGATACATTCGCCGATCGGCTTCGGCCAGAAGTTCTTCGGCATCCTGTCCGTCTGCTGGATATTGGGATTGCCCAACGCTGAGCGAAAGAATGTCTTCGCCGCAAACCTCATGTCCAGCCTGCTTTGCCAGAACGCGGAGTTGTTCGGTTTTTCCACCCACAGAATCCTGCGGCAGACCGGGAGCGATGACCACGAATTCGTCTCCCCCCATGCGGGCGACGTAGTCGTATTCGCGGCAACTTTCTTTTAAAGCCTGGGCGAACAGCCGCAGCACACGATTGCCTTCCAAATGTCCAAAGCGGTCGTTGATTTGTTTGAAGCCGTCCATGTCGCAGACCATGACGGTCAATGACGATGTATCGCGTTTGCAGCGGGCTAATTCGCGGTCGAGCTGCAGGAACAAAGATCGTGCGTTGGGCAAACCAGTGAGATAGTCCGTGGTCGCGGAACTTTCTGCCTGCTGATACTTCAGCGCATTCTCAATCGCCAATGCCATCTTCGAACTGATAGCCAAGAGAATTCGCAAATGATCAGAGGTGAATGCATCGCGTTCCGCATGGTAGAGCGTGAGCACGCCGACCACTCCAGCTAGGCCTTCGAGCGGCAACGCCATAGCCGACCGCAAAGTGCTGAACTTCGTAGGATCGTTCAGATATCCCGGCTCGACCGACGGATTGCCGTTCACGATCGGTTTTTTATTCTGCGCCACCCATCCTGAAAGCCCTTGCCCAATGGGAATACGTAACGAGGCAAACAGCCGGAAGTTGTCGCCGTTCACATACTCCGGAATCAGTTCTTCATTGCGCTTTACATAAATGGCGATGGCGTCGTAAGGGACCAGTGCCCGCAGCTTTACTGAAAAGACCGAGAGCGTTTCACTCAAGCTAAGAGAAGCTCCCAAATCCTGGCTCAACTCGAAAAGAGTCTGCGCTTCCTGGCGAGCAGCGGCGATTGAGAACAGGAAATTCGTGTCGTGGTTGGCGACATCCTTGACGGCGGTGTTTTCGAATCCCGCCGCAGGGGCTTCTCCGCGTTCGACCTTGACCTCGGTCGAGAGCTGCGATGAAACGACTTCACGCCCAAACCGTGCTACCGCCATCTTTTCAAGCTGCTTGTAGTGTTTTTGCAGCATGACCACAACTTTAGGGTCGAAGGCCTTGCCTGATTCTCCGGCCAGACGCTGCATGACTTCCTCGAGCGGCAACGCGCGGCGATATTGACGGTCAGAGGCCATCGCATCCAGGAAATCCACGGCGGAAAGAATACGAGCGCCGATGGGAATTTCGGTGCCCTTCAAGCCCATCGGATAACCCGAACCATCCCACTTTTCGTGATGGGCGCGGACGATCGGCACCACCGGATAAGGAAAGCGTACCCGCTCCAGAATCTCGGCACCGACGACAGGGTGGATTTTCATCTTCTCGAATTCTTCCGGAGTGAGGCGTCCAGGTTTCGAAATAATGTGCTCCGGCACTGCCAGTTTGCCAATGTCATGCAAGAGCGCGGCAGCATGGAGAGCTTCCATTTCGCCGGCAGTCACATTCAAATGCTTCGCAATCTCAATGGCATATACACGGACGCGTTGCAGATGGTCGTGCGTCGTGTGGTCTTTCGCCTCGATCGCCAACGCCAGAGCTTCAATCGTTCGCAGATGGAGATTCGCCATTTCCTCGACGTGACGCTTTTCGTCTTCCAGCTTGGTCAGATAGAGGCGATAAGAGCGGTAGATCAGATAAATGACAGGAACAATCAGCAGCGAAGTTTCCCAGTTGAAAGCGCCATTAAACCAGCCAATCGTGCCGGCGATTCCAGCGCCCACCAGATAGTAGGGGAAAGACCAGAAATAGCATTCCACCCAGAGCTTCTTGAGAGATTTCTCTTCGCTCAGGGAAATAATTGCAGCAATCGAACCAGTATTGGCGACGAAATAAACCGAGGCCGCGATCCCGAGCAATAACGAACTGCTGCCTAATGTTCTATGCAGCCATGCTGAGTGATACACGCCATACGCGAGAACAATCGATGAAGCGCTGGCACACAGATTGAAAGTAATTTGAATAGCGCTTGGCCGGTCTTTATAGAAACACTGCACCAGCAATGCGGCGCAGCCCAACACTAATGTTTCAGGGAAGCTCAGTTCTAAAATCCCGAGCAAGATGAACAGGAAATTGACAGACATCGTGCCGGTAATTCCCGGCAGGTTTACCTTCAGTCGCGATGCCAGAATCGAGATCAGGAGGTAGCAGATAAATTCGGCGATGTTTCGGCTGGATGGACGGACCGCTCCGTACAGGAATGCGCAACTACCCACGCCGACTACCAGGCCGATGAAGACCTTGGCCCCGGCGGGCATATCTCTCCAAGACTGCGAACCTACGGACATTCAGCTCCTGGCGGTCTTTGCAAATTTGCCTAGAGAGGGGGAATGCTCAGGCAGCAAACTTAATCCTCTAAGTGATAGCAGCTAATATGCTTTCCATACAATGAGTTACGGCGATTCAAGCAAACTTTGGTAATGCCGGAAGTGCAGGTTGGTACTGCCTTAGGAGGTGGGAATGCTGCCAGGAACGAGGCTATGTGGCTTGATCGAAAGAACTACCGCCCGGTACCGTTGAGGACTAAGGATTGGGGACTGGAGGGGTCAGAGTCGAGGACTTGCACAGTAGCCAACCTTGGACCGGTAATCGCCGGTTTGAAGGTGATTTGGATGGTGCAGGTCGCACCCGGGGCAAGAATTTGGCCACAGCTGTTGGTTTGGGCGAAATCGATGCCCGAAGTGACGATGTCTGTGATTTTCAAAGGCGTGGTACCAGTGTTGGCCAGTGTTGCCGTCTCAGGCGGACTTACCGACCCTACGGGACGAGTCCCGAAATCCAAAGACCGCGGCGTGATTTTGACCAGTGCCGCGGACGTATTCGGCTGACCAGGAACCGTTTGACTTACGGCAACCGGATACAAGAACATAAAACCTGTGCCAATCGCTCTGGTAAGCCATGCGTTCACGAGTTGCTCCCGCCTTGCGCTCTTTTCTACCGCACACAAGTTTGCCGCAAAACCATCATTTCAACAAGCTTAGCCAAATGTGGAGCCATCCGTTTACAATCAGGAAGTTCGCGCTGCAACGTGGCAAACTTCTGGGGGCCTGTAGCTCAATGGTTAGAGCAGCAGACTCATAATCTGTTGGTTGTAGGTTCAAGTCCTACCGGGCCCACCACGCTCCCAACCCTTTTGAAAAAACTTCAGATCGAGAAAAGATTCGTATCAGGGCATCCCCTTCAGGCATGCCGTAAGATTGGGAATAGAAAGGCTTCAGCCGCTGGGCTGACCGTTTCTTCCGAAATACTCAAAGCCACACGGTGTGAGATAATTTTTTGGGCAGCCTGGCTGCGAGGAAAGTTATGGCCGAACACAAGGTTTTCTGCGTCAAGCTACAAAAGGAACTTCCCGGATTAGACGAACCGCCCTTCGATTCCGAGTTGGGACAGAAGGTGTACAACAACGTGTCCCAGGAAGCATGGAACGGTTGGACCGAATTCTGCAAGATGTTGCTCAATGAATATCGCCTGAACCCAGCTCGCCGGGAAGACCAGGAAGTCATTGTGAAGCAAATGGAACAGTACTTCTTTAGCGGAGGGGCTGCATTGCCCGCTGAGTACGTTCCCCCCTCAAAATAACCTGGTTACCTGTAAGTTACCTGTGCACCAAATCTTGTGCAGCTGTTCATCTTCCTGTAACAAGCCTCCACTACAAATTTAGTATGGACATGCCTGTGGATCGGCCTCCATACGACACGCTGATCCTTTCTGACGTGCATTTGGGGTCGGAGACGAGCCGCGCTCACGGGGCCACTCGGGTCCTGAAGGAGAACCGCTTTCGGCGGTTGATCTTGCTAGGAGATATCTTCGCCGACCTGAATTTCGGCCGTCTCACCAAAGAGCACTGGAAATTTCTCGGATACATTCGTAAGCTCTCCAATCCTAAGCGCAATATCGAAGTTGTCTGGGTGGAAGGGAATCACGATCAGGGATTGACGGATGTGATGTCGCATCTGGTGGGCGTGAAGGTGTATCAAGAGTACGAATGGAATTATGGCGGCCTTCGACACTTGGCCATTCACGGCCACCAGTTCGACCGATTCGGTATTAACAATATGAGGTTCCACTATTTGGGAACTCGGATTTATTTGCAGTTGCAGAAGCTGGATTTCAAAGGCAAGCCGTTGGCCCGGACGATTGATCGCCTGAATACGCGCTGGCTGAGGCTCTCGCCCAAGGTGGCCTCCGGCGCCTTGTTCCACGCACGCATGCATGGCGCCGACCGAATTTTCTGCGGCCACACTCATGCGGCCATGCACCAGGAACAGGACGGCGTTCACTATTACAATTCAGGCGGATGGGTGGATTCGAAGCCCGCTTATATCACGATCGGCGAAGAAGGAGTGCAAATTCATGAATACCACGAGCGAACTGACGATCGTGATTCCAGCGAAGAACGAAGCGAAACTGATTCCGCGTTTGCTGAACTCGCTGGCGAACCAGGATTACTCGAAGATGCGGAATACGAAGGTGTTGGTAGCTGACGCGAATTCCACCGACGGCACACAGGAAGTTGTAAATGGATTTCGCGTTGCGCTGGATGTTTGCGTGATCCCGGGCGGACTGCCTTCCGTCGGAAGGAATGCCGGCGCAGCATTGGCCATCACGCCCTACGTGTTATTTCTCGATGCGGACATTGAATTGGCGTCGCCCTCTTTGATTCGGCGAGCGGTTGAACTGGCGCAGAATAAAAAATTGGATTGCGTAACCACGAATATTGTTTGTCGCGAAGGAAATTTCGCGGATAAGTTACTTTACGTGGGCAATAATTTTTTTCAGTATCTCTCCCGCTTGCATCGTCCCTTCAGTACCGGCATGTTCATGCTGTTTGATAAGCAACGCTTCGACGAACTGGGAGGATTCGACGCGCGGATTCATTTTGCCGAGGACTACCATCTGAGCAAACAGGTGGCGAGAAGCAAATTCGGAATTGTCCGCGGTGGCGTGTACACGACGAATCGCCGCTTTCAGAAAATGGGACACGTCCGGGTGGCGCGTCTTTTTCTAGCCACCGCGTTCAATTTCTGGAACAAAAAGTTCTTCCTGCGCGACCACAAATATTGGGAAGCGTGAGCGATCGCGCCAGGACTTATCTTAAAAGTGAAAGACCACGCCCGTGGAGAAGCGAAAGTCATTCTGGGTATCGCCAAAGAAACGGGTCTGCAGTAGATCTCCCTGGAAGCGCCATCCAATTACTTTGATGAGTTTGTAATCGATGCCGCCGCCGATGGCATCGCCAAAAGAAGTATCCGAGTCGCCGCCGCCGCTTATGTGAGAGACGCCGATCAGAAGATGAGCAAATGGCCGGATCCTGCCAATGGAAGTAGAAACACGGGGTCCGAATAAAACATTGTGTTGGCTGACGCCCGAGCCATATTCTCCGCTGAGATCGGCGACAATTCCGAGAAAGGGTGCGACTTTGCCTTCGAGCGCACCGGTCCAACCGCTAAGATTGACGCTGTCGCCGGCGAAATTAGCACGATTGTAGGAATATCCGAGGAAAATGTTTCCGCTTGTGGGAACTTGGGCAAATCCCACTGTGCTAAGGATTAAGAGCGCAATAGTCGTTCCGATAAATCTGATCATACAAATATTCTCCATAGGCCTGAAGAGGCAATTTTGGGAGTTAGATGCAGAGCACGTCCAATCGGAAGGGTGCGGATTCCGCTTTTAGTACCTTAGTCACGCATTTAACCGATTTTTAATGGTGTCGAAATTATTTCTGCGTCGTCTAACTAGTAAGATGAAATCTATGAATGAAATGTCGAATTGCGTGATGTGTGATGAATCTGTCATTCGCGAAGAGCATTCCCGCGAAGAAGTTAAAGACGGGTTGAAGTTGGATATTGAAACGCGGATGACCGATGACGGCGTCACAATCGTATTTTGCACTGGCCGTATTGTGTATCGCGATGAAGCTGCGGTGCTGGCGAAAACTATTTTGAGATTGATCGCGGACGGACGAAATCTGGTTCTCGATTTGAGCGGAGTTGAAATGGTGGACGGTGCGGGGCTGGGAGAGTTGGTCGGTCTATACAACCGGGCCGCAGCCAGCCGTAGCGCGATCAAGCTTGCTGCTCTTCGAAATCAGGTGCGCGGCCTGTTTGATCTGACGAAACTGGCGCCCGTATTCGATATCTACTCTTCGGTCGAAGCAGCCGCTGCCAGCTATCAGCTCTCAGCCATCCGCTAAGCTCTCGCAACCCGTCAGTGTTCTCGCTGAAAACAGTAACTGCCTTTTCGTTCGAGCGCGGCCGCTTCCGCTACTTTTAAAAATGCGCGAGCGGCATGGGAAAGGCTCGCAGCCTTGCGATACACCAACCGCAGCTTGCGATGGAATTGCAATTCTTTCACGGCGATCCGCACCAGTTCTCCGCGTGCCAGTCCCGTTTCCACGCTGATGGCGGGCAGGAATGCCACGCCGTTTCCCATGGTCACAAAGCGCTTGATGGCTTGCAGCGTGGGCAGTTCGATGTCCATGTGAAGAGGAGTCTTATGTTTTTTGAACGCCTCAATCACTTTGTCGCGATAAGGTGACGGCACGCTATGAGCAACGAAAGATTCCGCGCCTAACTGCCGGATACTAACTTCGCTCTCATTCGCCAATGGATGATTCGGGCGCACAACCAGGATTAATTCATCCAGGTAGACAACAATCGAAGCTAGCTGCG
>DATBAX010000112.1:0-8541 GCA_036271275.1 Terriglobales bacterium
TGCCCTGACACGAATCTCGATATCCGCTTCCTGTGACTTCCCTACTTTATTTGATCGAGGATTGAACCGACGATTCCTCCGACCACTCCGCTCTGGACGTTTTCCCGACGCGTTTCACGCGGCATGTATTCGGCGAGAGCATGCGCCAGCTTCGCAATGGGCAGGGTTTGGAGCCAGATTCTTCCCGGGCCGGTCAGCGATGCGAGAAAGATGCCGTCGCCACCGAAGATCATGTTTTTGATTCCCGGCACGGTCGTGATCTGGAAGCCGACACTCGATTGAAATGCTCCCACGTGGCCGGGATGCACGCGCAGAGTTTCACCGGGCTGGAGGTCTCGCATCACCAATTCACCTGACAATTCAAGCCAGGCCGTGCCTTGACCCGTGGCCCGCTGGAGTAGAAATCCGTCGCCGCCGAAAATTCCCGCGCCCAAGGATTGCTGAAAGCCGACGCCGATCTGGACCTGAGGCGTGGCGCAAAGAAAGCCGTGACGATGAATCATATATTCGTGTCCCGCGGAGATTTCCACGGGAACAATGTGGCCCGGCAACTTGGTGGCAAACGCCAACTCGCCGGCCGCCCCTACAGCCCGATACTCGGTCATGAAAATCGATCCTCCACCGGCCACGCGCTTGAGCACGCCAAAAAATCCTCCGCCACCGCCGAATTGGGTGTGCGTGGTCAACTGAATGGAGCTGCCCATCCACGAAAGCTCGCCCGCCTCCGAGATGATGGACTCATTCGGCTCAAGAACAAACTCGAGGACAGGCATGGTGGTGCCGGTAATGCGGCTCTGCATAAGGGAATCTCCGTAGAGGATTTTGGATCGCGGCGTGTCGCCGCGATTTAGGACAAGTTTATCCTAGAGAATGAGGATCGGTGGGGGTGGAACTATTCCGGACGGAAGTATCGACTGCCAGATGATGGGCGCTTTAAGAGGATTAAAGGCATTAACCACCAAGGACACGAAGGTACACCAAGGAAATCGTTTGATCGTTTTAGGTTCGTGATCTTCGTATCCCTGTCGCCAGCCGATGGCGGCTGTCCCTACGTGAGCTTTTTGACGGGCCGATGTTGCATCCGTAAGATTGGAACGAGCCAGAGTCAGCCTTCCGTAATTCCAGACGTCACCGCCAATGATTGGTCAGACCATTTCGCATTACCGCGTGGTTGAGAAGTTGGGCGGCGGCGGGATGGGCATTGTCTACAAAGCCGAGGACACTACTCTTAAAAGATTTGTTGCCCTGAAGTTTCTGCCGGATGCGGTGGCCAAAGATCCGCAAGCGTTGGCCCGTTTCCAGCGGGAGGCGCAGACTGCGTCGGCGCTGAACCATCCTAATATTTGCACTATCTATGAAATCGGCGAGCAGGATGGCCGGCCGTTCATTGCCATGGAATTTCTGGACGGCTTGACGCTCAAGCATCGCATTGCGGGGCGCGCGCTGGAAACGGAAGCGTTGCTGCGGATCGCTATCGACATTGCCGATGCGCTGGATGCCGCCCACGCGGCGGGAATTGTTCATCGCGACATCAAGCCGGCAAATATTTTTGTCACCAAGCGCGGACACACCAAGATCCTGGACTTCGGTCTCGCCAAAGTTACGCCCTCCGACGGCAGCGCAGGAGATGCGACCCAGGAAGAAACGATGACCGAGGAGCACCTGACCAGTCCGGGCACCATGGTTGGGACAGTGGCCTATATGTCGCCGGAACAGGTGCGCGCCAAGGAACTCGATGCCCGCACCGATCTGTTTTCGTTTGGCGCAGTGTTGTATGAAATGGCGACCGGCGTGTTGCCGTTTCATGGAGAAAGCTCGGCGATGATTTGTGAAGCGATCGTGAATCGTGCTCCGGTGCCGCCGGTCCGATTGAATCCCAATCTGCCTGCCGAACTGGAACGCACCATTCATAAAGCTTTGGAGAAAGACCGCAATCTGCGCTATCAGCACGCCTCGGAGATGCGCTCGGATTTGCAGCGGCTTTTGCGGGACAGCGGCTCGGGGCGGGATTCGCAAGCCATCGCGACGTCGGTGACTGTAGGAACATCGAGTCGAAAAGGTTATTTCTATTTCGCTGGCGCGGTGGTTCTCCTGGGAGTCCTTGCCGGTGCGTTTCTTTTTTATAGTTCATCGCGCAACGGGCCCGTGGTTGGCAAAGATTGGGAGCAGCTTACTTTCTTCACCGATTCGGCAGTGTATCCAACTCTGTCGCCGGATGGACGGATGCTCGCATTCATACGTGGCGATAATTCGTTCTTTGGCACGGGGCAAGTGTATGTGAAGTTGCTGCCGGACGGGCAACCGGTCGAGCTCACGCACGATGGGGTAATGAAATTGGCTCCCTCATTTTCTCCCGATGGTTCGCGAATCGCCTACGGAGCGATGGAACCGTGGAACACATGGGAAGTTCCGGTGCTTGGTGACGAGCCGCACTTGATGTTGCCCAACGCTTCGTCGTTGACTTGGATTGACGGCGGCAAGCGGCTACTGTTTTCCGAAATCAAAGAAGGCCTGCATATGGCGGTGGTCACTACCGACGAAGGCCGAGGGCAGAGCCGCGATGTTTATGTGCCTACCGGAAGCCGCAGCATGGCGCATCATTCGTATCTTTCTCCGGATGGCCGTTGGGTGCTGATCGTTGAGATGGACTCGCGTGGCGAAATTCACGAATGCCGCGTGGTGCCGTTCGCGGGCGGTGGAGACCTGCGAATCGTGGGTCCGCCGAGCGATACTTGTCTTTCGGGAGATTGGTCGCCGGATGGCAAATGGATTTACTTGACGGTAAAAACCGATGCGTTTCATATCTGGCGGCAACGCTTTCCCGGCGGACAGCCTGAGCAAGTGACTTCCGGCCCGACTTCGCAGGAAGGCGTAGCGATGGCGCCGGATGGAAAATCATTTGTGACGTCCGTCGGTTCGCAGGACAGCACGGTATGGATGCACGACAAAGACGGCGACCACCAGATTTCCTCCGAAGGCGATGCAGTGGCGCCGTCGTTTTCCGCGGACGGAAAGAGTCTTTACTTTCTGATGGCCAACGGGCAAAGCCACGGGGACGAATTATGGGTCAAGGACCTAACCAGCGGAAAGACGGAGACGCTTCTGCCGGGGTATTCTCCGAGCAGTTACTCGATTTCGAGAGATGGAAAACAACTGGCGTTTGCCATGGATGACGCGAGTGGCCACTCGAGTCTGTGGATCGCTCCGACTAGTCGGCGATCGTCGCCGGTGCGTCTTTCGTCGAACGCTATCGAGGATTCGCCGTTTTTCCTTCCCAATGGCGACCTGGTTTTTCGTGCGATTGAGGGCAACGCGAATTTCCTTTATCGGATGAAGCCGGATGGGACAGAGCGCCGCAAGGTCACGCCGGAACGCATTCTCGATGCCTTTGCCGTATCGCCCGATGGCAGGTGGTTCCTCGCCGGGGCGCCCGGCCCCGATGCGGAACACATGGTTGCAACGAAAGCGTTCGCCATGGATGGAAGCGCCCCTGTGACCCTGTGTCTCGGCTATTGCCTGTTGACCTGGGATGCAGATGGGAAATTCATGTATCTGTTCTTCGGACAGTTTCGGTTGGAAACTTACGTGTTACCGGTGCTGCCTGACTCTGGTCTTCCCAAGGTTCCATCGGGTGGAATCTCTCGGGCCGAAGAACTTCCAGAGGCAAAGAGTGCTGGATCGATTCCGTGGTGGGTGCAGTCCGCGTTCAGTCCCTCGGTGTATGCGTACGTTCGTCAGAATACTCGCAGGAATCTTTATCGGGTTCCATTGCAATAGAGATTTGGCGACGATTGAGTTTTCGATAAAAGTGCTTGCGGAAAAGCTTGATTCGAGGACAAAAAAACGTTCGTGTTGGAAGACTTAGATGCTGCGTGCGCCGCCGTGGAGGAGCGGGCCTTGCAGGCCAGCGTTCCGGCTACGATACGATTCACGCGGCGTTGAAGCCGCCGCTCTTCCACGGTAGTCGATGCTCTCGATCAGCGCGCCAAGCGCGCATAGAAACGATTGTTCAACCAAAATTAAGGCTTTCTGCAGCGCCAGAAAAGCTGTGCCCTAATACGAATCTCGCTTCAAACTGCACCACTACCAACTTTTCCTCAGAGAAATAGAAACCCTAACTTCCGGAAACGAATCAAACGAGATGAGTGAGAAGGAGAAACAATCCATGCCGAGTGCTTCAGTGAAAAACGATTTGCCAGCAAGTCATAGCGGTCAATTCGTGATTGGGGCGGACCTTGAGATTAATCGTCTCGGATACGGCGCGATGCGAATTACCGGGGAGGGAGTTTGGGGAGAACCGAAAGACAGAAAAGAAGCTGTGCGAGTTTTGCGAAGGGCGATCGAGCTGGGAATTAATTTTATCGATACCGCGGATTCTTATGGACCGGGAGTAAGCGAAGAAATTATTGCGGAAGCGCTGCATCCTTATCCGGAAGGATTAATTATCGCCACCAAGGCGGGATTTGATCGTCAGGGCCCGAACCAGTGGAGCGAGAATGGCAAGCCTTCGCATCTGCGGACAGCGTGCGAAGGAAGCTTGAAGCGGCTTAAGCTGGATCGTATTGATTTGTTCCAGCTCCATCGGATTGATCCCAAGGTGCCGGCCGTGGACCAGTTGGGGACGCTTAAGGACTTGCAGTCCGAAGGAAAGATTAAACACATTGGCTTGTCCGAGGTGAGCGTGGCGCAGATCGAACATGCGCAGACCATCGTGCCGGTCGTGACGGTGCAAAATCGCTACAGCCTGGTGGACCGGGGCTCGGAGTATGTTCTGCAGTATTGTGAAAAATCAAAGATTGGATTCATTCCGTGGTTTCCTCTGGCGGCGGGAAAACTTTCCGGGTCGGAGAATGCGCTCCAGGATATGGCGAAGCAGAATAAGATTTCGACATCCCAGCTTGCGCTGGCGTGGCTTTTGTGGCGATCTCCCGTGATGTTGCCGATTCCGGGGACTTCCAGCGTGAAGCATCTGGAGGAAAATGTTGCGGCTGCCTCGCTGAAGTTGGATGGGCAGAAGTTGAATGAGTTGGGGCAGGCTGCGCAAAAGGGCTGAGACATTGTGGTGGGAGAGGCACCGCCCTCTCGCAAACAACGCGAGAAGGACGGGGCACCCGTTGGATCTTGAATGATTTAGGCTGACTGCGGGAGTTGAGCGACCGGCCTGGTGTTTGACAGTCGGGAAATGGCGGCGACCATCATGCTGGACAAAAGTTGCATGGTGGCGACGTCGCGATGATCGAAAGCGTTCGGCGAACCGGACAGGACTTCGAAGACCCCGAGGGTCCTGCGGAAGTGGCGCAACGGGGCGGCCAGAATCGAGCGGACTCCCAGTCTGCGGCAACTCGCTAAATCTACCTGGGGATTTCTTTCCGCATCATGACACAGGACGACTTCGCCGGTGCGGACACATTCGGCGGAAATGCCGGAATCGGTTTGCAGACGTACGCCAAGATCTGGAGCGGTGCGTCCAGTGCGGGCGCGGCAAACGATTTCGTCTCCGGTGCGCAGGGCGATGGCGGCGCCGGTGGCTCTAGTCAAGGCCTGGGCGCGTTCGGCGATCACGTGAATCGCCGGCTCGAAATCAATTTCTCCGGAATAAATTTCAAAGGGACCAGCTTCGCCAGTCTGACTCGCGACAGGTTGACCCATGCTGCGAGCGTGCGAGCGTGACGGCGCCAGGCTCGCGAATGATGCCGGGATGCGGTCGCCGATGGCGGGCATGGAAGTTGCAGGGACTGTCCGAAGCAATTCACGCACTAAGCGGTCGAGCTCGGCGTCAGCGATCAGGTGAGCAGTCTGCTGTCCACGGAGCGATCCACCCAGGACGCGCGACAAGCTGAGCACGGCCCGGCTGCCGCAGGCGAAACAATATGGCGTGTTGTTTTCACTGATTACTTCGCACTCGACACAAAAAACTGAAGTTTGCAAAGACAGGAAATGAATGTTCTGTCCTGTGAGCCGGTCTGCCATCGTTCTGTGAACCCCCGGGTACTATTGCGGAACGTTGACGTTAAATTGTTGATGGAGTGGGTGAAAGTGACACAGGAGGTTCGGGGCTGTGGATAAAGTCTAGTCATGAGCAGCCTTGTGCCAGTGTGCGGCATTCCTTTCCCGGGGGTTTCGGCGCTGGAAGCGCGTTATCGACAATGCAAGTTTATCGCGGCGTTGAAGCGCCGCTCGTCCACGGCCAGCTAAAAAAATGCTAGCTGACTTGGGCTGACATGAATTGTGACTCTTCGATCGTTGGCAGGAATTCCAGGTTGCTGTTGGAAGCGCGATCCAGTGCGTCGGCCAGGGCGATGGGAAAAATTGAGGTGAGCAAATTGATATCGACTTGTAAATCGCGTTCGATGTATCCCCGATAGATGGTGATGGAGCCGTGGTGCAAATTATCAGTGGTCACCAGATCCAGAGCCAATTTCCAGCCGCTAAGAGGCTCGTTCGAAAAGTAACTGCCAGGTTTTTTCCAACGAAGATAGGCGTCTTCGACACGGCCGGACACAATTTGCAATCCGCCGAGGTCGGGAACCTCCGACGGCAATAAACGCTGGCGTAATTCAAAGGCATCGAAGTCATTGCTGTCGAACGCGGCGGTGAGGATTCGCCAGATTTGATCGTAGTCACGGCTGACCTTGAGTTCTTCGACGGCGCGGCGAATGGCGAGATTGTTGATCACAATTTGCCGCTGCTCCATGGTGCGCTGCGCCACTCTGCGGAGTTCACCAAATTCCAAATAGCCGAGGTGTTGCACTCCGATCCAAATACCGGTGCCGACGACCGCGAGAACAAGTCCCAAAGTTTTGCCAGTGGGCCAGAGCAGAAACAAACTGAGCAGCGCAAACAACGCCGAAACTGCGTACAGAGTGATGACCACCTGGCGATGCGAAAATCCAAGCTGCAATAATTTGTGGTGAATGTGCTCCCGGTCCGCGGTAAAGACAGGACGGCCGCTGATCACGCGGCGAACCACGGACAACGTGGTTTCGAGGATGGGCAATCCAAAAGAAACCACGGGAATCGCCACCGCGATAATCGTGGGCGATTTCTGGGCACCACGTAGAGCGAGCGCGCTCAACATGAATCCGATGAAGAGACTTCCACTGTCTCCCAGAAAAATCGTGGCGGGATTGAAATTGAATCGAAGAAATCCCAGGATGGCTCCGGCCAGGACCAGGGTCATCAACGAAACTACTGTGGAATTGCTGAGCAGAGCGACGACGAATACCACCAGCGTGGAAAATAGCGCGGAACCGGCGGCGAGTCCGTCGAGGCCGTCAATCAGGTTGAATGCGTTGGTGATTGCCAGAACCCAAAGAATGGTGAGAGGCAGAGCGATCATCCAGGAGAACTGATGATTTCCAAAGAGCACCGGAAGGCCGTCGATACGTAAGCCTCCGGCAAACAGCATAGCGCCGGCGATGGCCTGCACCGCGAATTTCACATAAGGCCCGGCGCCATAAATGTCGTCGTAGACTCCGAGAAGAAAGACCAGAGCGCCTGGGATGAGAACACTCAGCCATGATCTGGGAGCAAATCCCGGATCCAAGCTGGAAAAATGACGGCTGATCAGAATTGCGCAAGCGATGCAAACCAGAAATGACGCGAAGATTGCAATTCCGCCGAGACGGGGAAGGGGCGTGCTATGCAGATGACGCGACGACGCGGGCACGGAAACCCATCCGCGAACGGACGCCTGATTGCGCACGTAACGAGTGAAGATAAAAGAGAGCAGCACGGACGCCGCAAATATCGCCAAGTAGAAAAACGTCAACTCAATCCTCCCTTGGCCCCGGCTCGGACAACTCCCTGCTGCCAGCCGTGTTAACTCTTTCAGCACTATAAGACTTGTGGCGACAGGCCACTATTCTCTTTCTAGGTACTGGGGCCTTTAGGACAAGCTGAATTTATGGATTCGACGGTGTTTGCGAGTTGTGTACGAAGCGCAGATGAACCCTCTGTTGGCGACAAGTGACATGCTAGACTGCTGACAAAATGTTAATGGGCCTAAAAATGCAGTCACAGCAGCGAAAATTATTTTGTTCTGTTGCTTTCTTAGTAGCGATGACGATCCTGGGCCCCGGACTCATCGCGCAAGACTCATCCGCGTCTAAAAATCTTCCAGAGGCTTCGCAACCCGCCCAAACGCAAGCCGGGGAAATTCCGGGTGTCGCAAATGCGCCAAGCTCTCTGCGACTCGGCACCGGAGATCTGGTCGAGGTAAGTGTTTATAACGTTCCGGAACTTTCCACGAAAGCTCGGGTGAGCGGAGCGGGTGATATTTATCTGCCGCTTATCGACTATGTGCGGGTTGGCGGACTGAGCGCGGACCAGGCGCAGGCTTTGATCCAGCAGCGATTGTCGGATGGTGGGTTCGTCAAGAATCCTCATGTGTCGGTATTCGTGCAGGAATATGCTTCGCAAGGAGCGAGCGTGCTGGGTGAAGTGGCGAGACCGGGAGTCTATCCGGTGCTGGGGCAACAGCGTTTGTTCGATGTGATCTCAGCGGCCGGCGGATTCACCGAGAAGGCCGGACAAAGCATC
>DATBAX010000113.1:0-5371 GCA_036271275.1 Terriglobales bacterium
ACCAGAAAGTGGACGCCTTCCCGAGGTCCTTTATACCCTTGAGCGCGACGACACGCGAGGGCAGGTACAATACAAGACCCTGACGCAGTTTGATCGAGACGAGTTTTGGCGCGTGCGGCTTGTGCTGGAAAGTGCTCAGCAAGGGCGCGGAGAAGCTTTTTCCAGAGTAGAAGCGACCCCGACAGGTTTCGGCCGCTGGGATCTTTTGTTTTTCCTTTTACCGTTTCTCGCCGTGATCCTGTTATTTTTCCGGGGCATGTCACGTCACCGAAAACGCAGGCAACGGCAAACGCAGCCGGCATAGATAAAATTTTTAAACTAGCAATGAACAAGACCTCACATTCGCCCAGGAAATCGTCGAAGCTTCTTTATCTGCTGGTGGCGGCGATCCTCACGTCAGCAGGTTGTCGTTCCGGCGCAAAATTGCCGGACAAATCCTCGCCAGAATACAAGCAGGTTGTCTCAGCGTTCTACGTCGGCTTGGCGGCGCTTCAGGTGGGCGACGACGTACACGCTGAAAGCAAACTTTCGGAGGTCACGCAGCTGGTTCCGGGAGAACCCGCCGGTTGGGCAAACTGGGGCATCCTGGCATTGCGCCAACGAAATTATGACCTTGCAGCACAGAGATTCGAACGAGCCCGCGACCTGGCTCCGCAAAACGATCAGATCTATGACTTGCTGGGAATTCTCGAAAGCCAACGTGGCCATTCCGCGCAAGCCATTGCGGATTTGCGCAAAGCTGCGGATTTCGATCCACAAAATCTCAAGGCAATCTACCAACTGGCGGAAGAAGTTGAGCGGCAAGGGGACGCCAACAGCGCGGCCGAGGTTCAGCAACTGTTACAAAGAATTCTGGCTGCCCAACCGAACAATCTCGCAGCGTTGCTCGAGCTAAGCAGGATCGCGGCGAAACGCGGTGACGATGTCACATTAAAATCGGCCGTGTCTCAGATCACTGGCCGATCCTCCGCCTGGCCGCCAGAAGTTTTACAAAAGCTTGCTGCGGTACAAAGCGCGGAAAGTAGTTCAGATTTACGTGCGGCCGCTACCCAGACTACTTTTCTGCGCAACGTGCTGATGCGCGTTCCGGAGTATCGCCAGAGCTTGCTGGTTATCAAGTCCGCTGCCGGAGAGGAAGCGCGACCCTTCACTCATTTTCTGAAATTAGAATCTCCGGTCTTCAAACCCGCGGCGGCAGATATGTCGATCACGTTCACGCCTCAACCAATCGCGAACTTGAATGGCGATCATTGGAATTGGATCGGTGCGATTCCTTTGGGCAGTGCGGGCGCTCCTGTTATCGCTGAAGCGAATGGACGCGAACTGCGGCTCTCGACTGGTGCCACGATTCTCTTCCCTGGCGGGCCTTCCAATGTGCCGCCGTTGCCTGAAGGAATTGTGCCTCTGGATTTCAATTACGACTTTAAAACTGATTTGGTCGTCGCCGGCGCAGGCGGAGTTCGGCTCTTAGCTCAGGACAAGCCAAACGCATTTCACGACGTCACTGCTCAAACCAAATTGCCGAAGCCTGTAACGAGTGCGTCCTACACCGGGGCTTGGGCGGTCGACATCGAAGCCGACGGCGATCTCGACATCATGCTTGGAGCGAAAGAAGGGATCCCGACAGTATTACGAAATAACGGAGACGGAACATTCCTGGCGATTCATCCCTTCGGCGGAATCACAGGTGTGCGAGGATTTGCCTGGGCTGATCTCGATGGTGACGGAAATCCCGATGCCGCGATTATTGACGGGGCGGGAAAGCTTCACGTCTTCATGAACGAACGACAGGGCCAGTTCCGCGAGCGTCCTCTGCCTGCAAATTTGCTGCCGGCGAGGACAATCGCAGTAGCGGACGCCGACAGCGACGGCATCCTCGATCTGTTGGCCGTAGAGGCCGACGGTACGATCATCAGTATTTCCGATGAGAACGAAGGAGCAAGCTGGAAAGTTGCGGAGCTCGCTAAAGTTCCCGATGCTGCCAACTATCTCGCTGGGGATGTCCGCCTGCACGTCGCTGACCTGGACAATAACGGCGCGCTCGATCTCTATCTATCGCAAACATCTCCGGGCAAGGCCGGCGCAAGGATCTTAATTTGGTTGGCGGACGAAAAGGGCAGCTTCTCTTTACTGGATCAACCGTCGGGGCCAGCGGTTGTTTTTGACGCTGCGGATTTGAGTGGTAATGGACGTCTCGATCTGATCGGTTTATCCACTAACGGACAGCCCCAGCAAGGAATCAATCACGGAACGAAGAATTATCATTGGCAAGTTGTTCGCCCGCACGCTGCACAAGCGGTCGGAGATCAGCGCATCAATCCCTTCGGAGTTGGCGGCGAAATTGAAATTCGTTCCGGCTTGTTGGTGCAGAAGCAACCAATCACAGGCCCGCAAGTTCATTTCGGATTAGGAGAACAGACGCAAGCAGAGGTCGTGCGGGTTATTTGGCCCAATGGCACGGTGCGCGCCGAATTCGAAGTGAAAGCTGATCAGGAAGTGGTGACCGAGCAGCGATTGAAAGCTTCCTGTCCATTCCTGTTCGCCTATAACGGCAAACAGATGGAGTTCGTCAAAGATGCCGTTCCATGGGGCTCCGCGATCGGCTTGCGGATTAATACGCTCGGCTCCGCCAACATCGCCGAGACCGGCGAATGGTACAAAATTGGACGCGAACAACTCGTGCCTCACGACGGCTATTACGACGTGCGCGTGTCCGCCGAACTTTGGGAAGTCTATTACTACGATTACATTGCGCTCATGGCTGTCGATCATCCAGCGGAGACCGAAATTTACGTCGACGAGCGCTTTGTGATCCCGCCAGTGAAACCTGGTTTCACCACTGTTGCGACTCCGCATAAGATTGCGCGCGCGATCGACGACACCGGTCAGGATGTAACGGACATTGTCAGCACCCTCGATGGAAAGGCTCTTGCCAGTTTTGGCCGCGGTCAATATCAGGGTGTCACGCGAGATCATTATGTTGAGATCGATCTCGGTGACAACGTGCCGGCCAATGGCCCTCTTTATTTAATCGCGCAAGGATCGATTCACGACACCGAGTCGTCCATCAACGTTGCGATCACGCAGGGCAACCGTTGGCGGGCGCATGGTTTGAGTCTTGAAGTGCCGGATGGACGAGACGGGTGGGTTGTCGCCCAGGACAATTTGGGCTTCCCGGCTGGACGCAAAAAGACGATTCTCTTCAATCTAACGAATGTCTTTCGTCCCGGCACTCCGCGTCGCGTGAGAATTCGCACCAATCTCGAAATATACTGGGACGCGATCCAATGGGCGCAGGGCTTGCCGGATGCTCCGGTGAAGACCGTGACCTTGAATCCAAATTTCGCCGATCTTCATTATCGCGGCTACTCTGTGATGCACATGCCGGGCGCGGCACGCGCACCGGAGGTTCCGGACTACAACCAGATCGAAAGCACCAAGCAGCACTGGCGGGATTTAATCGGCTACTACACACGTTACGGCGATATTCGCGAGCTCTTGAATAATATCGATGACCGTTACGTGATCGTGAATTCGGGGGACGAAATGTCACTGCGTTTCCCCGAACAGGCGCCGCCGCCCGCGGGCTGGGTGCGGGACTTCGTCATCAAAGGCGATGGCTGGATCAAAGACGGCGACTTCAATTCAACTTTTTCGAAGACCGTATTGCCTCTGCCCTATCACGCCAAAAGCGACTACAACACGCGGCCTGGCAGGCTTGAAGACGAATGGGTTTATCGTCAGCATCCGGAGGACTGGCAGAATTACCATACGCGCTATGTCACGCCGGAAGTTTTCAAAAACGCGTTGAGGGATGAAACCGGCAAATGACGGGCAATCGGACCGCAAGAATCATTTTGAGCGTCATCTTTTTGGCCCTCGTGGCCAGTCCACTGGTCATTAAGCGAATGTCGAAGGCGCGAATCGATGAGTCGAAGGTTGATGCCAAGACGGCATTGGCACGCCACGGATTTTATCTCGAAGAAGTTTCCCACGCGGCTGGAATCAATTTTGTGCATCAAGCTCCCAAGCTCGATCCCAAACTGGAGCCCATCATGCCGGAAGTTGCTTCGATGGGTGCGTCGGTTTCAATCGTCGATTTTGATCGTGACGGATGGCCCGACATTTACGTTGTGAATAGTGGCGAAGGCAGCAAGAACGCGCTGTATCGCAATATGGGAAATGGCACATTCAAAGATGTGGCTGCTGACCTGGGTATCGCCGATGTCAATCAAATTGGCACCGGAGTTTCCACCGGCGCGGTTTGGGGTGACTACGACAATGACGGCTATGAAGATTTGTTCTTGATCAAGTGGGGACGTCCGGAGTTGTTTCACAATGATCACGGGCACGGTTTCACGCGAGTAAGCGAACAGGCGGGCCTACCTTCGTGGATCAATGCGAACACCGCGATCTGGTTCGACTACGATGGCGACGGTCTGCTGGATCTTTTCGTCGGTGGCTACTATGCCGAAAACATCGATCTGTGGCACATCGCGACTACACGCATCATGCCCGACAGTTTTGAATACGCCACCAATGGCGGCCGAAAATATTTATTCCATAATCTTGGCAACGGGAAGTTTGAGGAAGTCAGCGCCAAAGTTGGAATCAACAGCCATCACTGGGCTTTGGCCTCAGCCGCGGCAGACCTGCGAGGCTCCGGACATCCCGACTTGTTCGTGTCCAATGACTACGGCGTTTCCGAACTCTACTTCAACGATGGCAAGAAATTTCATGAAGTAGGCCAACAATCCGGAGTAGGCTTTGCCCCAAAAAGCGGCATGAACACGGCTTTCGGCGATATTCTCAATCGGGGCCAATACTCGATTTATGTTTCGAACATTTCGGAAGACGGCATTCTGATCCAGGGAAATAATTTATGGGTCCCCAAAGAAGGCACGAGTGGCGACGCGCTCAAGTATGAAAATCTCGCGCGAGATTTTGGCGTCGAGCTCGGCGGGTGGAGTTTCGGCGCGCAATTTGGCGATCTGAATAACGACGGCACGCTCGATCTGTATCTCACGAACGGTTATATCTCCCTCGACCACAATCGCAGCTATTGGTATGACTTCTCCAAAGTGGCCGGTGGCAACAGCACCATCATTGGAGATGCTAAGAACTGGCCTGCGTTTGAAGGACGCAGCTTGTCCGGCTATCAAACCAAAAAGCTCTGGCTAAATGATGGCGCCGGTAAGTTCGTGGACGTGGCCCAGTCGGTCGGCGTTACCGATACCTACGACGGACGCTCCGTAGCTCTTGCCGATTTATGGAATCGCGGCGTGCTCGACGTGGTCGTTGCCAATCAGGGCGGCCCTTTGTTGCTTTACAAAAACACAGTCACGCCGGAAAACGAGTGGATTGAATTTGA
>DATBAX010000114.1:0-14135 GCA_036271275.1 Terriglobales bacterium
AAACGCAGATCTTCTCCTAAATCATAAGAAGATGGACATACCAGGTTGCCTACGTTTTCAATGAAGAGAAAATCCAATTGGTTCAAGTCCCAATCTTCGAGCGCTTTTTCGACCATGGCGGCTTCGAGATGGCAAACAGTGGCGGTCGTAATCTGTTTGACTGGTGCATGGCTGCGTGCCAGGCGAAACGCATCGTTCTCTGTGGCCAGATCTCCGACCAGCGCCGCTACTCGATACTTGCTGCGGAGGAGAGTGCGAGTTTTTTCCAGGAAGGCGGTCTTGCCCGAGCCGGAAATGGAAACCAGGCTTACGACGAACACACCCGCACGGCGAAAACGGTCGCGAAGGTCTCGTGCCACCGCGTCGTTTTGGTTTAGCACGTTCTTGCGGATTTCGATCAAACGGGGTTCGGGACGCATTCTATCTCCAGTGCAACGACTTCGAGTTCTTTGCCTCGCACGATCTCAGATGACGGAGCACCGCACTTCGCATGGTCAACATTGCCGACTGAGCCATTCATTCCATGGGTCTATTTGAGTGAGCCGTACATTTTGATCTACTGTCTGCCTCCGTCGGGGGCACGGGCGGCATATGGCGGTGGGATTGCAAAGTGGGAGAGCATGGCGATTTCAATTACGAGATAGATCGTGTCGAAATTGAGATGGTACCTAAAAGGTTTAGCAAATCCAGTGGTTTCCAGCATATTAGGCGGAACGAATCAGGCACCAACAACGGCGGGCTCAAAAGTAGCGGCCCACCGCATCTCGATCTAGGAATGTTTTTCTCACCTTCAATCATTCCAACCAGTGCGTTTTCGTAAAAGTAAAAACCAGCATATTTCTTGGCCACGCGAGGCCCCGACCTAGTTAGTCGCTTTCACTTGGACTGAGATGGTTGCGCAATCGAAACACAGAGTTTTTAGAAGGCACGGCGCAGCAGCTGAACCCCAAAGATTTCGTTGCCTTGGCCGGGAGGATTCGTGCGGGGGATGGATTATGCCGTTGCTGAGCCGATGACACTTAATATCCCTTCCGCGTGTTGCGTGTTCGCTATGCGGGTATCTCCTGATTTCGTCCGCTCTTCCCGCTAGCCCAACTTTTCCTGCATCAAATTCGACACTATGGCACGAATAGTGACAATCAACTTGCGGAGGTGTTAAGTTTCTTGCAACGGATGTGGCTCCTTTCCGGTCGGCCAAGAAAGAGGTGGAACTTTGCGACAATCAGAGATGTATCAGTTCGTCGGCAACTTGCTGTCTGCTAGGACGGCGGACGAGAAGTGCGAAGCTTGCGGTACTCGAATTCGCTTTCTTAAAGGCGAGTTCTGGCTTCAAAAAACCGTGCTCAAATGGGGAATGACATTGCCATTTTGTCCGATGTGCGATGGCCCGGTAGAAGGAAGCCTAGATTACTCCGCCATTTTTCAACCCAAAGCTAAGAGCATACCGAACAGTTCCCCCCGTCATCGCACCCGCCTCTTTTCAAACCGTTGAAGCGCGGCGAGCACAGGCGGTAACCTCTAGTGGTGGCCCGGTGTAGCTGCCTATCGCAATCCGTTTGAGAGACGGCTCAGAATGTCGGTGCACGGGCGATGTCCTGGTCTGGCGGGAAAAGCAAAGAAAGGATCAAGGCCATTAGAAAATAACAGAGATGTAAGAATGTGATCCTCATTATTTTTTGTTTACCGAAAAGTCTCGGCGATTTCGAGGAACGAGAGCATCGTCACTTCTTCTCCGAAAGACTTCGACTTTCGGTGCATTTACTGCGGCTGGTAACTGTGGTACACGCGGGATGTCCGGAAGGTGTCCCCATCTGTTCAATGTCTGAAGGGAGAACAACCCTGATCGAATCGAGCTTACCAATATGGAAACTTCCCCAATACTAAGAATCTTAGTCGCAGATGATTCGGCGGTTTATCGCAAACTCGTGGAACATGCTCTGTCCGATGAGTCTTACGAACTGGTCTTCGCGAAGAACGGACAAGAGGCACTTGGTCTGTACGCGGAAAGACAACCCGACTTGCTCATCACGGATTGGATGATGCCGGACATTTCAGGAATAGATTTGGCAACGCGAATTCGGGAACAGCATTCCGCGCCCTACACTTATATTGTCATGCTCACGGGCCAGACGAATATCACTGAGGTAGTAGCTGGGTTGGCTGCGGGAGCCGATGACTATTTAACAAAACCGTTCCAGCCTGCCGAACTCGTCGCACGTCTTGGTGTTGGCCGCCGAATTATTGACCTCCATCGACAACTTGAGACCAAGAATCGGCAGTTAGAGGAGATGGCACTCACTGATTCGCTGACTGGATTGCCAAATCGTCGTGCCGTCGAGGCTTGGGCTTCGCGCCAACTTGCGGGAGCTGCACGATACGGTTTTCCTTTCTGGGTGACCATGATCGACGTGGATCACTTCAAGTCCGTGAACGATACATACGGCCACGAGGCAGGAGACGCTGTTCTCAAGAAATTCGCCGAGATCTTGAAGTCCAATACAAGAAGTTGTGAAATTTCAGCACGCATGGGTGGCGAAGAATTCTTGATCGTCTTGACTCACGCGGACCAGCCGAACATTGAAATTGCAATTGGACGCATCCGTGCTCAGTTTGAGGCGCAGGTGTTCAAGTTCGATGAAATCAGGCTGGTGGTTACCGCGAGCTTCGGAGTCATGGGATTTCAAGGAAAGAAAGCTCCAGACTTTGGGTCGCTTGTGAGCCAAGCTGACGTGGCCCTATACTCGGCCAAACGCAAGGGTCGCAATCGGCTCGAATTTGCGAATCCCGCTGACAGCCTCGTCGTGGGTTCTACTTAGTACGGCCTCGTTATCGAATGCCCTGCGATTCCAAGGCGACGATACGCGTGCAGTTGTACCGGCTTTCAGCATAATCGGTGGTGACCTTCGTCATCTTTTCACTATGAAATGAAGGACTTAAGCTTTGCCTATCGTGTCCACTAGGTCTCTTTGGATCAATTTTTCGGTCTTCGTTCTCCTCGGAGCAGTCTTAACCACTTCATTTTGTGCTGTCGGGCAAGAGGTCGGTGCTCCGAGCAATCGTAAAGTCTTCAACCGGGTCGTGCCCCAATATTCCCCGCTCGCTCGTACCCTAAGATTGAGTGGCATCGTAAGAGTAGAGGTGGTCGTTGAGAGCAATGGCGTCGTCAAGGCAGTAGAAGTGAAGGGCGGTCACCTAGTCGTGGTCCTTACGTCGGCGGGTTCTGCGGCATGGAGCCGTTCTGCGGGCCGGGGATAATGTCACCCACCAAGCGTTTGATGTAGCACATCTCATAGATAGGTATACCGTTCTCTGAGTATCTTTCGACGGCAAGATCGAGAGGCTGGTCGCAGAGAAAACAAACCGTCGGGTGCCCGTTACTCATGCTCACTCCTATGCAGAGCAACCGTCATTCGATTGCTCGTCAAGTTATGTCTTGAACGATACGATTCTGAATCCACTTTGCATCGTTCTTGCAAGGGATGCGGCTGTTTCTCCACTCAAGCTGGGCGCGATTTTCCTCATATAACAACGCTCATGGATCGGTTTGCCGTCATCATCCGTGTAGCGGTCCACCTTTAGATCTATGGGCAGGCTGCAGACCGCAGACCGCACACAGAAGCCTTTCTTGCTTATCTTCCAAGAATTCACCTCGCTCGTCGCTGCTGCTCAGCGAGCCACTCTTGATGTTCTTACTCAAGAGCCCTCAAGTTGTCCGGTGCGTCGTGAATCGCTTTATGTTCAATAGCGTGCGATCCTCGCAGATTTCTCAGCTCTTCAATGCGATCAAACATCACGTGCCGCGCATTGCTGAGGCGACTGTCCATTCGCTCTTTTTCCCATTCGAGTAGCGCCAGATGGTAATGAACGGTCCATTCTTCGGCGGTTTTCTCGACTGCTCTAGGAGGAGCTTTTCGGGGACAACGAACAAGAGGGGATTCATTTACTTCGGAGATTTGGTTCCTTGCACTAGCAGTACTTTTTCATCACCGCTTCTTTCTTCAGCCGTTGGCGGGGTTAGGGGGACACGAAGTAAAACGATCTCCCGAATACCCTTTGCCTGCGCCATATATCGCGCCTCGTCGTCGGTTGAACCGGAGCCAGCCACAATTTTCTGATCGGCGGAGATTGCGAGCCAGGTGCCAGCGGCTTCGCCCTGAATGATTTCTCTGAGGGTTTTGCGAGGGCCCATCACCTAAATGCTAGGCAGGGGAAGGAGCAGATTCTATACGGAACCGTACTTAGCGGGACTCGGCTCGCCACGCCGAAAGTTCCTTTTGAATCGCGGCGTAACAAGTTTCATGGTTTTCGATTTTGCCGGAAACCCTTAGGCGTTGTAATTCACTTATCGTAGACTGCGCAATATCTGCGATCCTGCGCGATATCCGCTTGCAATTGCGCCATGTACGGTGCCGTTGTGACCAGTCGTGTCCGTAGCTTCTCCAGCGAAGAACAGTATGTTTTTTAGGGGACTCGCCAAATCTCGCTGCGCGCCGTCCGATCCGACGGCTCCATAACTGTAAGCGCCTCGTGCAAACGGATCATTCTGCCAATCGTGGAAATAGGCTTCCTCGAGCAGAGACTCCAATCTGGCTGGCCGAATCTTCAGCGAAGAGGCCAGCGAACGCAATGCCTGATCGACAACAAACGATTGACTCCTTCCCGACAGCCGTTCGCCACTACGATCAGGTGCCCAGCCGGTGATGATCGGCGCGTTGTGGGGCATTTTTGTCCACCAGGTGGGAAACGAATTGTCTTGCGTCAGTAAGTAATTCATATGGGAAAGAGTTTTACTGCGGTTATTGTCTGGACGCACCGTTTCCCAAAAGCGAGTCCGAAATCGAAGCGTCACCCGGATCACCTTTCCCATTTGCAATGTTTTGAGAGCATCCAGTTTCTTCGGAGGAAGATTCGGCGTGAATCGCACTGCGCCGGTCTCGTGATCGGATGCCTGTAGAACGCCAAGCGGCAGTGTGACGAGCACGCGCTTGCCAGTGAGCCTGACAGATTTGTTACCTTGACGTACAGTTAAGACCGTGGGGGTTCTGGACCAATCGATCGATTCGACGATAGTTTCGGTTTGAATAAGCACACGCGTCTCAATCAATTCCTGCCGGAAGATATTGAGCAAATCGTCGTACCCGTTCTTCGACCGGAAGGCGCGGTCGCCTTCGATCTTTTTCTCCGCGCGCATGCTCTGCACAAGCCAGTGCACGCCGACGCTATTTGGGTTCGCGGCATTGAATCCTGTGACATAGGCCAAAGCCCTTCTTCTCGCTTCTTGTTTTTTTGCATTTGTAGAGGCCGGGAAACGACGGTCCAGGAAACTCAAAAATGACTCGTCATTTCCCCGACAATTCATTTTTTCCAGAATGCTCTCGACTGAAGAAAAGAACTTACACATGGATAGCCGGCCATTTATGGAGCACCAGGGCTCGCCGACCACTTCTGCAATGTCCGCATGATGCCTTTCCAGAGGTTTCCAAGTCTCCGGCGGTAGTCCATGGATAAATTCCGCTCCCAGTTCGATCGGAATTTTCAAGACCGGCTCGCGCAGGGTGTACATGCGTCCGCCAATGCGACTCCTCGCGTCGACAATCTGGACGGAGAATCCAGAGCGAGCAACCTTGATCGCAGCCGAAAGTCCGGCTGCTCCTGCGCCCACCACGATTACCTCAGGCGTTGTCGATGCCATTGTTATTTACCCGCGACGCCAAGGTCTTCAATATGCAATAACATTTCTGCTGGATCGGAATAGACGCGGAACGCTCCCGACTCCTCCAATTCTCCCTTGCTGTAGCCTCCTGCCAGGATGCCCACCCCTAGCGCTCTCCCTCTTCCAGCGGCAAGCATGTCCCACGGGCTGTCGCCCACGACAATGCAGTTTTCGATTGGCACCCCCAAACGCTTTGCGGCGAGAACGAAAACATCGGGTGAAGGCTTGGCTTTCTGGACATCGTCGCCGGTGACCACGACACTTGGCTCTGGAACCTTTAAGTCCTTAAGCAAACTCGTCGTCTGTTTTCGACTACCGGTGGTAGCGATTGCCCATCGGATACCGGATCGACTCAAATAGCGAAGCAGCTCTCGCGCTCCAGGAAGTAGGCGAATAGTGCTGGTCGCTTTCTTGAATGCGACATCATGTTTTTTCTCGAGCGGTTCCACTCTAACCGACCGCTGACGAACGTTGGGTTCGCGAAGTAATTGCCTGACCATGGATTCGCCATTCATACCGATGCGACGATGGATCTTCCAGTTTGGTACAACGATGCCCACACTTCGCAGCGAAGCAGCCCACGCGATGACATGCTCGTAAACTGAATCAATAAGCGTGCCGTCAAGATCGAACAAGATCGCAGGGTTGCTGGAGTTTTTGTCCATCATTTAATTGCATCCGATTTAATGTCCGATCGCATCCTCAAGAAGTACGTTATTTTTTTCCAGCAGGTCTCCCAGGACATGATCCAAGGACAGCTTTGCCTTCATCCAGTCGGACCGGGCTGCGACCTCCGTTGAGCGGGATTGTGCGAGATATGCCTGGTCTTGGACAACCATGAAATGCGTGCTGGCGCCAACTGCAAGTTTGTCGATTTCCGCCTGCAAGAGCTGCTGCTGATAATTGCTGCTTTCCACCGATGCGGCATAGGCCTGATGCGCGACTTCCAAAGCGATTGCGGCGTTCTCGACCTGCTGGCGCACATCGTTTTCCATCTTCACAGTGCGGCCTTGTGCTTGACGTAACTGGATGGCGTCGCGCACTGCGTCTGACTGTGCGATGCGATTGCGCAACGGCATATTGAGTTGCAAGCCAGCCTGGTAAATCGTGGAAAGACGAAGCCCTCCCTGGGTCAATTCCAGAGGCGCCGTTGCGATGCCGGTGCCGGGAGATCCCAAAGGTTCGTATGGCACGATCGACGAACCCCGAGTTTCGATATTCGCGTACAGATTCAAGAGCGGTCTGACATTGTTTCTCGCGGCTTTCGCGGCTATCTCATCGGCTTTCACCTGCAATGCCGCCTGCGCAAGGTCCGGCCGTTGAACGAGAGCATCCTGCGTGAGGGCAGAAATGTCGAGAGCAGGAGGATCGTCTGGGACGACAATCTTGTCCGTTGGAATGATGGAAGTAAAATTCGACGCGGGGTCGCCGAGGCTCCGCAAAATCTGTCCCCGCAGAATGACTTCCTGCTGCCGGTATTCGCCACGGGCCTGGATTAAATCGAGACGGCTGGAAGAAAGCAGAGCTTGCGCGCGCGTTAGTTCCACCGGGGCCAGCGTACCCTCGTCAACCTGGTTCTTGTCGTCGGCAAGAAGCCGCTGCGCCGCTGCCAGTGACTCTTCTTTCACGCCAATGTTTTCGCCGAGAGCGACCAGATCGTAATAGAGTCGCGAAATGCCGTAAACCGTTTCCAGCAACTGTTGTTCGAAAATCAGCCGGGAAACTTTTCGATCAAGCTGAGCGATTCGGATGAATCTCAAATTCACTCCGCGCCCAAATCCACGTAGCAATGGCTGCGTCAGAGTGATCGACGTGCTGGGTGAATGGAACGGATTGTATTGCGAGTTTGCACCGTAGAGAACTTGTGCAGAGTTGTCGACATATGCTTCCAACTGCGCGCCCGTGGAAAATCCTTGTTGAAAATCGAGGCCGGTGCTCACGAAATCCAGCGGCGGCATTTGTGCGCCCAGACTGCCGCTGCTGCTGCCACTCGTCGTGTCCAACGAGACTGCGTCGGAACGGCGCAGGAAGCCCGCTTCGCCAGCAAGTGTTGGATCGTAGAGTGGAATCGGCGGCCCCGCGGAATATGTTGAGGTCCCATTCACCGCCAGAGATTGCGGCGTAGTACTTCCGATCTGCATCACCTGAGAAAGGTCTGTCACTGTGGCGTTCGTGGCCGCGCCATTTCCTGAAGCGGTAATTAACAGTGGAATGGTCGCCTCTGCTATTCCGGATGGGGTCTGTTGGATGGTGAAATCGATTCCTCTAAGATTGCCGCCGCCTTTGGCTCTGGTCACATCAGCGTCTGCCAGCAGCAAGTTGTAACGGCTCACTTCAACATCCATATTATTTTCAACCGTCAATTCGATGGCATCGTGCAATGAGAGGTAGAGCTTGCCATCGCGAATCAGAGCGTTCAGTCGCGAAGTAGAACTGAGCGGAAGATCTGGCACGCGCGGCGCGTGATAGGGAGCAATCAAACTAAAGAAACCAGTATTCAGCGGGGATGGCGATTCTTTTTTCGGACGCGCATCTGTGTTTTCGGCAGCTTTCACTGTGGCCGAAGGTTCCTTGGACGACCGAGGTTCAGTCGTTAATGCCGGCAAATCACGTTGATCTACAGTTGTCTTGTCGGACTGAGGCAGCGGGGCATCCGGCGTCACTTGCGGACGCTGCTGCGTCGGTTCAGGCTGTTGGCCGGGCGAGTTCAGTGCAGGCGAGATCGCTGGATTGGGAGCGGTGAACGGTGGAGGCTGTTCGTCCTGTGCTTTCGAAGTGATCGAAATCAGGCTACAAGCCAGAAGTACGACAATCGACGAAGCAGATCGGATCATACCAAGTCTCGTCATTTCGTCGATCCGTTCTCGGCCTGCTTGCTCGCTTTTTTCTGCTGATCCCCGCCCTTCTGTTTACCGCTCTTTTGCTGATCACCCTTCTTTTGATCTGATCCGCCACCTTGTCCTGATTTGCCTTGCTGGTTCGTGCTCTCCGTTGCTGAGTTCACGATCGATTGATCGCCGTATTGTGTGGGCCCGGAGTCTGGAGCTTTGTTCGCCTGAGCTCCGCCCTGGCCGCTCTCATCTTCACCTTGAGTTTTCTTTTGATTGGGACGGACTTTCGCGTCCTGTTGAACGCCATCCGTCACCGTGGTCACCACCCAATCGCCTTCCTGAATTCCTTCCAGGATCTCGACTGATGGCCCGTAGTCGCGCCCGATCTCCACGGGCACGATCGCGATTTTCTGATCGCGGACGAGAGCCACCGAAGTCTTATCCTGACGCACGACGACCGCATCGCCGGGCACTGTAAGCGGAGAAATGCCGCGTAACTGAACAAAACTTACGACCGCGTACATGCCGGGATAAAGACTGCCGTTACGGTTATCCAGATCAACTTCGGTGAGCATTGTCCGTGAGTTTTGGTCGATTGAGTGTGTGGCCCGCGTAACGGTGCCGCTAATCGGACCACCGGGCCGCTCCTGAACAAACACCTTGGCGGGCATACCCGCCTGGATATTCGACGCGTAACTTTCAGGGACGGATACCAGGATGCGAAGTTTGTCCATCTGGGAGATTGCGAAGAGTGCACCGCCTTGAGACTCTCCGGTCGAAGGCGTCGCCGTCTGACTCGTTGTTCCTGAAGTGCCGCTCGTGTTGGAGCTGCCCGCGCTCGCCGAGCCGCCGCTTGGCGACTGCGGAGATTGCATGGGTGCGGTCCCAGCCGCGCCGGACGCGCCGACCAAAGCGCCGACATCTGTGTTCCTCTGAGTAATGATTCCAGCGAACGGCGCGGTCACGCGTTCATATTCCTGCAGCGCAATTACACGCCGCAGATTCGCCCGGTAACTTTCAACGTTGCGGTCGGCAGAACCGACTAACGCCAACTGTGCACGGTAATCGGCTTCGCGCTGATCACCGTCCTGCCGCGAGAACACGCCTTTCGCCACCAGCGTACGCCATCGTTCCCAAGTGACTTTATTCAACGCTAGCTGCGCTTTCTGTTGATCAAGCTGGGCTTCGGCTTGTCTCAATTGCTCGCGCGCCTGGTCCACTTGTTGATCCAGATCTGGAGCATCGATCAGCGCCAGCAATTGTCCTTTCTTTACGTGGTCGCCAATATCGACAAATCGTTTGCGAAGATAACCGTTTGCCCGTGCATAAATAGACGCTTCAGTCAGCGGCGCCGTGGTGCCAGGTACGGTGAGTTCTCCGGGAGCATGCGATCGCTTCACTTGAATGACATCCACTTCCGGCTGTTCCTGCTCCCGCTGTTTCGCTAGCGCCGCCGCTTTCTTTTCCCGCTTGTGACGTGGAATGTAGCCCAGCACAAAAATCAGCAGGAGCACCAGCAGTCCGCCTCCAACCCAGATAGCAATCTTTTTCCAATGGATGTTCTCTTTTCGTTTCTTTTTGTCAGCTTCCTGCTGGATGGCCCGATCGTGTTTAACCCGTTCGTGCTTCTTATGCGCAGCCTGCCGCGCTTGGGATTCCTCATGCTCCCATTCGGCACGGGTCAGACGACGATCAGGATGCTCCTGAATTTCGCGCAGGCGTTCGTCTTCTGGATAAATCCGGTAATCCAGATAGCCGTTTTCTTCGTTCTTCTTGTTCTGTTCCTTGTCGTCTTTTTCTTTGCCTTTATCTTTTTCTTGATCTTGGCTCATAGGAGTGTCTCTCAGGCCGGCAGCGGTTGTTGTCCCTGCTGTGGCTCTTCTCTTTCGCGTGTTTGCTTGCCTTGTTCCCCGTCTTGTTCGCCTTCGTGATAGGCCTCGTCAATTTCTTTATCGAAATCTCGCGGCGGATCCGTGCGTAGCCAGGAATACATAATGGGTACGACGAACAACGTGCCCAGTGTGGCGAGAAGAAGTCCGCCGATCACGGCGCGTCCTAATGGCGCGTTCTGTTCGCCGCCTTGTCCGAGGGCCAACGCCATGGGCATCATGCCGATGATCATGGCTAGAGCGGTCATGCAGACTGGACGCAAGCGCGTAAACCCAGCGTTTGTTGAGGCCTCCAAACTATCTTTCCCGGTTGCACGCTCGTCATTGGCAAAGACCAGCAAGAGAATGCTGTTCGCGGTCGCCACCCCAATCGTCATGATGGCTCCCATCAGAGAGGGCACATTGAACGTGGTGCCGGTGAGAAACAACATCCAGAGAACGCCGGCAAATGCGACCGGAAGACCCATCAGGATGATCAGAGGATCGATCCAGCTCTGGAAGTTCACCGCCATCAACAGGTAAACAAGAATGACCGCGAAAACGATGCCGACACCAAGCCGCTCGAATGAATCACTCATGGTTTGAACTTGGCCGCGCAAGGCAAGCGTGGTGCCGACCGGAAGGCGGTCGTACGTTTTGTCCATGATCTTGCGGATCTCGCTCGCCACTCCGCCGAGATCGCGCTGATCGGTGTCGGCGTAAATGTCATAGACCGGCTGGATGTTGTAGTGGTTGATAATCACCGGAGTGATGTCGCGCTCGAAATTCGCCACGTTGCCCAGCAACTGGCTGGTATTTCCGGCAGGCGACGTCAAGGGCGTTCGCGCGAGAGCCTGGAGAGAATCAATGCGGTATTGCGGGGCCTGCACGACTACCTGATAATTGACTCCGTTTTGCGGATTGAGCCACTCGTTTGGCGCCGTCTGTCCCGTGCCGCTCAACGAAATCAACATGCTTTGCGCGATGTCCTGTTGCGTAAGCCCGATCTGCCGCGATTTCAGCCGGTCCACATTCACATCAATTGTCGGCAACGAGATTTGCTGATGGATGTGAGCGTCGGCCACGCCGGGGATCGCTTCCACCTGTTTCAGTAACTTCTGGGCGAGTTGATAGTTATTTTTGCCGCGCCCCGCAAGCTGCAGATCGATGGGAGCGGGCAATCCAAAATCGAGGATTTGATTCGTAATATTTGCAGGCGTGAAAAAGAATGTCCCATCGGGAAATTTCTGATGAAGGTCGGCGCGCAGTTGCCGCATGTAGAGCTGCGTGTTGCGCTTGCCGGGGTCGAGGGAGATAAGAATGTCGCCATCGGAATCGGACGTGGTGGCGCTATCAGAAAATGCCAGATTGAAGCCTCCGTTCGGAAGGCCGATGTTATCGACGATCATCTTCAGTTCCTCGACCGGAATCACATGGCGAATCTCCTTTTCAACGGCGGCAAAATATTGTTCCGAATCTTCCGGCCTCATCCCCTCCGGCGGATAAACATGCATGCGCATTTGTCCGGAATCCACATACGGGAAGAAATCAGTGCCGATCAGAAACACCAGCGGTAGCGAGACGACCACGAACAGGCCAAAGATGGCGATGGTGAGGCCACGATTCGCCAGTGTCCACTCGAGGGCGCTCTTGTAATTGTCGCGGCGCCGCTCGAACCAGCGATCAAACTTCGCGTGCCACCGCCATATCCAATTCTTTTCCTCCTCTTCTTCGGCCGCTTGCGGATCTTGATAGAGCGCGATCTCACTGCCCAGCAGGAAATGCATCATGGTGGGGACGAGCGTACGTGACAGGAAATACGAAGCCAGCATCGCGAACACCACCGCCATCGCAAGGGGCGTGAACAAATACCTCGCCGGCCCGCTCAGCAGAATCACCGGCGTGAAGACCATGCAAATTGCGAGAGTGGAAACAAATGCCGGGGACGCCACTTGCTGTGCACTATCGAGAATCGCCCGCACCAGCGGCTTCTTCTCGCTCATATTGCGATGTGTGTTCTCAATCTCGACCGTCGCATCATCGACAAGAATTCCTACCGCCAGCGCCAGGCCTCCAAGGGTCATCACATTGATGGTCTGTCCCAAGGCATACAAAACTGCAAGCGACGTGGCGATTGAAAGTGGAATCGAGATACAGACAATCAGCGTTGAGCGCCACGAACCGAGGAACAACAGAATCATCAATGCCGTAAGGCCAGCGGCGATGCCAGCTTCCCGAATTACTTCGTCGATTGAGTCCGACACAAAAATCGACTGATCGAACAATGGCGTGATCTCTAGTCCAGAAGCGAGTCCCGCTTTGACCGTGGGCAGCATCGCTTTGACACCCTTTACGATGTCGAGAGTGGAGGTTTCTCCATTCTTCAGCACGGTCAAAAGCGCCGAGCGTTTTCCATCCTGCCGGACAATGTTGACCTGCGGCGCATATCCGAGACGGACCTGAGCAACATCTTTGACCAGCACCACCGCTCCGTTCGCAGCGCGTATGGGCAAATCGTTCAGCGCCGATACCAGCGGCGGCGATGAATTCAACTTAACGATAAATTCCCGGTCCCCGACCCTCGCGACTCCGGCGGGCAGAATTAGGTTTTGCTGATTGAATGCAGTCGAAACATCCGTCGCGGAAAGGTGCTTGGCATAGAGAAGATTGGGATCTACATCGACTTGCACCTGTCGTACTTTTCCGCCGTACGGCAGCGGAATCGATGCACCCTTAACGTTCGCCAATCGCGGACGAATAAATGACAAGCCAAGATCGTAGAAATCTTCCTCGGTTAGCCCCTGGCCTGAAAGACCGAGCTGAACAATCGGCACGCTCGATGCGTCGTATTTCAGAATGTTGGGCGGGAATGTCCCAGGTGGAAGCACGCGAAGGATGGTTTGCACAACCGCTGTAATCTGCGACATCGCCAGCTCGATCTTGACGTTCGGCTGAAAGAAAACGCGAATGACAGCGACACCCTGATAGCTCTCAGATTGCGTGTGCTCAATATCGTTGACGGTTGTTGTTAACGCACGTTCACAGATGGTGACGATGCGGCCTTCCATCTCCTGCGGTGGCAGGCCATTATAGCTCCAGACAATCGTGATAACTGGAATATTGATATAGGGATAAATGTCTTTGGGCGCTTCCACGCAGGTTGCCGTGCCAAATAACAGCATCAGCATCGACACCACTACAAAGGTGTACGGACGACGAAGCGCCAGCTTGACGATCCACATTCCTGCCCTATCCGAATCAATTTCGACAGGACTTGGATGGCAACTTCGGCGGAAACGTCACGAAAACCAAAGAATTAGATTGCCGCTAGCACGGCATTTAAGATTCTATTGAATGTCGAAAACCCCGCACCAGCCATCGCATCTAATCGAGGCTTAAATCCGCCCTAGAGGGAGCCACAACGGATTCCTTCTCCGGCAGCGAGCGCAGGAAATCTTCCCCTATGTTCAGGTGTTCATTCACCAGGCGTTGCAGCGTGTGCGCGAGCCATTCCGTTGCGGAAATGTCCTGATACTCACCCAGCCGTAGATGAACTCTTTCCATCCTGTACATAACAGTCGGAGGAAAATTAGGACGCGCGCACTACGCCCACGGGCACCAACCCGGGGACTGAGATTTGTGACCACATCATCAGGTCAGGATCGTGGCCGGAATGCGATTAGCGGGATTTGGCTGACCAGTCGGCGGCGATCACTCTCGCTA
>DATBAX010000115.1:0-2527 GCA_036271275.1 Terriglobales bacterium
AAACTGAAGAAACCTTCCACGTGTGTGACCTTGAGAGCATCGTGGATACGGTTGCTGACGCCGACCAAAAATAGTTTGCGGCCATCTTTCTGATGAGTGACATAAGCGCCCACCAGGGCCCCGACGCCGGCGGAATCGATATAGGGAACGCCGGTGAAATCGAGAATTAAAGTTTGCGTCTTGTTGGCGCGCATTCTGGCTTGCAGGTCGAATAGGTTATTGATGATGATGGGGCCGGTAAGACGGAGAATGCGTTGTCCGGTTTTCGCGCCGAGGCTGTCGTCGATCGTTAGGGGCTCTTGTGGCATCGAAAAAATTTGGCGGACAGCGGTACTGAAGCTCCACCATTTTACAGCATTGCGAGAGTGGGGTTTGCAGCAAGATTCCTATTGGGCGCGGCTTTTCGGCGATTGTAGGCAAAACTTGTGTGCCAGATCAGGCGCTGAGGCGACTGCGCCGCCCGAAATCATTTGCGAACGGCTTGGGTGATGACTGTCCCTAACGACAGAAGACTGATCAAAGAGATCAATCCCAAAGAGATGGCGCAGTAAATACACCACACACCGAGAACGCTGGCTTCGATGTGCGCCAGATACAAAGAAAAACTGAGTGCGATCAATGCGGCGGCCAAAAGCAGGCGGTAGAAGCGCCTGAAGGCCAGGAAACCCAGCAGCAAATATCCGGCAATGCCGATGTCGGCAACCGGAATGCCCATGAGAACTGCGAAGGGGCTGTGATTGACGATGCCGCAATCCCATTTCTCGTTGATGTCACAGGGAGCGTCTCCGTAAGTGCGGTAGTGCTCGCGCAAAGCGAGGCTGGAGGCAACGATGCCGAGGACAGCGAGAACGATAAAAACGTAGCGCATACGGTGGACTCCCTGCGGTCTAGTTTAACTGCTGGCAGTTGGCAATTAGCAATTGGCCGTTTTGGCTTTTGCTGGATAGCTGAAGGAACCCGTCATGGCTAAATGCTAACTGCTGAGTGCATGGTAAAGCCCACCCTCCCTCAAAAGGCGCGGGAAGGACGCGGCAGCCAGAGCAGGGAAGGACGATGGTTATTTTTCCTGGAAATCGGCGCCGAATGCGGCGGTCTTGCCGTAGTCGAATCGGATACTACAGGTTTTGGGCGCGGAGTGTTCGAAGGAAACGTGCAGGGCGTCGGAAGGATCGGGCAGCGCGGCTGTTTCCATGGAGGCCCTTACCAGGTCCTGGGCCTCATCGTACTTGGCGCCCACGGTGACGTTTTTGCTGACGACCAGAGTCCAGGTCTTCTTGCCGGGAATTACGTAAACCGTGTATCCGCCGATGGGGATTGGAACGTTGTTCAGGACGAGCGGAGTCTGTACGAACAGGACCGGAGCGGAACCTCCGGGTATCCACACTTTGCCGTTTTGCGGCTCTTCTTTGTGCAAGGTGCTGTATTGCATGCTGACTTGATTATCGTCGGCGAAATTGCAATAGGAGGTCATCGACTGGTCGGCGGCAGCGGGTTGTTGAGCAGCGGCCAGAGTTAGCAGAAGCGGACTTAGCAGAATGACGCAGAGAGCACGCATGTTTTCCCCCTCCCTCGGTGACTCGCGACACCTACAGCGAACGCCAGTTCTCTCGGGAACCGACAATTGTACATCCGGCAGGCGGAAATTTGTCCATACGTCTTAGGCCTTAGGTGACGTTCTCTTTCTTCGGTCCCGTTGATAGCTTGAGAACCAGCGGTAATCCAGAAAGGCTGGTTCGATCAGGTATGGAGAATACGGCGAAGTCGGCTTCAAAATTAACCATTCTTTACGGCGAAGGCGATGCGGAAGTGCTTGCGGCGCAGGCAGTTTCCATCCAAAAGGCGGGACACCAGGTGCAGACGGCCGAGGGACGCAAAGGCGTTCTGGAAGCGCTGAAGACCGGGAAGTTTGATTTGGTGCTCATCGGATCGTCGATGAATCGGGACGACCGGCATCATCTTCCTTACGTGGTGAAGAAGTCGCAGGCGGCGACGCGAATTCTGGTCATGCATGCGGATGGGGCGCGGCATCCTGCGGTGGACGGCAATGTGGATACCGGCATCAGCATGGAAAGCTTGCTGGAGAAGATTGCGGCGCTGATGGGAAAGGGCGCGAAGGCGGCCCGGGCGGGACGGTAGAAGAGATCCGATTTTAGATTGCAGATTGAAGTTCAAAATCTGCAGTCTGAAATCACAAATCTGAGATGGGCGCGGATGACAGAAAACTTTTAAAATTTTGTAGCGAAGTTGAGAATCTTGCGTCTAAGTAGGTAGCGAAGTAATCAGTGACGTAAAGGCGGGCGAGAATTGGCCGATATGGATCAGAAGGGCCAACTTTTGACGCTTGAAACCAAAGAAGTGGAAAGCGGCGGTGAAGTGCCAGCTCCAAAGATATTTGTCGAACCCACGATCGTTCCTGTGACTCAGGACTTGTCCTCAGCGGTGAAACTGGCTGCGTTTAAAATCCGCACGCAGCGATATTTTCAGGTCATCTTCCGTATCTTCTCCATGTAATCGAAGTCGATGTAAT
>DATBAX010000116.1:0-8256 GCA_036271275.1 Terriglobales bacterium
TCTCCCCACCAGAAGCCGGCCTCAACTCCAATCGACGGGACATATTTCAACTGATGAACATCATTCTCCGGCACGGAAGTCGCCAATGTATGATTCGGCTGCGGGAAAAAATCCGTGTTCTGCGCCTCAGGTGGAGGCCAACTATCTTCACGCCGCCACTCACCGGGAACATTCTCCAAATTCGGGTCCGGCGGATGCCAATTCTGCATATAAATCACCAGCCGCGGGTCCTGCAACACGCCGGTGTCGCGGCCTTTGAGCCAATAATCCCACCAGCGCGTAGCTTCATACTGCCAGTCGATCTGCGGCCCGGGCACAGCATCGTTCGGAAACGAGTGGTTCCACGGACCAACAATCGCCTTAATCGGCGCTTTGGATTTCATCAGCATGTCGGGAACGTTATCGCGATACCCATCCAGCATGCCGCCGATGAGAAAGCTGGGAATTTTGATCTCGCTCAATGGACGCACCGGGCTGCGCCAGAATGGCCCGTCATGCTGATGCTTAAAATAAGTTAACGACCACGGCGGCGTATCGAAACGCAAATTTAATTTCTTTTCATCCAGCGTGTAATCCGGAGGCGCAGTCTCGCCCTCCGCCATATCCATGTTCAATTCAAACTCGTCCACGTGCGCCATGCCGTCCATGTAATGCACGTCGTCGTGAAACAATTCCGCCGTCGCGTGCATGGCGAGGATGGCCTTCAACTCCGGCGGATTCCGCATCGCCAACTGCATGGAATTGAATCCACTCCACGAAATTCCCATCATCCCAACGTTCCCGTTCGACCACGACTGATGCGCCAGCCAGGTGATGATCTCCAATCCGTCGAGTTGCTCCTGCTCGGAATACTCACGATCAGTCGGAGCTCCCGCGCTGCTGCCAAAGCCGCGAATATCCACGCGCGCGCAAACATAGCCGCGCCGCGCAAAATAAGCGTAGAGAGGGTAATCACGCACCGCAGTCGCATCATCCTTGCGATAAGGATGGTATTCCAGGATCGCTGGAAACTTGTCGTCAGCTTTCGCGCCATCGGGCCGGTATAGCGTGACAGCAAGACGAATGCCGTCCTTCATCGGAATCCATGTATTTTCCATCCGTACGCCATACGTCGGCGGCGAAGGCGGTTCAACCGCAAACGCAGGAAGAACGACAACAACCAAAAGCAGCAGCAGCGCAGGGATTCTTGACATGGAGGATTGCAGCATCAGATAACCAGCCTATTTTGTCAAACCCCCAAACCCTTGTCATCCCGAGCGAAGTCGAGGGACCTTGAGTTCCCATCCCCAATCAAAAAGGCCCGTGTCTTTGGAAGTCCAAATCTGCGTATAATGTGCCGGAACAAAAGCTTTCTATAATGAGGCCCACTGATGAACGAAAATTCCTCCCCTGATTCCAGCAGCCGCAGAAAATTCCTCGCCACCACCGGAAGCCTTTTGGCCGCCGCGACCGTATCAGGCGGCTTGACCCCGGCAGCCTCAGCCAAATCCACGGCAGTCGCAAACGCAGCGAGCGAAAGCCCGTTGCCAAAAGGCGTCGGCAGAAAAATTCCCATCGGCGTTTTCGATCCCGTCTACGGCGATCTTTCGCTCGACGAAATGCTCGATCGCGTTTCCGCTCTCGGCCTCGAAGCTATGGAGATCGGCACCGGTGGCTATCCCGCGAGCGCCCACTGTCCGGTGCAGGAATTGCTCGACGACCCCGCCAAACTTCGCGCCTGGAAAAAGAAATTCACCGACAAAAATATTCAGGTAGCCACGCTGAGTTGCCACGGAAATCCGGTCCATCCCGACAGCAAAATTGCCGAGCGCGACGCCGCAGCTTTCCGCCGTACGGTTTTGCTGGCCGAACGCCTCGACGTCAAAGTCATCGTCGGATTCTCCGGATGCCCCGGCGGCAGTCCCACCGACACCCAGCCCAATTGGGTGACGTATCGCTGGCCCCCGGAATTTGCTCAGGTGCAAGATTGGCAATGGAAAGAAAAAGTCGTTCCTTACTGGAAAGAAGCCGCGAAGTTTGCCCGCGAACACGGCGTCCACCGCCTGGCTTTTGAAATGCATCCGAATTTCGTCGTCTACAATCCGATGACTCTGATGAAGCTGCGTGAAGCCGTGGGCGAAGAAATCGGCGCCAACTGCGATCTCAGTCATCTGTTCTGGCAGGGATGCGATCCCGTCGAAGTCATCCGCTTCCTCGGCAAGCAGGGCGCGCTCTATCACGCGCACATGAAAGACACCGTCTTCTTCAAAGACAACCTCGATAAATATGGCGTCCTGAATTTTGCCTTCGAAACCCAGGACCTCCCCAAAGCCTCGGAGACTTTCCGCGCGGTCGGTTACGGTCACAGCGCCGGCACCTGGAAGGAAATCGTTCGCGCCTACATGGAAGTGGGCTACGAAGGAATTCTCAGCATCGAGAACGAAGATCCCATTCTGTCGGGCCCGGTCGGGGTCGAGCGCGCGGCTTACGTGCTCAAGAATGTTCGCAACGAATTATTGGGGACATAATTTATGGATCGACGTCAGTTCGCGCGATCATTGGCCGGTGCGGCAGTGGGAGCGGCGGCATTTTCATCATCAGCAATAGCCGCCGAGACCAAGCCGCCTCTGCCTTTCAAGCTCTCGGTCATGTTGTGGACAATCGATCGCGACGCCCCATTCGACGAGCGGATCGAGAAAGTTGTCGAAGCCGGCTACAATTCCGTGGAACTGGTCGGCGAATTCAACAAATGGTCGGACGCAGATTTCCAGCACTTTCGCGCCAAAAAACAATCTCTCAGCCTCACTGTCGATGCTTGCACGCTGCCGGTGAAGGGAATCGTCGATCCTTCAAAGAAAGATGAATTTCTCTCGGACCTTAAGAAATTTCTTCCCACTGCGGAGAAACTCGAGTGCCCCGCTCTGATCATCCTCACCGGAAATCGCATCGAAGGCGTCGCCCACGAAGTGACTCACCAGTCGTGCGTGGACACACTCAAATACGGTGCAGACATCGCCGCCAAAGCCAACGTCACTTTGTTGCTCGAAAATATCGATCCCGAAGAGAATCCAAAATATTTTCTTACCTCGGTCGCCGAAGGTTTTGAAATCATCCGCCAGGTGGACCATCCGCACGTAAAATTTTTGTACGATTTCTACCACGAGCAGATCGCGGAAGGAAACCTGATCGAAAAGCTGGAGAAAAATATCGATCTCGTAGGCTTGGTCCACATCGCCGACGTCCCCGGCCGCCACCAGCCCGGCTCCGGCGAAATTAATTTCGGAAACATCTTCCGCAAGCTAGCAGAGCTGAAATATCCGCGCTACGCCGCCATGGAATTCATTCCCACCGGCGATCCCGTAAAAGCACTGCGCGAAGCCCGAGAACTGGTCGAGCAATCGGTGCGCCAATAGAAAGATTCCGGTTTCCTCGTCACGGCATTGCGCTAATTCGTACGGATTTTCTTATCCGCGTAATCCGCGTACATCCGTGGCTCATTGACCCGCCTTCCCGCAGGGGAGTAATCTGCAAAAGCCAAATGTTCAGGAGTCAAGCATGAAGCGACGTGATGCGCTGAAGCTGCTCGCTGCCACCGCAGCCCTGCCGCTCCTTTCGCACAACGCATTTTCTTTATTTCGCGCAGTCCATGACGACCTCGCCACATCCACAGGACTGCGAACGCTCAATCCCCACCAGAACGCCACCGTCACCACCATCAGCGAGTTGATCATTCCCCAGACCGACACTCCCGGCGCAAAAGCCGCGCGGGTGAACGAGTTCATCGACGTGATTCTCACTGACTGGTACGAAGATCAGGAGCGCGCCAATTTTCTCACCGGCTTGGCCGACGTGGATGCTCGCAGCCAAACCCTCTTCACCAAGGATTTCGTCAGCGCCTCACCCGAACAGCAAACCCAACTTCTCACCGAGCTGGATAAAGAGGTCGTCCGACAGCACGCGTCACCCAGAAGGCGTCAGGGGAATCCCGGGAAAGAAGAGTTTTTCGCTTCCATGAAACAGCTCACGCTGGTCGGCTACTACACTTCGCAAATTGGTTTCGAGCAGGAGCTGCATGAGTCAATCATCCCCCCCCGTCACGCCGGATGCGCGCCGCTCACGCCGGAGGCTTCGAAATAATCATGCCCGTAAAAACCTATGACGCGATCATCGTCGGCTCCGGAATCACCGGTGGGTGGGCGGCCAAAGAGCTTGGCGAAAAAGGCTTGGAAACTCTCGTCCTTGAAGCGGGACGCCCCATTGATCCCGAAAAAGATTACGCCGAGCACGTTCCCACCTGGGAGAAAAAATATCGCGGCATGGGCGACCGCAAGGCCCTCAATAAAGACCAATTTATCCAATCCAAGTCCACGGGCGTCGACGAATGGAACAGCAAGTTTTTCGTCAACGACAACGAAAATCCTTACACCAGCGATCCCGACAAACCTTTTCTGTGGATTCGCGGCCGCCAGGTCGGCGGACGCTCCATCATTTGGGGCCGTCAAACCTATCGTTGGAGCGATCTCGATTTCGAAGCGAATTTAAAGGAAGGCATCGCCGTCGACTGGCCGATTCGCTACGCGGACATCGCTCCGTGGTATGACCATGTAGAAGATTTCATCGGCGTGACTGGACAGCCCGAAGGGCTCTCGCAACTTCCCGACGGAAAATTTTTGCCGCCCATGGAAATGACCTGCGCCGAAGTACTAGTCAAAGACGCGATCGCCAAACATTTTCCCGGCGAGCGCATGATGACGATCGGGCGCGCCGCCATTCTCACCAAGGCCCATCAAGGCCGCCTACCTTGTCATTACTGCGGCCCGTGTTCCCGCGGATGCATCACGCGTTCTTATTTCAGCACCCTAAACTCGACCCTTCCCGCGGCCATGGCCACGGGTAAGGTCACGGTCCGTCCGTACAGCGTTGTGCACAGCTTGATCCTCGATCCGAAAGACAAAAACAAGATCATCGGCGTGCAGGTCATCGACGGACAAACTCGCGAGGCCACCGAGTTCCATGCTCGCATCGTCTTCTTATGTGCGTCCACGCTTGAGTCCGCGCGCCTGCTTTTGAATTCCGCCACTCAGGAATTTCCCCACGGACTCGCGAATTCCAGTGGAGAAGTGGGCCGCAACCTGATGGACCATGTCATGGCGGCCGGCGCCGTTGGCACCCTTGCCGGCAATGAGGACCGCAACAGTCTGGGCAATCGTCCGAACGGTATTTATGTTCCGCGCTTCCGCAACGTAAAACAAAAGCATCCCGACTTTGTCCGCGGATACGGTTTTCAGGGCGGCGGTTCACGCGACGGATGGAGTCGCGGATCGCACGAGCCCGGCATCGGCGCCGAGTTCAAACATTCGCTCCGAAATCCGGGCCCCTGGAAAATGGTTTTTGGCGGCTTCGGAGAATGCTTGCCCAACCACGACAATTTTGCCGAACTCGATAAGGAAAAACTGGACGCCTGGGGCGTTCCCACTCTCAAAATCCACGCTCAATTCGGCGACAACGAGCGCGCGCTATTGAAAGACATGCAAGTCACTGCATCCGAAATGCTCGAGGCCTCGGGCGCCAAAGATATCCAGACCTTTGACGAAAAAGCCGCACCCGGTCTGGCGATTCACGAAATGGGTACAGCGCGCATGGGTCGTGATCCCAAAACGTCGGTACTTAATTCTCACAATCAAGCCCACGACCTTAAAAATCTTTTCATCACCGATGGCTCCTGCATGACTTCCACCTCTTGCGTGAATCCGTCGTTGACGTACATGGCACTGACCGCGCGTGCCTGTGATTACGCGGTGAATCAAATGAAGCGAGGAGAACTCTAAAAATGGACCGCCGAAAATTTATTGGAACTCTAACCGCCGCCACGGTGATGGCGAATCGCTTCAGTTGGGCTGCGGCAACTCACAAGATCGAAAAAATCGGCCTGCAACTCTATACCGTGCGCGACGCCATGGAGAAAGATTTTCACGGTACCCTCGCCCGTGTGGCCACCATCGGTTACAAAGAGGTTGAGCTGGCTGGGTTCGCGCAGGCTGCCAATGGCGAAGTGACCTACTTCAAACAATCGCCAAAAGATTTTCGCGCGGCCATCGATTCACAGGGACTCGTCTCTCCTTCGACCCATGTGACTTTCAAGAGCCTCTCTCCGGAAAATTTCGCGCACGTACTCGAGTCCAGCAAAGTCCTCGGTCATTCCTACATTGTGTGTCCGTGGATTGAAGAAGAAGATCGCAAGAAGCCTGACGTCTGGAAACGCGCCTCCGACACTTTCAACCATGCCGGCGAGGCCTGCAAGAAAGCCGGAATTCAATTCGCTTATCACAATCACTGGTTCGAATTTTTTCCCAATGCCGACGGCAAGCTGCCCTACGACCTGCTGCTTGCAGACACAGACGCGAATCTGGTCAAGATGGAACTGGACCTTTGCTGGATCGTGGTAGGAGGTCAGGATCCGGTAAAGTATTTCGCGAAATATCCCGGACGCTTCCCGCTTGTCCATGTAAAAGACATGAAGAAAATTCCAAAAGTCGATACCTCAGGCGGCCAGAACTTCGGCGACTCGCTCGACATGACTTCAGTCGGCAACGGCGTGATCGATTGGAAGCAGATCCTCGGCAAATCGGAACAAGCCGGAATCAAGCATTACTTCGTCGAGCACGACAAACCTCAAGACCCGTTCGCCAGCATCGAAGCCAGCTATGCGTATCTGAAGCCATTACGCTTCTGATGCTACGCCGATTCAATCTTGTCATTCCGAGCGGACTTCAGTCCGCGAGGAATCTCACGGCACGACGGCGCATCAGGTGCAGAGGCACAAGGTCCACCGTAACCATTCTCAAGCCCAGTAGCACCGTGTAGAGCGGCGCTTCAGCGCCGCGTTAAGATTTTCGCTTTACCAACGCGCTTTAGCGCCCGAGGTTACACAAGAATGCCGGAAGTCATCCGTTCCCCGAAAACCTACGACGTCTGCATCATCGGATCAGGCGCGGGAGGCGGCACCGCCGCCAAAGTCCTGACCGAAGGCGGCCTGAACGTTGTCATGCTCGAAGCCGGCCCCACGCTGAATCCGGAAAAAGATTTTAAAGAACACGTCTGGCCCTATCAGCTCCCTCATCGCGGTATCGGTGTGGGTGGAAAACAGGCCGAGAACTTCGGCGAATTTCTCGCGCCCAACGGTTTTTGGGAGATCGACGGTGAACCCTACACCACCGCCGCAGGATCGAAGTTTCGCTGGTTCCGCTCCCGCATCGTGGGTGGTCGCACCAACCACTGGGGACGCATCGCCTTACGCTTCGCTCCTATCGATTTCAAGTCTCGCTCCAACGACGGCATGGGTGATGACTGGCCGCTCACCTACGAAGAGATCGCGCCCTATTACGACAAAGTCGAAGGCTTCATCGGAGTTTTCGGATCGCAGGAAAATATTTCCAGCGCGCCCAACGGAGTTTTTCTTCCCCCTCCCCCGCCGCGCTGCACCGAAACCATCATCAAGAAAGCTTGCGACAAAATTGGTGTCCTCTGTGTCCCATCGCGCCTGGCGATTCTCACCAAGCCGCTGAACGGACGTGCTGCCTGTCACTATTGCGGGCAATGCGGGCGCGGCTGCGTCAGCGCCTCCAACTTCAGTTCCAGTCAGGTCATGATTCCTCCGGCACAATCCACGGGCCGCCTCACTTTAATCACCGGCGCCATGGCCCGCGAAGTGATCGTCGGCAAAGACGGCAAAGCTACGGCCGTTTCCTACGTCGACAAAGCCACCAAAGCGGAAAAACGCGTTTATGCGAAAGCATTCGTTCTCGCCGCCAGTGCCTGTGAATCCGCGCGGCTGCTGCTCAATTCAAAATCCACGCTATTTCCTGATGGGCTCGCCAATTCTTCTGGCGTCGTAGGCCGCTATCTGACGGACACGGTTGGCAGCAGCGGCGGGGGCACTTTTCCGCAACTCGAAAAAATGCCGCCGCACAACCACGACGGCACCGGCGGAGAGCACATGTACGTTCCGTGGTGGAAGTTCGACCGCAAAAATGATTTCCTGCGCGGATACCACATCGAATTCGGCGGCGGCCGCGGCATGCCGGGTGTCGGAGACTGGCAAGACTCGTGTGACGCCTACGAAGGCTACGGCTCCACGCTGAAGAAAAAACTTCGCGGTGATTACGGAAACTACATAGGTTTCGCGGGCCGTGGCGAAATGATTCCCAACCCCGATAGCTATTGCGAACTCGATCCCAACGTTGTCGATCAATGGGGTATCCCCGTGCTTCGTTTCCA
>DATBAX010000117.1:0-3549 GCA_036271275.1 Terriglobales bacterium
ACAATGAGATTAATCAAAGCATCGCGCATTTGCTGCGTAGGCACCTGCCGCAGATTCTCCCACTTGTTGCGGCCTTTGAAAGAGCCAAACTGCACTTCGGTGGTTTCAATCGCGCCGTAAAGTGTATCGAATTTGAAGCCGGCGATTTCATCATGATTGACGCCAATATCCTTGCGCCAATCATCGAACAAGCCGACCCAATCACCGAATGTTCCGACTTTCGCTACTTTTCCAGGCATAAGACCTCTATCGAGTTGTTACTTAGCTTTGAATTCCGCCGGACGCTTTTCCACATAAGCCGCCAAACCTTCTTTGGCGTCTTCACTCTGGAAAAGAATTTGCTGATTTTCGCGCTCAACAGCCAACGCCGACTCCATCGGAATCTCCCAACCGGTCTGCACCGCGCGCTTGATGCGTCCTACAGCTTTTGCCGCTTTGTTCGGCGGACAGAACTGTCGGGCATATTCCATGATGTTTTCCATAAACCCGTCGCGCTCGAAAATGTCATTGATGATCCCAAACTCAAGCGCCTCTTCGAACGAAAAGGTATTTCCGGTAATCATGAGTTCGATGGCCTTACTCTTCCCCACCAAGCGGGATAACCGTTGCGTGCCGCCAGTGCCAGGAAGAACGCCCAGATTCACTTCAGGCAGGCCGATCTTACCCGCGTCCTTACGGGCGATCCTGATGTCCGCCGCCATGGCGATCTCAAGGCCGCCGCCGACGGTGTGGCCGTTAAGCGCCGCAATCACCAGCTTCGGCGTATGTTCCAACCGCAAGAGCATTTCGTTCGCGTGCAGGCAAAAGTAATATTTGAACGTGGGATCCACGCTCGCCAGCATCTTGATATTCGCGCCCGCGGAGAAAAACTTGTCGCCTGATCCCGTAAGCACAATCACATGGACATCGTTATCCATGCGCGCTTTCAGGATGGATTCATCGAGCTGCCGGTTCATTTCGTAAGTGTAGGTATTCGCCGGCGGATCGAACATTTCGATCACCGCCACTCCACCTTCGGTTCGATAGTTGACCAGTTGTTTCGTGCTCGCACTCGCGGTTGGCTCTACTGTTGTCGCCATGTAGGACTCCTTCGTTTCAACTCAATTTGATAAAACAGATTTCTTCCGGCGCGTCTTCTTCTTCGCAACCGTTCCACAAATCCCTCGCAAGAATATGTCGCCCATCTCACGCGCTAGTTCCCGCGCATTCGCGTCCACGCGAGGGTTGTACCAGGTGTAAATCCAGTTGATCATGCCAAACAGGCTAAGCACCGAGATTCGGCTGGAGAAGGTTAGTTTGTTTTCCCGTTTAAAGTCGTCGAGCAAGCCGGTACAAATCCGATAATACTCACGTTTGATCGCGGCAACTTCCTGACCAAATCCGTTTTTCAAAACGTCATCTTCGTGGGACAGCACGGTCATGGCTTTCTGATTCGCCAGAAAATAGTCGAGATGGTTCAGGATGAAAATCCGAATACGCGCTTCCGGATCATCCACTCGATGCAGGCGTTGCTGGAGCCGTTCCACAACTGTGGTGAACGTGTGCTTCTGAATCAGGTAGAGCAGCTTCTCTTTGGATTCGAAATAGTAATAAAGCCCCGCCAGCGACATGCCACTGGTCCGCGAAAGGTCGCGCATCGACGCGCCTTCATATCCCTTGTCATAAAAGACTTCGGTAGCATGGGCGAGAATTTTGCCAAGACGCCGATCGAATCGCGTCTCAGAGACGGCCGGCGAAACCGGCAATCTCCGGCGGATTGAATCCGGCAATCCGACTTGGGAGGAAGCGCTAGCCATGTAGTTCGAACGTTCGTTCTAATTGTAGTCCGACGATCTGGCGCAAGACAAGCACAAAGAATCAGTTCCGGATATCAGCCATAAGACGCTCCACCTCGGCCTTGAGTTCGGCCGTCAGCGGCAATAACGGCAGACGTGCCTGGCCGCCAAAGTAGCCATTCAAATCCATGGCGTATTTCAGGCCGGGAACGCCCAGTTCACTTCCCACTCGCTTGGTGGCAGCGGTCACGCGGTCTTGCTTCAGTTGGGCAAGGGCGCTGTCACCCTCTTTCCACGCGGCATAAATCTCGTAGCATGCAGTGGGCGCAGGAGCGGAGAATGCAAGGACCGCTCCGACTGCCCCTGCGTCCAGCGAAGGCTTGAGATGTTGCGCCAATCCCGACAACACTTGAAATCCCACTTGCTTCTGGCGCGTCTTCATTCCGGCAATCACATTCACCGCAGCAGACGAAGGCTTCACCCCACTCTCTGTGCCGCCAATCGTAATCAATTCCCCACCTGAATTGTCATCCATAGCAGCTTTGATCATGCGCGCGGTGACTGCCTCGAAAGTCGTAGTCACCGTCGCGGATCGCTGCACGTGCTTGGTGCCTTCCACCACGCGGCGAATCTTGTCGGCGTCTCCGGCCGATTCTTTAATTCCAATAATGTTGGGATGGTTGGCCAATTCGATCACCAACTCCCCCGGCAAGTCATAACCGGTAAAGGCTGGGACGTTATAAATCATCACGGGAAGAGGCGACCGGTCAGCGACCATCCGATAAAACGCCAGCAGATTCGCCGGCTGCATTTGCTTCTTGTAAAAATGCGGGGTACGTACCAGGGCGACATCGTAACCGGCCTGGGCGGCAAATTCGGTCAGCCGCAAAGTCTCGATTGCGGATTCCACGCCTGTACCGGCAATCAGAACTTTGCTCGGCGCAGCGGCAGCACGCGCGGTCTTGAGCACGTCTCGGCGCTCTTGGTCCGACAACATGATTGACTCGCCCGTGGATCCCAGCACCACAATTCCAGCTACCGGAGTCTTCGAATAGCGCTCGACGTTATGTTCGAGCTTCTTGTAATAAACGTTGCCGTCGGGATAGAAAGGCGTCGTGACTGGAGGGAAAATTCCTTGAAGTAGCATTCAGGTCTCGTATCAGCGCTTGACTGCTTCTCGTCGCTCGGCGTGGAGGTGTTGCAGGGCCTGCACCTTGACCTCTCCACGTTGCAGGGCCGCAATTCCCTCCGCAGCCGCACGAGCAGCGGATAATGTGGTAATCGAAGTTATGCGCCCGTGGACGGCGGCGCGGCGAATCGCCTTCTCATCAAAGAACGGATCTTGTCCATGCGGAGTATTGATGATGAGCTGAATGCGGTCGCCCTTGATCAAGTCCACAACATTAGGACGTCCTTCTTTCACTTTGTACACGCGCTCGACGCTCAATCCGATGCCTTCAAGTACGTCGGCGGTACCGGCGGTGGCAACCAGTTTGAATCCCATGTCCACAAATTTGCGGGCCAGGTCGGCAACTTGTGGTTTGTCGTGATCAGTCACACTGATGAAGACTGTTCCTTGCGTTGGCAGTTTCTGTCCCGCTGCGATTTGCGCCTTAGCGAAGGCTTCTCCGAAATTATCGGCGACACCCATCACTTCGCCGGTGGACTTCATTTCAGGGCCAAGCACGGTGTCCACGCCGGGAAATTTATTCCAGGGAAATACCGGAGACTTCACGTAATAGCAATGGCCGGTATCGAGATCGGCCTTGCGATC
>DATBAX010000118.1:0-3152 GCA_036271275.1 Terriglobales bacterium
TGGGGCTTGAGCGTCATCGGCTGACCACTGCGGCTGATTCCCAGTGTCACCGTTCGTCCCGCCGGAATTTCGTGGATCATTCGGCGCAACTGCTCCACGCTCTCGACCTCTGTACCATTGACCGTCAGAATTACGTCGTGTTCCTTCAGCCCGGACTTTCCTGCGGGAGCGTCCTGATCCACCATGGTGACTTCCACGCCCTCTTCTTCTTTCAATTGCAGAGCGGTCAGACGGTCGGCGGTCACGTCGCGTGTGTCCACGCCGAGGTAGGAGCCGCCACCCCCGGACTCATCGCTGGAGTAACCAAAAGCTTCAGTAAATGGACTGGAAAACGCGCACTCGGCGGCGACGGCCGGAATGGCCACCAGCGCCGGAACCAGCGTCATGCAGGCGAGCGTTGCAGAAAGAATTGAGTTGCGCATGGTCATCGCTCCTTGGTCGTGAAACTAATTGCTGCGACGGAAGGTAATGTCTCCCGTGGTGGTACGTACTTTCAACGTTGGACCGCCGCCATTCAAACTGCCTTCGGCGCTCACGCTTTTCGGTCCCCAATCGCCGCCTTCGGTTACGACTTTGAACTCAGGAAAATCCGAATGAATGCTGTGGCCGTTGGCAACTTCAATCGAGGCACGAATGTTGATTTTTAAACTCGGAGATAAATAAACCGTGATGTCTCCAACGGAAGTTTCCAACACGGAGTCGGTGGGAATGTCACTTGAAGAAACAAATTTGGCGATGATGCCGCCCGCCCCGGTTTCCGCTTGCGCCGAGGGCACGCCGTTCAATTCGATGGTCCCACCGCCGGTTTCCGCATGTACGGATCCAGTCGCAGACGTCAGACGAATGCTTCCGCCGCCGGTCTCAATCTCCGCTTTCCCGCCAATCTCGCCCAGATCAATGCTGCCGCCACCGGTGGAAGCCTTCACCTGCCCCGAACACCGGCTAACTTGGATATCTCCGCCACCGGTTTCGAGCACAGCCCCTTGCAAGCCGGAGATGAGCACCAGGCTGCCGCCGCCACTCTCGGCATTGATCTTGCCTTTGGACGCGATAATTTTGATACTGCCGCCGCCGGTATTCAGAGTCAAATCGCCGCCGGTAGTGCCAGCCTCGATATTTCCGCCATCGGTCGCAGCGGTGACGGCGCCCCCAATGTCGTCTACATGGATGTTCCCGCCGTCGGTTTCGGCATCGACTTTGCCGGCAACTCCAGTGGCGATGACATTGCCGCCGTCGGTCTCCACTTTGGCCCAATCGGTGCCGCGCGGAACGCTAATCACAAAATCGCCGGAAAACTTATGCACGCGACCGCCCTGCCAGTCGGCAACGATCCACGCCGTGTCTCCCTTAATGGAGGCCGTGATCTTGTAATTGTCGAATTGGTTGCGCGCCGCCTTCTCGGACGCCGTGTTGGCGCGATTGTGGATCACATAGCCGATGTCCTGCCGCGAACTGCCTTCGACCCGCACCGAACCAATGTCGACCTTGATTCGCACATTCTTGGCCGCGGCCAGCGAGCCAGTGGTTTCCTGTATCCAGGTATTGCCTTCCTGCGATACACGAGTTTGTTGCGCGCTGGCGAGACCGGCCAGAAGCAATAGCGCGACAACCAACCTGAAAACATTTTTCGACGAGTGGTTTACCAGTGTCATTGTCTAAGCCTCAATCGATTTCCGGCATCTGCGCTACTTTCAAACGTGCTTGCGCCTTGATGTAGGGATTCTGATCGCTCTCCGCCAACTTCTGGAGAACGACTCGCACACTGCTATCGGCCCGCACCGGATCAAGCAAATGCAAAGCCTGAATACGCACGCCAGGATTCGAATCCTGCATGAGCGCCTCCAACACGGAATCACGGACGCGTACATCGTCCTTCACATATCCACCCAAACCTTCAAGCGCCTTCAGCCGCACGCCGGGATTCGAGTCGTACCGCAACGCATAAATCAAAGCTTCGCGCACATGAGTGTCGTTTGGCTGCTGGGTCAGCAGGTCCACTGAATCCATGCGCAAGCCTGAGTTGTAATTGTTGCGTGCCGCGAACAGCAGCAATTGCTGGATACGCTGATCGTTCAACGCCCCATGAGTTTCCTGGGTGGAGATCGAATCGTACTTAATGCTGACTTGATTGCCAGGCTGCGGCGTGATGGAGCGAATGCCGCCAATCGATGCTTCCGCAACCGGGCCCGCAGGCGTCACAGGCAGCTCGGACGGCGCACCCTTCAGCGCTTTATAGGTTGCGCCCACTCCGCCGGTAAATCCAATCATCAGAATGACTGCTGCCAGCGCCGGTGAGAAACGTACCTGATGAAACCAGGTTGCCGGATCGAATATCCATCGCCGCCACGCGCCGCCCTGCGATGTAGTCTCCAGCGCTTCCTGCAAGCGCATGCGGGAGGCCGCCAGCAGATTCGGCGTCGGCTCTTCGACCGGTAAGTCGGAAAGCGAGGCGTGGAATTTTCGCGCCGCTTTTAATTCCGTGGCGCAATCGGTGCAGCGCGCCAGGTGCTGCTCCAGTTCATAGCGGGCGTCATCGGGCAGCTCGTTATAAATGTGCAGCAGAATATTTTCTTTGACCCACTCACACTTCATAGTCGTGTCCCTTCGCAGGGGAGAAATTGATTTGTCATCGCATGTCCGCCAGCGCGCCGCGTAATTTTTGGGTGGCGCGGAACAAAGTGTTCTTGGCGGTCTCCTCAGTCGTATTCAAAACTTCGCCCACAGTACGCAACTTCAGTCCGTGGTAATGCTTGAGTTCAAAAACCATCCGTTCGCGCGGCGTCAACTTTTGCAGTGCCCGCGAAATCTGACCGCCCAATTCGCGGCGCATCAAATCCCGTTCGGGATTCGCCCCAGACCGCGCATCCGGCACACGATCCAGCACGTCGTAGGATTCTCCGGAGGAGTCGGTCGCAACCGGCGCGTCTTCCTTCCGCACCGTCCGCTTGCGCAGATGATCAAGACAAAGATTCGTGACGATGCGGTATATCCAGGTGTAAAAAGAGCACTCAAAGCGGAAGTTGCCGATGCTCTTATAAGCCTTCAGGAAGGCTTCCTGATAAATGTCCTGGGCCTCGGTATCCGACCCCGTGAGGTGCATAGCGAGCCGGAGCACCTGCTGGTCGTAGTGCCGCACCAGCTCCTCGAAAGCC
>DATBAX010000119.1:0-3747 GCA_036271275.1 Terriglobales bacterium
ATAGCCGCCTCCCGGCACGATCCATGGATGGGCGAGCGGCGGATCTGGCGGTTTTATTTTACCGAGGATACAAGTGGCATAGACTTCGGTTGCGAAGTCGTAAAGAGCGGGATCGGATGTGACGAGCAGTTTGCGGAGAATTTCGGAGAGTTCCTGCCGGGTGGGTTGCGAAAAATTCGTCTGCGACAAAAGCAGAGACGCGCTTCGCGGGAGCAATCCGCCGAATGACGTGATTGCCAACCCGCGAAGGAAAGACCGGCGCTGCATATGGATCGATTCACATGACTACGCGTCACTTAGAAAATAAATCGGCCGGCGAATTGCATTACGCGGGATCCGCCGCCGGTGGTGATCTCACCGAATTGTTTCGACGTGAAGTCGTTTATAGGATTGCCGTAATGAGGTGTGTTTAGAAGATTGAACGCCTCAATGCGTATCTGGAATTTCATTTCACGGGGAAGGCTCAGCACTTTGAACAGCGAAACGTCCTCATTTGTGTTGCCAGGGCCATAGATATAATTGCGCGGCGTATTTCCCGGAGTAAGAGTGGTGGCTTGCATCGCCGGGATAGCAAAGGCCTTGGGATTGAACCATTGGCGCTTGGTCCGATGGCTCACGTCAGGATCGCCGACAAGATCGGGCCGTAAGCCCGGAAAGTCTTGGGTAGCATCGTTGGAGACGATATTGATCGGAATACCGGTATGGAGTGTGGTGATGCTGTTAAGCTGCCATCCGCCGAAGAGGGTTTGTACCGCTCCAGAGGCTCCGCCCAGAAAACGCTTGCCTTTGCCGAAGGGCAGTTCGATGATCTGGCTCATGACGAAATTGTGACGCACGTCGCCATCCGAATTCGAATACTCAGAAGCAATATCAAACGGGTTTTGCGGCAGATTGGTGCCCTTGCCGAGATCGAACGGGGCGGGCCCGTTATCAAACGAGTGGGCCCAGGTGTACGAGGCCAGAATGCTGTACCCGTGGCTGAAGTTCCGGCTTAGTTTGGCCTGCAGAGAGTTGTAGTTGCTTAGGCCCACTGGCAATAGCGTCTGCACCTTGCCGAGGTCCGCGGAGATGTGATCGGCAACGTTGTAATTGCCAACTTCATAAGAGAGATGAATGGTTCTCGCGCCGACATATCCGATCTCGAACGAGGTGGCGTTATTTAACTGGTGTTCGACCGTGAGGTTGTAGTTCTGCGAGTACGCGGTAGGGAAGTGAGTGGGCTCTGAAAACAAAGTTTGGGCGCTTCCGAACGGCACTGTCGTAATGTCAAATGTAGAGGCGCCGGAGGGAACGGTGACGCTGGTTTCCCTTGGTATCCCGGTGTCAAGGCGATAGTAAAAAGGAGGCAGATCAGGAGTCGATGAAGTCGCGGGGGTGTCGTAATAGCTGTTCACGAACTCCTGCTGAGTAAAGAAAGGATAATTCTTGGTAAGGATATCTTCGCGGGCGTCGTTTTCCGGTGAGTAGAAAATTCCGTAACCGGCGCGAATCACGGTACCCGGCAAGACCTGGTAAGCCAATCCAATTCGCGGCATGAAATCTTTTTTATTGGAATTGACCAGCGACCGGGAGTTCGAGCCTCGTCCCGCAAGATTAATCAGCTTGGTCGCAATGTCAAAGTTGGCTTCGCCATTGTTGGCGTCGACATACGGTTGCTGATATTCGTAGCGAACGCCGTAGGTCAGATTGAGCTTGCTGGTTATCTGCCAGTAGTCCTGGAGGTAAAAAGAATGCTCGTTGGCCGAAGTATCGGGTTTGGTGAGAGCCAAACCCTGGTCCACAACGAAGGGAAGTCCGAGCAGAACATCGGCAATTTCACTTCCTCCGTTGTAGTAATACGCGTTTGAATCGAAGAAGCTGAATGTAGGATCGGCAGTGAACGCCTGTCCTGAGCCGCCGATGTATTCATAGGGCACGGGGAAAAGTGAGAAGTCCGGATGGGAATGAAGATGGCGGAATTCGTATCCGAACTTCGCATTGTGACGGCCGCGGGTCCACGATAACGCTTCCACGAAGCCAGTATTCTCGTCGCGGAAAGTCAAAGGCTTATAAGTGGAACCTCCGACGGTGGGTCCGGATTCAAATTGAATCTGCGGAAAACTAAACGTGTCCGGAAATCCCGGAATGTTTGCATTCTGAATTCCGAATTGGGTTGCGAGATCGCTGCCGTCGAGCGGACTGTGTTGGATGACCGTTGAAATAAAGTAATTCACTCGCGATTCGCTGAGCAGGTTAGGTGAAAAAACGTGATCGAAACTGAGCCCAATGACATGGTTCTCATAGCCAGTGAGATCGCCGCTGTCACCGCTGCCCCCGCCCGCAATCGGGATCTTTCCCGCGTAAGGATCGGCCGCTGTCGTATCGCCTTGTTCGGCGTCGTACGTCAAGTAGATGCGATTGTTCTGCGAAAACGTATAGTCGAGCCGAAGATTAGCGACGTTGGAGTCCAGGGTAGATTTCTGGACTACATTAAAGTTGCCGAAGAAGTTGGTATTTTGTGGAGTGGGGAAAAGCTGCTGAATGATACGTTTGCCCGCCGGACTAATCTCCGAAGCAGGAATGACGTTTCCAGGATATTGCTGTGCATAAAAATTGGTTGCGTAGAAAAACGGATCGAAGATCGGGTCCTGGTTTCCAGTTAAGGGATCAGTAAGTCCCGAAAGATCAGCGTCACCATTGGGAAGGAAGTTAACTTGGTTGACGGTTGGGGTCTGACCCGCATAGTCACTTTCGTTTTGGCTCCGGATGCCTTCATAGGCCAGGAAGAAAAAGGCTTTGTCTTTCTTGATGGTTCCACCGATCGTTGCGCCGTAGTTATGTTGCTGTAAGAAAGGAGTGCTGCCGGCGGGTGCGAAAGGCTGGTTCGCGGCGGTGGCTGTGGGGCGATAAAAATAGAAGGCGCTGCCATGGAGGTTGTTGGTGCCAGCCTTCGTCTGAATGATGACCGAACCGCCGGACGCGCGTCCGAATTCGGGCGCATAGCTTGAAGTGACGACTTTGAAAGCTTCGATGGCGTCCGGGCTAGGGCGCACATTCGTATCATTGTTGCGGTTGCCCGTAACTTCGACGCCATTGATCTGAACCGAGTTGGAGAATTCGCGTTGACCGTTCACCGAGAGATTCAAGTTGTTGCCGCCGCCGCCGGAGACAACACCTGGCACCAGCAACATGAGCCCCGAAAAATCTCGCCCGAGAATGGGAAGATCTTCAATTTCGCGTGCGCCAATGACCTGTCCTGTTTCGCCACCCTGCACTTGCAGTATGGGCGCGCTACCTGTGACCTCTACATTGGTTGTGGTGGCGCCGACTTTTAGCTTTATGCTGAAGCGCGCTTTCTGGTCGATGTCGAGCTTGAACGTTTCGACAGTGGCCGAAGAGAATCCGTCTTTGTCGATGGTGATTTGATAATTGTTTGGCGGAAGCGCAAGCTCATTGAATTCGCCATCGTCATTCGTCGTCGCAGTGGTCTTGATGCCGTTGTCGACATTGCTTATCACTACGGTCGCCCCGCTGACGTTCGCGCCCGTGGGATCAACGACCCGTCCGGAGATGGAGCCGGTTGTAGCTTGTCCAAATGCAAAAACTTGCCAGAGTATGAGAGTTACGAACAGAAGTGCAGAAAATTTCACCCGAGTAAAAATCATATGAATGCCGCCGCCCTTCCAAGGCTTGAACGAAGTAAACGCTTTCCCAAGCTCGCAAATACTAGGTTGTATAACTAGTCACTGTCAATCAAATGTTCGGACG
>DATBAX010000120.1:0-15832 GCA_036271275.1 Terriglobales bacterium
GCGAGTGCAAATAACATTTCTGGCTTTGTGATCAACGATACAAACGGCGAGTTCAACAGCGTGCCGGGCTCTCCATTTGTTGCGGGCGCTAATCCCGAGTCCGTCGTGGCAGATCCTTTTGGCAAGTTCCTTTACGTACCGAATGGAAATTCGGCAAACGTCTCTGCCTTCTCAATCGATCCAAAAACGGGGACGCTTAGCGAAGTGGCTGGGTCGCCTTTCGCCGCAGGATCGAATCCGGTTAGCGGCGCGCTCACGCACTCCGGCAAATTCCTGTTCGTCGGTAACTCGGCTGATAAAACTGTTTCTCAATATGCAGTGAACAGGACTTCTGGATCGCTGGTCTCCGTGGCTCAGCCCTTTTCTTCGGGAACTTCAGGACCGCTTGGCCTGGTTGTAAGTCCCACGGAACAATTGCTGTACGTTGCCGATCACGATTCCAGCGAAGTTGCAGTGCTGGGTTTGACAAGAGAAGGAGTGCTGTTCAATGAAAGCAGCATCCGTTCGCGAGGTCCGGCAACAGCAATCGCACTGGCGTCAGGGAGTTCGGCGATATCGTACAGTCCCAAGTTCGTCTATGAAAGCAACGTAATTTCCGATGACATCTGGGGCTATAAGGTTGGGACCGGCCCTGGCTTGCTATCAGACCTGGTGAGTTCTCCGTTTGCGACCGGAAAATCTCCCATGACCATTGCCTCGGATCTAACCGGCAAGTTCGTTTTCACCGCGAACTCAGTGGATGGCAGCGTCTCAAGTTTCACGATCAACAGCCAGACCGGTTCGCTCACGAGTGTGCCGGGATCACCTTTCCCAGCAGGAGCGCAGCCCTACGGAATCGCTGTAGATACGAACGCGCATTATGTTTACGTCACGAACCCGAGTTTAAATAAAATTTCAGGATTTAAAGTGTCGTTGAATGGTTCGTTGACTCGACTTCGAGGTTCGCCATATGCCGATGACGGTTCTAATCCTGGGGCGCTCACGATAGATCCAAGAGGTAGGGACCTCTATGTGGCAAATACCAAATCAAACACGGTGTCGATCTACAACATCGACGCGAGAACAGGAACCCTCACTCACCTGGGATCCATCGCGACCGGAAACCTGCCGATTGCTTTAGCAATAAATCCGGAGGGCAAGTATCTATACACGCTCGACCAGACTTCTCTTAAGTTGTCCTGCTTCGCCATCGACGGAGTCACCGGACTTCTTTCCGCATTGCCGGACACGCCGTCTTTCGGCGCAATTTCGTTGGATTCCATTTCGATCGATCCCATGGGGCACCGCTTGTTCGCAGTAGGAACGAGCGACGCGGCCGAGTACACAATCTTCGGTGGTAACGGACGATTAAAGCTTCTGGCAAGCTTTCCTTCTGCGGAGCTTTCGGGAGCCTTCTCCTCAGTCGTCGATCTATCGGACAGTTTCCTTTACGTAACAAACAGCACAACTGATAGCGTTTCGGTATTCACCATTGATAAGGCGACGGGGGCAATTGCGCCTTCGTCCAGTTCATCCTACAGTGCTGGAAAGGGGCCTGGATCGGTGACTGTTGTGAACAGCTTTGAGTAGTCCGGCTTCAGCAGGTCGTTGTGTGCAGTGCAATCGAAGCGATTTCGACCGTCAGTTATTTTCTGGAAACAGCTCGGCTAGCTGAGCAAGCAAAGCGCGACCGGAAATTCTCCCAACACTTCAGAGACGTCGATCCTTGCACGATCGTTTAGTTTCTCAACTTTGAAGTTCTCTCCCGTAAACGCGTTCTGATATCTTTCGCAACAGTTTGGCAGCAATAAATGAGTGTCTTCCCAAACTTGGGGTCCGCTTGGCAATTGATCGACGCCAGAAAGCAAGCCCGCGATCTGACGCGGCACAACAACCAGCGCTTTTGCGGATTCGTGTTTCCTGGTAAACGCAACGACATGATTCGCTTTCGACCCTTCGACTGCTACCGGCATGTAATCCCCGCGTTGAAAAAGATCAGGTTGTTGTTGCCGTATGCGAAGAGCGTTCCAGATCAAGTGCAGCTTTATTCGACCGTCGTGTGGAGTTTCCAGCAGGTTGCGGATGTGATCTGCCGACGGCGCATCGCCCCAGACGACGATGCTCTCCAACATGTGCTGGCGACGTAAATAATCGACCGGACGGCGGTTGTCGGGATCCACCAAACTGAGATCCCACACATCGTTGCCTTGATAAATATCGGGCACGCCGGGGCACGTCAGCTTAAGAAGTGTCTGCGCAAGGCTATTCCACAATCCAACGCGGGAGACCTGGCCCTGGAATGGCAGAAAGTCGGTTAGAAACCGATTCTTGGCATCTGGAGTCAGCAACGTCTTCACAAAAAATGAAATGGCGGCTTCGTATTCGTTGTTCCGATTAATCCAACTGGTGTTTTCTTTGGCTTCGCGGACTGCTTTTAACATGTAGGCTTCGATACGTTCTGCGAACCCCTTCCAGTCATCCGCGCCGTTCAGCGGCTCCAACGGCCACGCGCCCAACAATGTCTGGTAGAGCAAATATTCATCATTTGCCGAAGGCGCGGGTGCTCCGCCGACCACACGCTTATGCTTGCGATTGAATCGTTTCCAGTCGCGCACTCGCAATCTCCAAAGTCCCGGCATTTCGGAAAGTACGTTGATGCGGGCTCGCACGTCCTCAGAGCGCTTCGAATCATGGGTACTGGTGGCAAGCATGGTGCGCGGCCAGTCGCGCTTACGTTCCTGGTTCGCAAGATGAAAATCGGCCGTCGTAGTTCCGAAACGATGCAGGTCCCCTCCTACGTCGTTGAGTGAAATCAGGCGGTTGTAACGGTAAAAAGCGGTGTCCTCCAAACCTTTCGCCATCACCGGGCTGGTGAACTGTTGAAACTTCATGGCGAATGTTGTCACCGCATCCTGATAAGCCGGACCCTGGCCTTGGGCGATGGTGGTCAACAGCACTTCGCCGATAAAGTCGAAGATGCTGACATCTGCAGCGGGGCTCCTCCGTTTCGCGGATGCAATGGCCGTGCGGATGTAACGTCTGTCGATATCCGAAACGACAGACGCAGTGACATAAGTGCGATACACAGGAAAGTTGGCTACGATTTCCGTCAAAGCATCGCGCAAGCTGTTAAGAGTGAAGTCGCAGGTATGCCGTTTCGAAAGAGCAATTTTGCTGAGCCGATTCGCAAGCCCATTCACTTCACTCGCCAATGCAACCCGGATAATCAGCTTTCGGCAACGGTAGTAAACATCGTCAACATCGACTTCATCGCCAAGAAAGTTCCGATATACGCGCTCCAACCGCATCTCCGCTGAAGGATCCACGAAAACGCCGTTGACGAGATTCGAGAAGTCGTAGCCTGTAGTACCGCAAACGGGCCATTCTGGGAGTCGCTCCGGGCCCGTGAGGATTTTCTCGATGACGACATAGTGTGGATTGCTCGCGGCGCTATCGGAATCGCTTGCGGCAATTTCGACGCTGTGCCGCAGCCGTTCGAAATATTGCGCGGGATCATACAATCCGTCAGGATGATCAATTCGCAATCCGTCGACCTTGCCGCCTTTGATCAGGTCCAGCACAAAGCGATGGGTGGCTTCGAATACCGGCTCGCTCTCCATGCGTAGACCGGCCAAATCGTTGGTATCGAAAAACCGCCGGTAGTTGATGTCATCCGAAGCAACTCTCCAGTTCGCCAAACGAAAAGCCTGCGCCTTGATGAGTTCGTGCAGGTCTTCAAAGCTCGCAGGATCGGCGGGGTTGCCATTGATTGCATCCACTGCGGCAATAATGCAGGCGACAAGTCCCGGAGATCGGCCACACAACTCCGCCAGTCGCCTCTTATGAATCTCTTTGTCGCGGTTGCGCTCGGCGCTGTGATCGCTGTCGATTTCCTGCCGGGTTGGCAAGTGGCCAAAGGCAGTGATCAGGCTTTGAAACTCAGGCAAGTCTGGATTCTGCTCGCCGAACTTTGCTGCTAGCGAGTCCGCACAACGCTGCAAAAGCCGGGGATATTCCCGAGGGTCCACGGGAAAACGATGATTGAAGTAGGACACATCGAACTCACCGCGATCCTGATGAAACACAACCTTCAACTGACCGCTTTCGAGGACAGTGCCGTAGTGATCGTGCAGCACGGGCACCAGCACTTTTCCATCGAGTTCATCTTTCAGCGGGTGCCAATCGATGTCAAAAAAACTGGCGTAAATCGAAGATTCACCATTTTCAAGAACATCGAGCCACCAGGCATTGTCACTTCCCATGATTCCCATGTGATTCGGGACAATGTCGAGAATCAAGCCCATGTCATGTTCATGGAGAGCCGCAACAAATGTGTCAAACTCCTCGGCGCTGCCGATCTCCGGATTGAAGGAGTTGTGGTCCACGATGTCATAGCCGTGCATACTTCCTGGACGCGCCTTCAGGCAAGGAGAGATGTAACAGTGACTAATGCCAAGCGCAGAAAGATAAGGAACGATTGCTGTTGCCTGAGTGAAAGTGAAATCATGATTGAGTTGCAAGCGGTAAGTCGCGCGTGGAACGTGGGAATATGGCTTCATGATTCCAGAAACCACACGGCGGACCAGCCCGCCAATGTTCCTTTATTTAGGACTTCCCGGTTGAGTCTTTCTGAGGCATAGATAATCTCTGCAGCCGGGACACGCAAATCCGAAAGTGTTTCGGCTCCAAAGTTTGCCAGCATAGTGACTTTTGATTGATCTGAAAACTTCCATCGAACGGTCAGCCCATGGTCACCATGAGTTTCGTAGTCGGCTTGGATGTGGCACCCAGTAGAGAGACGCGGCACAACGTACTGACTTCGAAGATTTAGTAAACGCCGATAGAAGCCCAGCCAGTCCTGGTGTTTCGGTTGCTCGATAACGCTCCAATTGAGTTTGGATGCCTCGAACGTTTCAACGGAGTTGGGGTCCGGTATCCGCTCGCGATTGGGCGCGTCATCGAACGCGGCAAAATGAGCAAACTCGTTTCTGCGGCCCGCCGTAACGGCCGCCGCCAGTGGTCCATCGAAATCGCAGAAAAATAGAAATGGCGTTTCAGCTCCAAACTCTTCGCCCATAAACAGCAGCGGCGTGCATGGGGCGAGCAAGATGGCAGCCACGGCAGTACGCACCACTTGCGGATTCGCAATCGCTGCAATCCGATCTCCGAAAGCGCGGTTCCCGATCTGATCGTGGTTTTGAAGAAAAGAGACAAACGCAGTCAACGGAAGGCCGGCTGTAGATTCTCCACGAAGACTGCCTTTTCTGAAAGTAGAAGGCTCACCTTGATAAGCAAATCCGGAAACCAAGCAACGTCCCAGCTGATCAAGCGGCCTATCAGCATAGTCCGAGTAATAGCCCTCTCGCTCTCCGGTCGTCAGGACATGAATGGCATGGTGAATGTCGTCGTCCCATTGAGCGGTATAAGTCCGCGGCTGGCAGCGTTTCGCCCGTTGCAGGTAATGCGCTTGGTTGCGGTCGTTTTCAAGGATTAGGTGGACGTGGCGGCCGGGCGCGATGGAACTGCGGACCGCATCGGCCAACTCAGTGAGAATGTGAGGAGTGGAATCGTCGATGATCTCCTGGACTGCGTCCAGGCGCAATCCGTCGAAATGATATTCAGTCAGCCAGTACAGCGCATTATGGATGAAAAAATCGCGGACGGGTCGGCTTTCTGGACCATCAAAATTGATGGCTTCTCCCCACGGTGTGCAATGACGTTGAGTAAAAAATTGCGGCGCATAAGACTTTAAACGGTTCCCCGACGGGCCAAAATGGTTGTAGACGACATCCAGCAAAACCATCATCCCACGTTCGTGAGCGCTCTGTACTAGCTCCTTGAGATCTTCGGGGCGGCCGTACGTGCTATCGGGCGCGAATGAGAAGACGCCATCGTAACCCCAATTACGTCGTCCGGCAAAATCTGCAACCGGCATCAATTCCAATGCGGTGATTCCTAGTTCGGCCAAATAATCGAGCCGTTCGCGCACAGCCGAAAAAGTTCCCAATGGAGTGAAGGCTCCCACATGCATTTCGTAGATGACAGCTTCCTCCCATGGTCTGCCGTGCCATTCATGGTCGTTCCATTCGAAGGCGCCGGGATCAATCAGTTCGCTGGGCCCGTGCACATCCTGTGGTTGAAATCGGGAAGCGGGATCGGAAACTTCTTGTTCATCATCGATCCGGAAATAGTATTGAGTTCCGGGCGTGGCAGCATCAGTGACGAGTTCGAACCAACCGCCAACGCCATGCTGGAGAGGAAGGCGCAGAGCTTGCGCAGAGCCTGCAATACAAAGATCAACGCGATGTGCTGCCGGCGCCCATAAGCGAAAGCGCACGCAGCCATTGTCATCGCATTCGGCGCCGAATGGCATACCGTGACGGCGCTTCATTGGATTCTTGCTTCTTGCAATTTCATTATGTTTCATCAAAATGGGCATGGATCAAGCCTGCAGGGAGCAGATGCCAATGCGGTTTGTAATCGATGAAGCATTCGTTTTGGATTCCGTTTGCAATCCTCCCGATGCTCGAAAACTCGCGGCGAACCGGGATTGGCCCTGTTAGGGCAATTCTATCTACCGCATGCACCTCATTCGTTAGCTACCCGGGAGTTAAGTCGTCAAGAAGTCGCCAAAAGTTCTGTTCTTCATTCTTGGGGAAAAGCGCGAAGTTGCGACGATCAGCCAACGATGGCATTTTTCTTGAACGAAGTCCTATTTTTCATGCGCGCATCACCTGCGTTGATCCTTGTCCTTCAAAGTTATCATCAGGGTAAACCTTTATCGACGCTTGAAATACTGGACCGCACGCTCGTGATCTTCCGCCGCTTTCTTGGAGTCAAAAGTGCCTAAGTTGCGGCTACGCCCGGTTTTAGGGTCTTTCTTTCGCGAGTACAGACGGTACTGGCCGGATTTTAGCTTTCGAATCAATGGAACACCTCGCCAACTTTTGCCTGAAAGCTCACTCTGATGCCTTCGCAATTCGATAGGTTTGTTAAGGACGAATTTGAATACGATCCCAGGACTAAAATTTGCCGAGAACGCGTGACCAAAACAAACATCTAACTTCAGATGATGAAGAAAAAAACTCTCTCCCGCGAGTCAGAAGATGAGCTCGGACGACTCCGCGCCCTACTGGCAGGCGCTGATCAAGCCAGGCAGCCCACGGGAATCCGGGGGTTTTTCCACGGCCTTGCCGAACGCGTCGCCAGACCGCAGAAGAAAATCATCATTAAGCGGCTCCGGGATGCCGAACCGGTAAAGCCTGCGAAAGACGATGCCGCATAGCGCTTTACCCGCCCACCATTGCCACCGACCACCGGCGTTAGTTTCCGGACCAACCTATTAACTACTTGGTTATACAGCGAATACTGTAAGGCCCTGCTTTCCAGCGCGCTGGTATGGATGGATTAGAGGCAACCAGAATTATCCGCCGCGAACTGACATGAGAAACCACGACTCAAAACTTAGATGCCGATGGTTTGATACCGCAAAATCGCCAAGGTAAGCCGGTAGTCGTAGCCGGCCTGAGCATTGCTGATTTGGGCTTGTGTCTGTTGAAGTTGTGCCTGGCTCAATTCGACAATCGAACTTAGCCCCAGGTTATAGCGTGTCTGCGCGAGATCGAGCGCGAGGCTCGACTGGTCCAGCAGTTGTTGAGTAACGCTCACTCGCTGGTAGGCAGTATTGGCGTTGAGCCAACTGATGCGCACATCCCGTGAAATGCGATTTCGCAGATCGATCAGCCGCTCTTGGACGGCTTGCGCTTTCAGTCGCGCTTCGCGGGACCGCGCCGTATAGAGAAATCCGTTGAAGATCGGGATTTCGACGTTTACGCCCACGGCCCCATACCAACTGGAAAGCAGTGGGTTACGCACGGGAGTATCGCCGACAGCACCGACTGCGCGAATGTCGGGCAAAAGTAAATCTCGTTCCGCGGTCTGGAATTTCTCGGCAGATTGCGACTGGAATTGCAGAGAGAGAATCTCAGGCCGGGCAGTGAATGCTTGAGAGATTAAATCGTCAACATTCGCAGGAGGAAAAGTAATCGCTGTCGTGTCCTCCACCAATTGAAAATTCTGCGTTGCCGAATAACCCAGCATCATGGAAAGTGTAGCCAGTGCCGCGTTTTGATTATTTTCTGCGTCCAGTAGAAGAAGCTTGGCTTGAGCCAGGTTGACGTTCGCAAAACTGAAGTCCAATTGAGATCTCAACTTACTTTTGAACAAGGCTTCTACCTGATCAGAAAGTGTTTGCCGCGCGCTGACGGTCTGCTGAGCCACTGTCTGCACAGCATGCGCTTGCAGTGCGCCGTAAAAAGCCTGGTCCACTGCCAAAAGAATTTGGTCTCTCGTAGCAATCGCGTTCTGGCCTTCTGCCTTGGCCGCGAGACTGGCACTGGCGGTCAAATTGGCCGTACGCCCGAAGTCGGTAATCAACTGGCTCACCATCATGCCGGCTGCAGCGCGCTGATAGATGACAGGATTATTCAGGCCGCCCGCGGTGATGCGACTTCCAGGATTCGCGTCCACGGCCGTGAGGTTAGCGGTTGCGGTTGGCCACAAGCTCGATCGAGACTGCCGCGTGACTTGTTCAGAAGCGAGCGCCGTCAGGCGAGCTACTGAAATCTGCGGATTGTTCTTCAATGCCAGGGTCTCAGCTTGCTTCAATGACAACGGTGGTGGTGTTCCGGAATCAGTTGGGGAAACAGACGGTTGTTGTCCAGTCGAAGGCGTGCTGACTACTATTTGAGCGGACGCGACCTGCGGAAGCGGAGCCGAAGGCAAACTCTGCACAGAGGATGAGGTCTCGACTTGAGCGTTTTGCGAGTATCCCGGACAGGACGTCAACGCGATCAACAGAATGACCAGGGATTTGATATTCATCGTTATCTATTGACCTCAGCCTTGCGCGACGGGAATTTCCCGCTCTCTACGATGTACCAGCAAATACGCGGCGGGCACGATAAACACTGTCACAATCACTGACACGGTGAGCCCTCCGATGATGGCGCGTGCCAGCGGTGCATACTGTTCACTGCCAGCTTCCAGCGCAAGCGCCATCGGAATCATCCCGAGAATCGTCGCCAAAGATGTCATCAAGACGGGACGCAAACGAACGCGGCACGCGGTCGCTACCGCTTCTTCGATCGGCATGCCTTCTTTTCTGAGCGATCGCGTGAACTCCACGATAAGAATGCTGTTCGAAACCACAATCCCGGTCATCATGATGACTCCCATCAACGACATGACATTCACGGTGGTATGGGTTGCCAGAAGAAAAAGAATGACGCCGGTGATCCCCGGGGGGATGGCCAACAGAATAATCAGCGGATCAGTGAACGAAGAAAACTGCGCCATCAGGATCAAATAAACAAGAATGATCGAAAGTATCAGGCCGACGCCAAAGCTCTTGAACGACTGACGCATACCCTCTACCGAACCGCGCATGGTGACACGCACATTCTCCGGCAGCGTGGTGTTGCCAATCACTTTGTCCACCTTGCTGGCGAGGCTTCCAAGGTCTTCACCAGTCGGCGAGACGTACACATCGATGACCCGGCGAAGTTGGTAATGGTCGACTTCAGTGGGAGTGTTGATCATTTTCACGTCCGCCACAGCATCGAGTTCGGTTGGATTTATGTTGCCGGCCGCATGTAAGGGGATTTGCTTGAGGTCCGTAATCGAGTTGACCTGGGCCTCGGGATACTGCACGGTCAGCATGTAGTTGTTTCCACTTTTCGGATCGACCCAATAACTGGGTGCAATCATGCTGTCCGAAGTCAGCGCAGTGATGACGTTGTCCACTGCTTCCTTCGACGAGACGCCCATACGGCCAGCCATCTCGCGGTTGATATTGAGTTGAATGCCGGGGTAGTCGAGATCTTGCGGAATCAGCACATCGCTGACGCCATTGAGCCGGCGAACTTTTTCGGCGATTGCGGACGCGGCCCGGTAGGCCTGCTTCTGATCGTTGCCGCTGACCTGTATATCGATGGGAGCAGGCAGGCCGAGATTAACAACCGCGTCCACCAGTCCTCCGGACTGGAAATATGTCGAGAGTTCGGGCAGGTCATCTGAAAGTTTTGCGCGCACCCGGCGCATGTATTCATAGCTTCCGACTGAATGACCTTTCTTGAGGCTTACTTGCACAAATGCCGTGTGTTGCCCGGAGTTGCTGGTATAGATTGCGGAAAAATCCGGCGTGATCCCGATGTTCGAAACGATCATGTCGAGATCGTCCGGCGAAACCAGCTGACGAATGTCCGCTTCCACGTGCTTGATGTACTGATTGGCCAATTCGAGGCGCGTACCGGTCGGCGCTTTGATATTGATCACGAACTGGCCAGGGTCCGTCCGTGGGAAAAAGCCCAAACCCATCAGGGGAAATAGTCCGAAACTGAATAGGCAAACACCGAGAATGGAAACGACAGTTGTTAAAGGACGAAGCAGACTGCGCCTCACTGCGATGTCATAGTGCATGAGCATCCGGTCGTAACGGCGATTGAACCAGCGGACAAAGCGCTCAAACACCGTGGTTCCTGAGTGATGCGCAATCTCGCCGTGGCCTGATTTGATAAACCGGGCGCAAAACAGTGGCACTACCGTCATTGCCACCGCGTAGGATGCGAACAAAGAAAAGACGACTGCAGCGGCAAGCGCAGTGAACAGAAATCTACTCACTCCGTACAGAAAGACCACCGGGAAAAAGACAATCGCCGTGGTGAAGGTCGCCGCCAATACGGGCATGGCTACTTCTGCGCCGCCTTTTTCGGCCGCAGCTTCGGGCGTTTCTCCCATCTCCAAATGCCGGAAGATATTTTCCAGCACGACCACGGAGTTATCGATCAATCTGGAAAATGCGAGCGCGAGTCCGCCCAGGACCATGGTATTGATTGATCCGCCGCTGGCATTTATCGCGAGAAATGCGGCGAGGGCGGACAACGGGATCGAAAGCATCACGGCAAGAGTTGCACGAAAATTTCCGAGGAAAATCAGGATCATCAAAGCGGTCAGCACCAGCCCGATACCGCCTTCACTGCCCAGGTTGGCGATCGCCGTCTTCACGAAAACCGACTGATCGAACACAACCTTCGTGACCAGCGTCTTCGGCACATCCACCAGACCGCCTAGAGACTTCTTGATTCCATTTACGATCGCGATCGTGTTGCTATTGCCGCCTTGTTTCAGAATCGGGAGATAAACCGATCGTTGTCCATCCACACGAACAATATTGGTCTGGATGGCGGCAGCGTCCTGGGCGTGACCAATGTCCGCGACCATCAATTCCGCATTGCCTTCGGACTTTAACGGCAACCGATTTATTTCGTCTGTAGTAGGAAGTTGGCTGTTGGTGTAAATGTTGTAGTCCTTGGGGCCAATCCGTACATCACCCGCGGGCAGAATGGTGTTGGCGTCATTGACCGTGCGGACCACATCCATCAGGCTTAGCTGATGTGCCTGCAACTTTACCGGGTCCACATAAACTTGTATCTGCCGGTATTTCCCGCCGAAGGGCTGCGGTACAGACGCTCCGGGCACATTTGCAATCTGATTGCGGACCGTAAACTGTCCCAGGTCGTGCAACGCCGTTTCATTCAGTCCTTCGCCCTTCAACGTAATCAGGCACACCGGCAGACTGGAAGCATCGAATTTCAACACTACCGGCGGCAACGTGCCCGGAGGCAATCGACGCAATTGCGCCATCGCCAGATTCGAGATGCCGCTGACCGCCGCGTCAGGATTGGTTCCCGGCTGAAAATAAATCTTGATGAGGCTGACTCCAGTCAACGATCGCGATTCGATATGGTCGATGCCGCTACCCAGCGTGAAAAATCTTTCGAAAGGATTGGTAATGTTCGCTTCGATCTGCTCCGGCGGCATCCCCGAATAGAATGTCGCGACCACGACAACTGGAATGTTGATGTCGGGAAAAAGATCCACTGGCATGCGCGCCACGGTGGTGACGCCGACCACCAGAACGATCAGGCAGAGCATGATGATGAAAAATGGATACCGAATTGCGAAGCCGGACATCTTTACTGGGCTCCTTTTTCGGCGGTGTACTTTTCTTCCGACATCGCGCTCATTCTGGGATCAACATGCTCTCCGGATCGATATTCCCCCAGATTGCCTACAATCACACGATCTCCCTCATTCAATCCGGACAGGATCTGAATCCGGTTTGAGCTTTCAATTCCGGTCTGGATCTTGCGCTGTTCCAGGTGGTTCTGCGAATTGACCAGGAACACTGTGGTTTGATCTATGTCTCGGTTGATGGCTTGCACTGGCAAGGTAAGCGCGGTCGGATCGTTTTGAATTCGCAAAGAAACATCGGCATACATGCCGGGGGTCAACTTGTAGTCTTTGTTGGGCACGTCGACTTCGACTTGCATGGTGCGAGTGGAACGGTCGAGGGAATCGGTCGAACGGATGATCTTGCCCGAAAAATGCTCGTCCGTCGCCTTCACGCGAATGTCAGCAAGTTCGCCGTCGCGCACGCTGGCAGCCAGCGATTCGGGCACCGGAATTCGCAATCGCAGCACGTTCACTTGCGAAAGTTTCACTACCGGCATCGAGCTCACATTGGAAGTGCCGGCCTGAATCAGTGACCCTGTGTCTGCATATCGCCAGGTCACCACTCCGTCGAAAGGTGCGGTGATCCGCGAGAATTCTGACAGCGCGGCGTAATGCTGACGGTCTGCCCGCGAGATTTCCAACTGCTGGCGTGAGGCCCCCAACTCGGATTTCGCTGCATCCACTTGCGCTTCGGCGGAGCGATCTTTGGCCAGGGCATCGTCGAGTTCCTGTTCCGCAATCAGGCCCGGGCGCGCTTCTGATGCCTGTCGCAATCGCGTGGCGGCAGTATGCAATGCCTGGTAATCCGCCTCGGCGCGACTGACCTCGTTCTGGGCGTGAGTGATTTCTTCCTGGCTGTGTCCCACTCCGGCACTCGCAGATTGCAACTGCGCCGTTAGCTCAGGAATTTCCAAAACTGCGAGCACCTGTCCTTGGTGGACATGGTCACCGATGTCAACGTTGATGTTCCGAATATATCCAGCAACCTTGGCATGAAGTTCCACTTCCTGGTATGGCAGGAATTCGCCGGCGATTGATAACGTATTGGAAAGTGGCTCACGCCGGACCTGCACAACCGCGGCCCGGGGAACCGTTTCCCCGGAAACGGATGCCGTAGAGCCGCTGGAATGCGCACAGCCTGCGGTCGCAACTATCCAGACTCCAATTGCAGCGAAGACAACACTTCGAAAAAAAACCACGAAGAAACGTTTAGACATGCATGCCCACCATTTCTGAAGTGAATCCATGCAGGCTCAACGGCTGCCTCCACAAGAATTCCCCGGCGCCGAGTAGCGGCGAACGATGCCCATCTTGATATCGGCGGCGCCGGGAACTCTCACCGACATCACATGTTTTCCAAGGCTCACTTCGACGCTCCGATCAGCCGCGAACGCGCCGGGCAGATAGTCGATCGCAGATAAATAACGTCCCACGTAAATCGAACAGTTCAAACGGATCGAAATGTCATAGTCGTATTCGGTTGCGGACACCGGGGCATCCATGCGTTTGTTGTAGTGAACACTGTCGGGTTCATACTTCTGCGTATTGACCACTACCGCCCGCTGAAATGTTCGGGACGTCTCTGCCATCGAAACTGTGGATTCGATAAGCATTCCAACCAAAAGCCAGATCAGTAAATTGCGAGATCGAGTCAAAAGCGCCTCCGCATGCATCTCACGAAACTCAGGGTTGACGAAGTGCGATGTGGCCCGGGTCGTTCGCCGGACCACATCGCAGGTTTCTATTTACGCGCCAGACAGGTGGAGTCCTTCGCGGGATGGCGGTAGACGATGCCCAGCTTAACGTCACGGCTCCCAGGCAAAGCAATGTTCATCACATGCTTTCCCAGGCCAATGTCTACAGCATGATTTGGGGTGAAAACCGATGGCAGGTAATCGAGCCCGGACTCATAGCGCACCGTGTATACAGTGCAGTCCACACGAATTCCAATGTCATAAGAGTGAACATCGGCTTGAAGTGGCGCGTCCATCGGGTTGTCTCCAACATAGTTCGATGGGGTTTCGTGAGTATCCACGCTAACGACTGTGGCGGATTGAAATTGCTGGGTGGTTTTAGCGTGAGCGCAGGTCAACAGCCCGCCTGACAAAAGCAAAAGCAGTATCAAAGTCTCTTTCATGATCTCCTCTGGTGAGATCCGATTGGAGAAACGCCGAAAAGCCAGCTTGTCCAATATGGAAAAAATCATGGACAGCCCTTACAGCCTTACGACGCTTTATCGAATCTGGTCCGGCGATCGCAATTAACGCGCGAAGAAAGCCGCAGTCATTTACGAAATCGCAGGTTGCAGTTGAAAAAATGAACTACGAGAGGAATTCAGAAGATGGAGGAGGCCGATTGTAGAGATTCTTATCTAAAAGCAGAGAGTGAACTGGAGGTCCGCCAGGAGCGAACCGGGGATAAAAATTTGAGATTTGCAAAACAGCAAGAAGCCTTGCGACAGGAACAACCGGAGGGGTTGCGCTTTTATCGAGGTGCTGTCGTTTCTGATACAGGGAATGGTTGGTTATAAGCTTGGCAATGCTCGATTGAGAGTCTGCTGAAACAGAATATCGTGTTGCCACATGAACCGTTAGGCCGCACACCGCAATCAGGACGATGAGCCAGCGCCAAGTGAAAACTCGGCTCCACTTGCTGTCGAAATCTCTCAAGCAGGTCATGCTGTAACGTCCAAACAAAACTCTAATTGGTTTAATTATACCTTTCTCAGTATCGACTCGGAAGACTTATCAATTAGTTGGAGATCTAAGGTCAGGTTGGTTGCATCCCGAGTGCCTTTGAGGTTGCAGAGCAAACGCTCTAGGCTCCGCGGGAAGGCTTCGACTGGAGCACATAAATCATTGAAAATAAACGGTTAGCCCAAAGGAGCGACAAAACAAAGGCAGCATCCGGGAGTTAGATCCCGCCTGCAACTCGCGAAGTATTACCCACGCACCCTGTGTTTACACACGCAAGATCATGACCTCGGTGGCCTTAATGAGAGCGGCTGCGGATTGGCCGGGTTTGAGCTGCATCTCACGAGCCGACCTCGCAGTAATGATTGATGTGATTTGCTGATTTCCGATCGAAATCGTTACTTCGGCCATGAGGCCGCTGATCTGGACATCCTCGATCCTGCCAACCAACTGATTTCTTCCGCTTACGCGGCGGATAATGTCCAGGCGTTCGGGAGCAGTTTTCGCCCGGGTCCTGAACAAGAGGCGATCAACTTCGCTCTGTTTGATTCGATGGTGACCGCCCGGAGTTTTCACGCTGCGGATTTTGCGCGAATAAATCCATTGCTTGATAGTTGGAAAACTGACCCGCAACTGTAACGCCGCTTCGCGAGGCTTCAACAGATCTTCGCGCTGCCGGTTCTTTTCCCTGGATTTATTTCTCATAGAAAGTACCGGGAAAAATCCTATCGTGCGCGAGTGGTCTTGGTCAAAATGAGTGGCTCACACTTGGTTAGATAAACACAATTCATAAATCGTATAGAAGCGTATCGTATTTGCGATCATATCAAGCCAGAATATACAATTTACGCATCCAAACTGGACAAATCTTCGGAGGGTGGAATGAGTACGTCTCGCCTGTTGTACGCGCTCGTAGTGCTGTGTATGTTTCCGACGTTTATATCCGCCCAGGATGGATACTTTGCCAACTGGTTTGCCCGTGTTGATAAGACCAAAGACGAACAACCTCACTGGGTCACGCCTCTGGCAACAACTACGCCTCGACTGGAAGAGGAGTATCGCTACGATCAGCTCTGGCAAACCAA
>DATBAX010000121.1:0-3442 GCA_036271275.1 Terriglobales bacterium
AGTTTCATCGCAAAGATTGATCACAACTTTCATCCCGGGAACCTGATCACTGGCCGTTATTACTACGGCAACAGCAACCAGAGCTTCCCATTCGCCCAACTTGCGGGCGGCCTATTGCCGGGCTTCAATACGACCACACCGACGCGCGTTCAGTTGGTTTCACTTTCCTGGGTAAAATCGGTCGGTTCCGGCACCAATGAAGCGCGGCTGGGATGGAACCGCTTCGCGGAAGGTTTTTTCCCTCAAGACCAGAGCTTTCTGCCGTCATCGATCGGTCTGGATACCGGCGCGAGCGCCTACAACGGCGGATTGCCGGTAATTACTTTTGACGGCGCGCTGGGAAGTGAAAGCAGTTTCTCGCAGATTGGCGCGACTTCTTCGGTGCCACGTAATCGCGTGGACTCCAACTGGCACTTCATCGACAACTATTCCTGGAAGCTCGGCAAGCATGACATTAAATTCGGATATGAATTCCGTCGCAGCACGATCATGCAAGTGCTGAATCACGATTTCAGGGGCACGCTGAGTTTTGCGGATCTGTCGGAATTTCTGCAAGGCATCCCCGACGGCGGTGGCCAAATTGCCGGTGACACGCAACGTCACACTTCCGAGAACAGCCAAGGCCTTTATCTTCAGGATGAATTCCGCGTTGGTCAGCGTTTGACTTTGAACTACGGCGTGCGTTGGGACTACTTCGGAGTGGTGAAAGAAGAAAACAATCTGCTGTTTCGCTTCAATCCCGCCGCAGGCGGCAGCCTGGCGCAAGTCGGCAGCGGCGGAGCTTCGGGCTTGTACGATCCCGACTACAACAATTTCGCTCCTCGGGTTGCTTTTGCCTATGACTTAACCGGCAAAGGCCAGACGGTGATTCGCGGCGGATGGGGAATCGCTTACGATGCGTTCTCGCAGGATATTTTCCTGGGCCACTTGCCCTGGAATTGCGTTTTCTGCCCTGGTCCCGCTTATGTTGGCAGCGGTCCCGGAGGTCTCGCCTTCGGAAGCGCGAACGCCGGACCGCTCGCCGCTAACTCTCCCGTCTACGGCGGCTTTGGACCCAATGAGGATTTCTTTGTCGCCGACCCGCACATGCGGACGCCTTATACCCAAAACTTTAATTTGAATATTCAGCAGCAACTCGGCAATAAAGCTGTGTTTCAGGTCGCTTATGTAGGCTCGAAGGGAACCAAGCTGTTTCAGTTCCTCGATATTAATCAGCCGAGCCAGGCTGCCATCACGGCTTCCGATTTGGCAAACGGCGTGAGCTATCTGAGCGTGCCACGCAACTTCGCGAATTTCCCGGAATATTTGAACGAAGAAAAATCTTCCGCCAACTCCATTTATCACTCACTGCAAACGACGTTGCATGTGAACAACTGGCATGGACTATCAACGCAAGCGAACTTTGTCTGGTCGCACTCGATCGATACCGCGAGCGATCTTGAAGACTTTCTGCCTAACCAAGCCCAGCCGCAGAACAGCACAGTGCCCGGGAACGACCGAGGCAACTCAAGCTTCGATATTCGCCGCCGCTTCACCTGGAACTTTAATTATGAATTCCCAAAGATGGGCGGCAGCCTGGCGAAATTGAAGAACGGCTGGGGCGTCGACGGCGTCCTTAACCTGCAGGATGGCCAGCCCTGGCAACTGAACTATGAATTTCAGGGCGACTACTCGGGCTCGGGAGAAGGATTTGACCGGCCCGACGTGATCGGGTCGCAACACTATTCAGGCAATCCGGCGCAGTATTTGAATCTGTCTTCATTCGCGGCTCCCTGCCAATGGAGCCTGGCGAACAGCGATGGCAGCGCCGACGAGAGCAATTGCATTGCCGGCACGCGCCACTTCGGCGACTTAGGGCGCAACTCATTGGTCGGTCCAAGCTTTAAGGAATTCAATTTCACTCTCTACAAAAACACGCTCTTGACCGAGCGCGTCAGCCTGCATCTTGAGGCGGATTTCTTCAACCTATTCAATCATCCCAATTTTGCGAATCCGGCGATGCCAAACTTTATTGCGGACATCGGTTCTCCAGATTTGGCGACCGGACAGCACAGCGGTTTTTATCCACTGACCGCGACCGGGGATGTGGGGATCGGCAATCCATTCCTTGGCGGCGGCGGACCGCGAGGAATTCAGCTAGCGGCGAAGATTACGTTCTAGGAATGCCCCGAGGATCACGGAGGAAGCCCTGGAGCCGGGGGATTTCCTTCGTGCCCTTGGTGGTTGATCGCTTTCTTTGGAAGTCAGCTCAGAGATTTTTCAGAATTTCTTTCACTGCGGCAATTGCTGTGACCAATTCTTCGTCGGTTGAACAAAAGCACGGAGACATCAGCACGCCATCCTGCGGCCGCCAGTCCCCAGAATCGCTCGCTTTGATAATTCCTGACAGGAATACCGTCCCGCCCCGCAGCCCAAGATTCTCTCGCGCGGATGAAAACTGTACAATCACCGTTCTCGATGTCTAAAAGGAAATCCAAATGAATTTCTCCATAGAGAAATTGCTTGCAACTTGTCTCTTGCCGCTTGTGCTGGCCTCTGGCGCTTTCGCGCAGGACCGTTCCAGCGCCCGCTCGATGGTAGTCACGACCTACGGGATCGTTGCCACCAGCCATGTGCAGGCATCGCAGGCCGGCGCCGAAGTTCTCGCGCACGGCGGGTCCGCAATCGACGCTGCCATTGCCGCAAACGCCGTTCTCGGTGTCACCGAACCGATGATGAACGGCATGGGCGGAGATCTCTTTGCAATTTATTGGGAAGCCAAAACTGGCAAACTTTACGGCCTGAATTCCAGCGGATGGGCGCCGCTTGGCCTCACCGTCGAACACCTCAAAGCCAAAGGCACAACCTCGATGCCCCAACGAGGGATTGATTCCGTTACCGTTCCCGGCGCCGTAGCTGGATGGAACGCGCTGCACGAACGCTTTGGAAAATTGCCGTGGAAAGATCTATTTCAGTCTGCAATCTTTTATGCAGACCGCGGTTATCCGGTGCCCGAACTGATTCACGAATTCTGGCAAGGCGCTCCGGCGAAATTTGCTCATGATCCGGAAGGGCAGCGGGTTTACCTTCCCGGCGGAAAGCCTCCAGAACTGGGACAAATTTTTCGCAATCCCGATTTAGCCAAAGCACTGCAGTTAGTGGCGGAGAAGGGCCCCGACGTCTTCTATAAGGGAGAAATCGGCAAAGCGATCCTGAATACATCAGAGGCAGAAGGTGGCACCATGGCTGCCGAAGACCTCGCCCAGTTCGCTCCCGAATGGGTTGAGCCAATCTCTTCGATGTATCGAGATTGGAAAATCTACGAACTTCCGCCCAACGGACAAGGCATGGCCGCGCTCGAAATGTTGAACATCATGGAAGCCACGCCCGCATCACCCGACGGTCCGCTGAGCGTGGTCGAGCTGCACAAAAAAATCGAAGCCATGAAGTTGGCTTACGCGGA
>DATBAX010000122.1:0-9785 GCA_036271275.1 Terriglobales bacterium
GTCACGTACGCAGGATCGTCGTAATTCACGAAACCGTTATGCAGAGTTGGAGAATAAAGTGCGAGAGTTCCCAGAATCAGCAGAAACGCGAGCAGAAGAGTTGTCTTGCGAGAATACGTAGCGGAGTGGACGGGCTCATTCAATACCTCGGATTTTATACGTTCGAGCGCAGCCGTATTCGCCCAACACCGGAGGAGTAACGCATTAAACACTGCACGACACTCCGGCGAGTAAGACCTAAATTTACCGCCGAGATCGCGGAGAACGCCGAGGAAGATTAACTAAAATCACCCGTTTTCTCAGCGACCTCGGCGGTGCATCATTTGTTATCCTTCACCAGTGCGAAAGATTCACAAGAGCGCGTGGCTGTTAGTCCTGCTGTCGGCTTTCCTGCAAATCGTTATTTTCCCCCTGCCGAATTTTTATCTGCTGGGCTGGGTCGCGCTGACGCCCTTGATTTTGGGATTGCTGCGCGCTCGTGAACCCGACACTCTCCAGTTGCGCGAAGGCATCAAATTGCTCCCAGCGCGTCCGTTGCAGGCTTTTCTTCTCGCATATGTCTGCGGATTTTTCTGGTATGCCGGCACCTGCTATTGGATATTCAGCACCATGCGCCAGTACGGAGGCGTGAACACTCCAGCCGCGCTTGGCCTGCTTACACTCTTCTGTTTATATCTCGCGATCTATCACGGCGTTTTCGGATTGATCATCGGCCTGCTCGCGGAACGCTCCCTGAGTCGGACAGCCTTGCTTTTAACGCCTGTCGCCTGGGTTGCTGTGGAGCTTGCACGAACTCGCATCACCGGTTTTCCCTGGGACTTACTCGGAACTACTCAAGTGGATAATGTCCCGCTAGCTCGCCTTTCAACTTTCACCGGGGTTTACGGGCTGTCGTTTGAAATCATGATCGTGAATGTTGCTTTCGCCACGGCTTTTCTGGTCCGGCGAGAGAAGCGCCAATTGCTACTGGTAGCAGCGTTCGCGGCCGCAGTGGTTTTGCAATGCGGCCAACTCATCCCCACGCCCGCCGTGCCAACGGATCATTCGGCGCTTTTGGTGCAACCAAACCTGCCGATTCTCGAAGGCTCGGAGTGGACCAAAGATTACTTTGACTCCACGCTGAGTGATCTTTCGTCAATCAGCCTCAAACCACAATCAGGTTTGCATCCCGACCTCATCGCATGGCCGGAATCGCCCGCGCCGTTCTATGTGAGCGATCCATTCTTCCGCAATGCCATCACCAATATCGCGCGCCAGTCCAACACCTGGGTCATTGCCGGAAGCGTGGGAACTCCCGTCGGCATGGTGCCGGGCTCGGCTTCGCAATACTACAATTCCGGAGCACTGGTGACGCCTGCGGGAGAGTGGGTTTCACGCTACGACAAGATTCATCTCGTCCCCTTCGGCGAATACGTGCCTTTTCGTCGCTTGTTTTTCTTTGCTGCAGGACTCACCAAAGAAGTGGGCGATTTTTCGCGCGGCACCTCGCGTGCCGCACTCGACGCCGGAGACGAAAAGCTCGGAGTCTTTATCTGCTACGAATCGATTTTTCCCGATGAAATCCGCCAACTGTCAGCCAACGGTGCGCAGGTGTTCGTGAATATTTCCAACGACGGATGGTACGGCGATAGCGGCGCCTACGCCCAGCATCTGAAGCAAGCCCGCATGCGCGCCGTGGAAAACGCCCGCTGGGTCCTGCGCGATACCAATACCGGAGTCACAGCGTCGATCGATCCTTACGGAAGGGTTGTCGCCACTGTGCCGCGGAAAATCCGCACTGCACTGCTTGCCCCTTACGCGTTGTCGAACGTAACCACTTTCTATACGCGCCATGGCGACTGGTTCGCCTACCTGTGTGCGATAATTTCTGTAGTGGCGCTTCTCGCGCGCTTCTTATTCCGCACCAAGGTAGAACGAACCTCATGAACCAAGAGCTCGAGCAAGAGTACGCAGGCCTGAAGGGCAAAGTCCAAGAGCTCCGGGAGTATCTTTGACGCCGGCAATGTTCGTCCGCAGTTAGCCGAGATTGAGAAGCAGTCGGCGGATCCGAATCTCTGGAACGATCCAAAAAAATCCCAGCAAGTCATGCGCGAGAAAAAGCGCCTCGAAGACATGTTGTCGAACGAGGCCGAACTGACTCGCCGCACTGACGACATCTCTGCCTATTTCGATTTATCGCGTGAAGGCGAAAACGTCGATACCGACATTCGACGCGAACTCGATTCTCTCCGTCAGTTCGTCGATCGCCTGGAAACCGAAAGCCTGCTCTCCGGCAAGCACGACGCGCTCAACGCCATCGTGACCATCCATCCCGGCGCAGGTGGCACCGAATCGCAGGACTGGGCTGACATGCTGCTGCGCATGTATTTACGATGGGCCGAGCGCCGCGGTTTTGAAACCGCCATTTACGAATTCCAGGCAGGAGAAGAAGCGGGATTAAAATCCGTCACCTTCGGCGTCAATGGACAATACGCCTTCGGCCTGCTCACCAGCGAAATCGGCGTGCATCGATTGGTGCGTATTTCGCCGTTCGACCAAGCCAAACGCCGGCACACATCTTTCGCCAGTGTTTACGTCTCTCCGGAGATCGACGACAGCATTGAAGTCATCATCAAGCCGGAAGACTTGCGCATCGATACCTATCGCTCCAGCGGCAAGGGCGGACAGCACGTCAACACCACCGACTCGGCCGTACGCATCACGCACATTCCGACAGGGATCGTTGCCGGGTGCCAGAACGAGCGCTCGCAACACAAAAATAAAGACCGCGCCATGAGTATGTTGCGTTCGAAACTGTACGAGCACGAACTGGAAAAGAAACGCGAGATTACGAGAAAGATCGAAGATTCCAAGCTCGACATTGATTTCGGTTCGCAAATTCGGTCGTATGTGCTGCAACCCTATCGATTAATCAAAGACCATCGCACAAAGACAGAAGTCGGCGACGTCGACAAAGTCATTGATGGTGACTTGCAGCCTTTCATCGGCGCATATTTGCGCATGCGGCGAGGCGAAAAGCAGGCGAGCTAAAATGAACCCGTGGCATGGATGCCTCGTCCGTCAGGCCAAGCGAAGCGAGGCGGTAGTAAAATGGTAACGACCGTGAAAACTAAGGTTCCTTCCGCGTTTTCGGACGATTGTGCTACCGAAGCTCAAGATCTGCAAAAGATCAATGTTGCCGCTGATTGGCTCAACGCTGAGGCCGAGGACGTGTTGGAATATCAGGCAGAAGATCAAACGAAAGATGCCACGCACGCCTAAAGCGCCCACCCCGCTCACCAGCCGTTTCGAGCAGGCCCTGCTCTTCGCCACCCGCAAGCACTCCACCCAAATTCGCAAAGGCGCCGGCACTCCTTACATCTCACATTTATTAAGCGTCACCGCCCTGGTACTCGAAGCCGGAGGCAATGAAGACCTGGCCATCGCCGCATTGTTGCATGATGTCGTCGAAGACTGTGGCGGCGCACCCATGTTGAAAGAAGTCCGCCGGCGCTTCGGAAAACGTGTGGCGGATGTAGTCGAAGCGTGCTCCGACACCGACATCACTCCCAAGCCGCCCTGGCGCGATCGCAAAGAACAATACATCCTTCATTTGCGAACCGCGGATGCCGGCATTCGCCTGGTCTCTATCGCGGACAAACTGCACAATGCCCGCAGCATTCTTTCCGACTATCGCGTGTTCGGGGAACCAATCTGGCAACGGTTTCAGGGGAAACGCGAGGGTACGCTCTGGTACTATCGGGCCTTACTGGATGAATTTCAACGTAAGTATCCAAATCATTTGGTCGATGAACTAGAACGTGTCGTGACCGAACTGGAAGCGGTGGTTGCGAAGCCGTCTTCTTCACGGACTCGTCACCGCAAGTAGAGGTCGTTAGATTATGCCGCGCATGCTCGAACTGATTCGCGCCTCAGCCGTACCCGCGACTCTCATGCAGTCTGCCGCCAAGGGCGCTCTCTCCATCCCCGCGCCCGAGATGATTGAAATCCTGGTCCATCTGGCGACCCAGAATAAAGTTTTCGGTGAGCAAGCGACACTGACTCTGGCCGGGTGGGATGAATCTTCGTCCCTGGCCGTCGCTTCCAATCCCGCCACATCGAAAGAAGTGCTGGACTACCTGATTAATAATTTGCGACCAGCCTTGCTTCCCGCGCTACTCGAAAATCCAGCGGTGACGGACGCGACCCTGGTGGAGATGGCAGGTTCAATTCCGCGAGATGCCGTCGATACCTTTCTCAAAAGCAAGCGGATCAACAGCTCGCGGGAAATTATGCAGGCGCTCGCTGCCAACCGTAATTTCACCGGAATTCAATCGGCGATGATTGAAGAATGGCTGGCCGACCTGATTGCATCCTCCACGCCTTCGACGAAACCGGCGGTTGAGATGGAGAAACCGCCCGAGGAAACATCGCCCGAGATTCCGGACGCCGAAAACGAACCCGACGTGCCCGAGGAAGAAATCAGCAAATACCTCACCGAGCACGCTGCTGAAATCGCTGCCGAAGCAGACAAGCCTTTCCAGCCCATGGGTGGAAATTACGATGAATCTGTATCGGCAGAAGGGCCGTCAGTCGACGCCAAGTCCGAGCCGGTCGCCGCTCCGGAAAACGTTCCGGACTCGGAGTTCAAAAGACCCGCGATGAAGAAATCCGTGCTGACCGCGGATGAAAAACGGGGCAGTGCCTTGCAGAAAATCGGCAGGTTGGACATTACGGGACGGATTCAGTTAGCCATGAAGGGCACAAAAGAAGAGCGCGCTCTTCTGATTCGCGATGGCACCAAAATCGTCGCTCTCGCGGTGTTGGAGTCGCCCAAGGTCGGCGACAGTGAAATCGAAAAATTTGCCGGCCAAAAAAACGTCCTCGAATCCGTACTGCGTGCCATTCCCATGAAGCGCCGCTTCATGAAGCAATATGGAGTGGTGAGAAATCTAGTCTCCAATCCGCGCACCCCCATCGATGTGTCTCTCGGTTTGGTAAAGCACCTGATGCTCAACGATCTTAAGCACCTGTCAGGCAACAAAGAAATCTCCGACACTATCCGCAAGATCGCCACGAAAATGTACCGCCAGAAGCTGGACACATCGAAGAAAAGCACGGATTGATTCCTATCACACATTTCTAAGTCCCCTGTCATCCTGAGCGTAGTGCGAATTGCGCGTAGCGCAGTTCGCGCGGAGTCGAAGGACCCCTTTACACGGCAAGTCTGCCTGAAGTAGGGGTCCTTCTCCGCTCAGGATGACATTGCCCATAAATTATCTTTTCGACCCATTGGATCAGCGTTTGAACCGAGTCGCGGTACAATATCGCCGATGTCCACCTCACCCAAATCCGATCCGCTTTTCGATCTGCTCCAGCGCTCGAAGACCATCGCGGTCGTCGGCCTGTCAAACAGTCCGTTGCGACCCAGCCACGGCGTGTCTGCCTACATGCAGACACATGGTTATCGCATCATTCCGGTGAATCCAACCATCCAGATTTCTTTGGGAGAAAAGGCTTACGCTTCATTGCTCGATGTGCCCGGCAAGATCGACATCGTGAATATTTTCCGGCGTCCGGAATTTGTCGAGGAAATTGTCGATCAGGCGATCCAGCTGAAAGTCCCTGCCATCTGGATGCAGGAGGGAGTCGTTCACGAAAAGGCCGCGGAGAAGGCCCGCAAGGCCGGGATTTTTGTGATCATGGACAGTTGCATCCTTCAGGAACATCGCGCGCGATTTCACTAACTCACCGAATCGCGACATGAAGACTCACGTCCAAATCGACGCCTTTGCTCACATACAGGTCGAAATCCCCACTATAAGTTCGAGGCAGATCAGAGTCCCAAACCTGTTGCCACGCAGCAATTAAAGTGTCCGGCTGCTTGCCATTGGCTGAAATCACCGCATATTTAGCGGCAGAGATAATCTTCGACACCAGACCGGCAGGCAGGGAAGCAGCGTCATTCACTTCACATCCGATCACGATGGTGTAGGGCTTGGTGTGGTCGCTTTCGTAATCGATGTAGACGGAATAAATATTCTCAGATTTCTTGTTGGGGATTTTCGCCGCAATGCCATCAGCATAAAACTGCCGCCAAAGCGCCCCAATTTCCTGCGGACGATCGTTGGAAACCCGGGCCGAAATTCCAACGACAGTGAAGGTAGGACGAGAAAAAGTAGTGTGCTTCACAGTGCCCATTATTTTGTCACAGTCCCTCAAGACCCCTACGAAGGCGAATCACTTTTTGCCGCCTGCGCCCGCCGCTTCTTGATCTCTTCCATTCGCTCGCGAATTCTCTTTTCCACGCCTTCGTTGGTCGGACGATAATAGACCCGGTCGCGAAGATTGTCGGGCAGACATTGCATGTCAGCAATCTTATTTTCCAAATCGTGCGCGTACTGATAGCCCTGTCCGTAGCCCAATCCCTTCATCAACCCGGTAGGCGCATTCCGCAAATGCAGCGGCACGGATTCGGCCGCCGTTTGCTCGACATCCTGCTGCACCGCGCCATAAGCGGTGTACAGCGCATTCGACTTCGGAGCTAATGCCAGATAAACGACGGCCTGTGCCAAAGCTAAATTTCCCTCCGGCATGCCGATAAAATCCACCGCGTCTCGGGCGGACATGCAGAGCGTCAGCGCATTCGGTTCGGCCAGCCCAATATCTTCGACCGCCATCCGCACTACGCGACGGGCAATGTACAAAGGATCTTCGCCAGCTTCGAGCATGCGTCCCAGCCAGTAAAGCGACGCATCGGGATCGCTGTTACGCACGGATTTATGCAGCGCCGAAATCAGGTTGTAGTGTTCTTCGCCGCCCTTGTCATAACGCAAAATGCGTTGCTGGACAGCATCGAGAACCACGGCATCCGTAATTTCAGACTCCTGTCCGGCGTTCGCCTTCGCGAGTCTGGCTGCGACTTCAAGCACGTTGTAAGCACTCCTTGCGTCGCCACTGGAGTAGGCGGCAATCTTCGCCAGAACCGCATCGGAAGCGTGCAGCTTCAATGCTCCCAATCCACGCTCTTCGTCCGCCAGTGCCCGCCTGAGCAGTTGAATAATTTGCTCTTCCGTCAGCGACTTCAGCACATACACCCGGCTGCGTGACAAAAGCGCCGAATTGATTTCGAAAGAAGGATTCTCCGTAGTCGCGCCAATCAGCCGAATATTGCCCTTCTCGACATGCGGAAGAAACGCATCCTGCTGCGCTTTGTTGAAGCGATGAATTTCGTCGATGAACACCAGTGTGCGCGTGCCATATTGTTTGGCCCGTTCGGCGTCCGCCATTACCTGTTTGATTTCTTTGATCCCCGCCAGCACCGCGGAAAATTCAATGAACTCCGCCTTGGTCACGTGCGCGATGATCCGCGCCAGCGTGGTTTTTCCCGTGCCCGGAGGTCCCCAGAAAATCAGAGAGCCGGTGTCATCCTGTTCGATCTGCGTACGTAGCGGCTTGCCCGGACCGACGAGATGTTCCTGGCCCATGAATTCATCAAGTGTCCGCGGACGCATGCGGTCAGCCAGCGGACGAGTGCCGTCGCTGGAATTGCTGCTGTCCGGGATGGTTTGGAAAAGGCCCATTCAAAATTCATTTCACCACGGGGGCACGGAGACACGGAGAAACCTCAAGGAGCACGAAATCCCATGAGGTTTTCTCCGTGCCTCTGTGACTCCGAGGTGAATTATCCCTTCTTCTGCCGCGCCACTTCATACAACACAATGCTGGCGGCCACCCCGGCATTCAGCGATTCCACATTGGACGAATGAGGAATCGCCACCACGTCATCCATCTGCCCCAACAACTCTCGCGGTAGCCCGGCCCCTTCACTTCCGATAAAAATCGCCAATGATCCCGACAAATCCACTTCACCCAATGGCCTGCTCTTATGCGACGACGTGGCCACCAGACGCAGTCCCTTCGCTTTCATCTGTGGCAATGCTTCCCCCAACTTAGCTTTCGCAATCGGAAGTCGAAACACCGATCCCGCGGACGCCCGGATTACTTTTGAATTGAAAGCGCCGGCCGTGCCTTCGCCGAGCAGCACGCCGCCCGCTCCAAAAGCTTCCGCCGAACGCAGAATCGTGCCCAAATTCCCTGGGTCTTGCACTCCGGCAATGGCCAGTAACGGCCCAGTTGTTGCTTTACCCAGGACATCTTCCAACGAAAACTGTTTGCAGCGCACCAGCGCCGCCACGCCTTGTGGACTCTCACTCGGCACGGAACTGTCGAACAATTTGTCCGGCAGCAACAGAGTCTCGACATTGGCCGCCATCTGCGGCAACAACCGTCCGGACACATTCGATGCGGAATTTCGAAAAAAGATCGCCCGAAACTTCAACCCGCTGCGCACGGCTTCTTCAATAATGCGTATGCCCTCAATCGCACAGTCGCCCTCGGCGGTAAGATCGCCGTCAGAAAACGCGCGCCGCAGTTCCTTCACCAGTGCATTGTGACGACCTTCAATGGGCCGCAATCTGCTTTGCTCGCTTGTCTTGTTGTTTTTGAGATCCATCTCTCCAGAATCATACTCGTTCGGAGAATCAAGCCCTGGATCAACCACCAAGGGCGCGAAGTATCACCAAGGAAAACCCAAGAAGGCCTCTCCCGTGCACCTCCGTGCCCTCCGTGGTTAGAGACTTGCCCTTAACCCCGGTTTCTCGGTTTCCACCGCCTCTCCGTGGTATGTTAAGTTTCGCAATTAGTCCCGACGGGGAAGGATCCAGTGCACGCGGAAATCGTAAAAATCAGCAGCGAGAACCCGGAACCATCACTCATCCGCTATGCCGCCGACCAAATTCGCGCCGGCGAAGTCATGGGCATGCCCACGGACACTTTCTACGGCCTGGCCGCCGATCCTTTTAATCTGCGCGCCGTCGATCGCGTCTATGAAATCAAGTCCCGCTCGCGCCACAAGCCGTTGTCGTTGCTGATCGAAAGTGTCGATCAGGCGGAGGAGTTGTCTCAACCTCTGCCCGAAGAGTTCTATGCACTCGCGCGCAAATTCTGGCCGGGCCCGCTGACCGTGATTGTCCGCGCCTCATCGCGCTTGCCGTTGAAGGTCACGGCCAACACGGGAAACGTCGCTTTGCGCGTTCCGAACTCCGCCATTCCGCGCGCCGTGGTCGAGGCTGCCAGAATTCCCATCACTGCGACTTCCGCCAACCTCAGCGGAGAATCGGAATGCACGACCGCCGAAGCCGTGCGAGAACAACTTCAAGGCCGCATCTCAATCATCGTCGACGGCGGCACTTCGCCTCGCGAAGTAGCTTCGACCATCATCGACCTTACAGACGAAGAGGCCCGCTGGAAAATTCAGCGTGAAGGCGCCATTTCCGCCCAGGTGATTTCCGAGTTCTTTGCCCGAGGATGACTGCACCAGCAACTGACCGGCTTCCGTCGCGCCACTGGATTCGGCGCTGGCTGTTGTTGACGCTGCTCTTGCTGGTTGCCATCGTCATCAACATCAGCTCGGGGATCGTCCGAGAATCCAGAAATCACGATGTGCATTCGGCCGACGCCATCGTCGTTTTCGGCGCGGCTCAATACGACGGCCGCCCATCGCCGGTCTATCGCGCCCGCCTCGATCACGCTTTTGATCTTTTCAAACGCGGACTTGCTCCGGTCGTCATCACCACCGGAGGTTTCGCTGCCGATCCGCATTTCAGCGAAGGCGGCGTGGGCCACGACTACCTGATGCGTCGCGGCATCTCCGAAGCCAATCTGATTGCGGAAACTACGGGCTCGGACACCGCGCAGTCCGCCCAGCGCGTCGCGGTCATCATGCGCGCGAATCATCTGCACAC
>DATBAX010000123.1:0-6051 GCA_036271275.1 Terriglobales bacterium
ATGTCGATAAAGAACATGGGACGATTCTTGCGGCGGCTCAGGAACAGCTCTCCATGTTCGCGGCGAAAGATCGCTCGCGGTGAGCCGGTCGAAGTGATCACGATGTCGGCGCGATCGGCGGTCTCGTATAACTCTTCGAAATGAATCGCCTGTCCACCGAACTTTTCCGCCAGAGCCGCGGCGCGATCGTAGGTACGATTCGCCACAAAGATCGAAGCTGCACCATGTGCCATCAGGTGCCGGGCAGCGAGTTCGCTCATTTTTCCCGCGCCTACTAAATACACTTGCTTGCCGTTCAGCGATCCGAAAATCTTTTTTGCCAGCTCGACTGCAACCGACGCCACCGAAACCGAAGAGGATCCAACGGCGGTTTCCGTGCGCACTCGTTTCGCCACCGCGAAGGCACGAGTGAGCAACTGATCGAGCTGCGAATGCACCGCGCCAACGGCACGCGCCGTCGCATACGCTTCTTTCACTTGACCAAGTATCTGCGGCTCGCCGACGACCATCGAATCCAGGCTGGAAGTCACGCGGAACACATGCCGGATCGCATCGCGTTCGTGATACTCGTAGAGATGCGGCGCGAGCTCTGGAACCTTCATGTCAAAGTAGGTTTGCAGGAAACTCCGCAGATCGCTGCTGCCGTTTTTCGTCTGCGCCAAAACTTCCACGCGATTGCAGGTACACAGGATCAAACCTTCATCGACGCCGGGATGTCCCACCAGGCGCTTTAACGCCTCCGCCATGCGCGACTCAGGAATGGCGAGGCGCTCACGAACCTCGACCGGCGCGGTCTTGTGATTCACCCCGATGAGCTGAAAATTCATACGTTATGCAAACCTGTGAATCGTATTGGCGGCCCATGCGATAACCGCAGCCACGAAAGCACCGGACGCCAGATAAGCGGCGCGGCGTCCGCGCCATCCCGCATTCCATCGCGTATAAAGCAGGAGCAAGTAGACCGCCCACATCAACATCGACAAAAATATTTTCGGATCGAAAAAATTGACGTGACCGAAAGTTGCCTGCGCCATCACCGTGCCGACGATCAGGCCCAGCGTCATAAATGGAAATCCCAGCAGGAGTAAGCGGAAGCCAATTTCGTCGATAACTTCGAGCGCCGGCAAGCGAGAAAGAATCCCGCCTGATTTTTTAGATTTCAGAGACCGTTCTTGCAGCAAGTACAGCAAGCTGGCCCCGAAACTAAATACCAACGCCGCGTATCCGGCCAAAATGAATGCGATATGAGTGAAAAGCCATCCGCGATGCGCTTCCGGCGATAGCAGCGGTTGCTGTCCGGTGGCAGAAATGAGGGTCAGGAGAAAAACCACCGGAAAGACGACAATTCCTGGCGAAGTCGTGTGATACACAAGAAAAACCACCATGAACACGACCATGATCAGGAACCCGAGTCCCGATTCGACGTTTTGGACCGAAGTGACCGCGATCTGGCCGGAGGTGAGAACCGTTTCGGTCAACGAGACCAGGTGAAAAATCATTCCCAGGTAGGCGGCGTGCAAGGCAATGCGGTTCAGCAGGTCGCTGGTGCGGGTGAGAGCGACCAGGGCATACAGCAATCCCACGGCATAACAGCCGAGTGCGACACGGAGCCAAAGTATGGACATAACAGGGTCTTACGGCCGATTTGAGGCCTGTGCCGTGATTATAGCCCCGGAATAGGCTCGGGGCCTTGGGCTGCTGTCTCGCTCAACTCGGAAGTCCGGGTAATCATAAGTTTTGATTACTGGGCTTTCGAGATGAACCAAGGTTATCTACCTGAAGGGACAGGGGGAAGTAGAAACTTGAGCTTCCGAATCTGGGAAAGATTACCATCACGGGAAATACCATGAACACGCCGCGCACAATCCGGGGCCCGCTGGAGGACGAACACTTCCAGGTAATCGTAATTGGGGGCGGGATCAACGGTGTCGCGATTGCGCGGGAATGCGCCCGCGCCGGCCGGCGCACTTTGCTGGTCGAACAACAGGATTTTGCGTCCGGCACCACCAGCCGGTCCACGCGGATCATTCATGGCGGTCTGCGGTATCTGGAGCATGGTGAGTTGGGATTGGTGCGGGAGTCGTTGCGGGAACGCAAGAGTTTGCTGCGGCAGTATCCGCATCTGGTGAATCCTCTGCAATTTTTGCTGGCGCTGGATCAGAAAAGCCGGCGAAACGCTCTTGGCGTTCGCACCGGGCTTTGGCTTTATCGGCGGATGGGCGGAAAATCTCTCGCTGCCAATTCGGCCGGCGACCAGCACAAATTGGAACGATTACTTGATTCAGGAAGGCAGTGGTCCGTCTTTAATTTTGAAGATGCACAGTGCGAATTTCCCGAGCGCCTGGTCGTCGAGTGGTTGGTTGAAGCGATCGAAGCCGGCGCGGTGGTAAGAAATTACACGCAGGTTTTGGCGGTCGATGTCCGGCACGGACGGGCTCAGGGTGTCCTGCTGCGAGACCAGCTCACGAAAAAAGAATTCAGCGTTCACGGGACTTGGATCATTAATGCGACCGGACCCTGGGTGGATCGAGTGTGTCAGCGATCGCGTGTCGACACGAACGGCCAGATGGTGGGCGGCATTCGCGGCTCGCACATCGTGCTGCCACGATTTGCCGGAGCGCCGGAGGCTGCGGTGTATACCGAGGCGATCGATGGCCGGCCATTCTTCGTCATCCCGTGGAACGATCAAGTTTTGGTAGGGACCACTGAAGCTGCAGATAACGGAGACCCGGCGAAGACTCAACCGTCGCAGGAAGAGATCCAATATCTTCTGGATTCGTTCCTTCATCTTTTTCCGCGCGCCAAAATTTCCTATGACGATATTCATTATGCATTTGCCGGGGTGAGGCCGCTGCCTTACTCCGCAAAGAAGAATGCGTCGGACATCAGCCGCAAACATTATCTTCATGACCATACGCCCGACGGCGCGGCGCAAATGATTTCCGTGATTGGCGGCAAGCTGACCACTGCCGCGCAATTGGCTCGCGAGTGTGCGGCGAAGATCGGTGCGCGAGCAAAAACAGTTTCGTCGTCAAGCGTTGCGATGGTTTCGGAAGACAGGATCGATCCCCTGCTGGATCGATGGGTTCTCGACATCGCCGAGGCCGGCGGGATCAGTGAAGAGTCAGCGCGTGGAATTGTGGAGTGGCACGGCAAGCGGGCGCGGAACATTGCGCACATGGCATTAAGCAGCGCGGAATTGCGAGCGCCTTTGTGTCCGCACACAGTTCACATCGTGGCTGAAGCTGTCGATGGATTCGTCAACGAATGCGCGGTCACGCTAGCCGATGTTCTGCTCCGCCGGGTGCCGGTGGCGCTGGGGCAGTGCTGGTCGCCATCCTGTAGCCGCGAAGCCGCCGGCAGGATTCGCGCAGTCATGGGATGGAACGACGGCCAGGCGGCCGCCGAACTCGAAACGTTTGAAACCGAACGCGAAACTTTCTTACGCAAGCCACCGCGCATGGAACCCGCGCTGCTGGCCGCGGCTGACTGAACCTACAAACTTTCCTTTCTATTTCGGCGCGGTCATCGGCGCAGTCAATCCCACTACCAACGTCACGGCAGGAGCGATGCTGGTGGCTGAGATCGCGTCCCCATAGTATTCCGCTGTGATGGAATGCGTGCCCACGGCAAGGTTCTTTTTAGTGAAGGTGGCGACTCCGTTTTCGTCCAGGGTGGCGATCCCAAAATCTTTGGTGCCATCGCTGAATCGGACTTTGCCGGTCGGTTGCTCAATGCCTGAAGTCACGGTCGCGGTGAAGGTGACGGGCTCTTCGAAGGTAGACGGATTCGGAGTTATGCTCAAAGTGATAGGGGCGGGCTGCTTGACGACGTCCAACAAAATGGTGGCGGAGCTGGATCTGTAAGTGCCGTTCGGCATGAAGACCGCCGTGATGCGATGCCTGCCAGCCGTCAACGATGTGGTGTAGAGCGTCGCCGAGAAATTATCCACGTTGACCGTACCGAGGACGGTGTCGCGGTCGTAGAAGACAAAGGAGCCCGTATAGTCACCAAATCGGCCGTTACAAATACTGGCCATATTCACGGTCGCGGTAAGATCCTCCTCTTCGAGAAGCACTGCCGGGTCCACCGACGGGCTCAGGAACGACTGAGACCAGCAGGAGCTGATGTCGGGCTCAATAACGGACGCCTTTGAAGCATCCTCGGAATCGTGATTCAAAGCTAGCAACACGGGAGCAGCACCCGCGGCTGACTTTGGTCCGGACTGTGCCATCAGCGATGAGCTTAGCCAGAGAACCAGTGAGGCGGAAAGAACGAACTGAATGGATTTGCGCATGAGTTGACTCCTTGAGTTGCCGCGCGGGGTCGCGTCGCCCGCCAAACGCGCGAACTGTAGCACAGGGGTGTCCGCAATTCAAAGGAATTCATGCAGGGGTAATGATGCGGTTTGAAATGAGACTGGTGTCTGAGCACGGCTGCAGAGGTTGCGGAAAAACTCTGATTCCGTTGAATAATCGCTTCTGGACTCGGTTGGCGCGCTGATCGAAAGCATCGACTACCGTGGAAGAGCGGCGCCTTCAGGGCCGCGTGAATCGTGTCTTGCCCGGAACGCGGGCCTGCAAGGCCCGCTCTTTCACGGCAGCGCACGCAGCATCGAAGTCTTCTCTAAAGGCACGTTTTTCGCCCTGGGAATCGGAGTTTTTCTGCAGCCACTTCAGGCGCGCCGAAACAAGACCAGCGGGGACGGGCTTTTAGCCCCTGAGAGCTAGCTTTTGCGCGGGGGGCGTGTCGCGGGATTTGAAGCGGCTGGCGTGGTTGAGGATTCCGCGCCGCCGCCCAGGCTTAAATCGCTGGACCAGCAATCGGCGAGAATCTTCCATTCTCCGGCCTGACGCGCCAGAGTGACCAAATACTTTCCGCGTTCTTCACGACGCTTGCCCATGTGGGGGACCAGCATCTTGCAGCGGCCGGCTTCGTAGGCAATTTCGCCGGCCAATTCCACTCGTATCGGTTCCAGTTCCACTTCTCCCAACCCGGCGTCCAGCACGGAAAAAAAGAACTCGCGAATCGCGGCCGTGCCTCGCACCGGAGGTACGTTAGGGCGCAACACGATCGCATCGGGATGGTAGATCTCCACCAGGTCGTCAAGATGCTTGGTGTTGCAGGCCTGCACCCAATCCTGGGTCATCTTGCGGACGGCGGCTTCGGAGCGGCTGAGTCCCGGCGTGCCCAGGGGAGCGCGGGTACGGACGGCATCGCGCGCCGAGGCGCCACTGTTCGCCGGACGTTGCTCAGCACTGGCAGACGCCTGCGGTGAACCATCGGATGAAAAATAGTGGTGATGATAGTGATGATGGTAATGATGCGGCCCGGGGACGTGCGACGCAGGGCTACTGGCAACTGCCGCGGGCGCTTCCGGCAGCGGTACGCCGCAAAAAGCACAGAAGCGGTTGTCTCCGGGATTGGCGCTGCCACAGGCATGGCACAAGCGCTCAGCGGCAAATCCGGCTGCAGTTTCGTCTAATCCATCCACGGAGGTCTCGCTGTCATTTTGCAGGCCCAGTCGCTGGATGGCATGCAGGGCGGCCGTAACCGCCTCCTGGCCGGGCTTGGGACGACGCATCTCATGCTTCATCCGGTTGAAAAAATCGTCCACCGACGGATCGGGGACAACCTCTTCGTCTAGCTCGTTCGCGGGAAGATTGTCACCCGGGGTTGGAAGCTTTTTTTCGTCCACAGTGTTATCCAGCAGCGTTCATTCTATTCGAAATCGTGGCATGGGTGGAGTTTTAAGAAAGATTCGGGTAGTGGTGCAGTTTGAAAAGATCCGTGTCAGGGCATCGCCTTCAAGGCGTGCCGAAAAACTCTGAGACTCGATCACGCGCTTAGCGCGGGGCTAAGCCCGTCCCTATTGATCTTGTTTCGGCACGGCTCAATTGGTTGCGGAAAAAACTCTGTTTCCCGGGGGAAAAACGTTCGCTTAGAGAAGACTTCGATGCTGCTTGCGCTGCCGTGAAAGAGCGGGCCTTGCAGGCCCGCGTTCCGGGCAAGACACGATTCACGCGGCGCTGAAGGCGCCGCTCTTCCACG
>DATBAX010000124.1:0-7156 GCA_036271275.1 Terriglobales bacterium
CGATTGCTCCTAGAATGTTTGTAAGGGTCGCATAGATTTTTGATCTCACAAATTAACGGAGTCCCCCAATGAACACGACGCAATCCACGTCCCTCGGCGCCGCAGTAGCACCCGCGAAACAAACAGTTCCTCCACCAAGAACCGAACTTCAGCGTCCTGATCCCATGGCTGTAGCTGCGGCGGTTGCCGCCACCGTACAGTTGACTCCGTTTGACGCTCCCAAAGCGGTCGGATACGGTCTGCCTTGCGCGAAGTGCAAGACTTACTTTGCCGCGAATTTGACGGCGTGTCCTGTATGCAAAAACACTGAGCGCGTTTCAGCCACCGCCGTTCTGGTTCCCGCCATCCCTGTGTCTGCCGAAGAATTGCCCGATCCGCAGCTTCTGGAAGAAGAGCGCGAGCGTTTCCTGCGGGAGTTTCAAACCCAGGTGTATGCGTCGCAATTGCAAATCAATGCGACCACAAGTCAACGGTGCAGCAAGGAAGAAAATCATAAAGGCGGAGTGGAAGCCGCAACGGTGTGTCAGGGCTGTTACGACCATCTACAGGAACACGTAGACGTTCTCGAAGCGGTGTTGCACATGGATACAAAGGAAGCGTCGCAAATTATTTATGACGCCGTCTGGGCGGATCCTTCCGATCCCAGCAAAACTTATTTGAATGCGGCCCAGGCACTTCTCAGCGAATTGCGCCGGCGTTCGGGTATCACTCAAGTCTTTGGGCCATTACAACCGATGACTGACTAGCTTTCTTCAGTTGCGATTGTCGTCGGGTTTAGGGTCTCGGGTTGCAGGTTTCAGGGTAGCAGGCCTGTGGTCAACGCCTGAGACCCAAGACCCAAGGCCCCAAAACTACTGCATGCCTTGCGCTTTTTGTGCCGGAACGAAATCTTCCATCACAGCCTGCCGCATCAGGTCCGGCGGCAACAAACCCTGACCCAGAATGAAGTCATGGAATTTCTTTTGGTTGAATTTAGCTCCCAGCGCGGCCTCGGTTTCTTTTCTTAGAGCGATGAGCTTGGTGAATCCGTAAAAGTAGCTATTTGCCTGGCCCGGCGCCCGGTAAGTGTAGCGCTCGACTTCTTCTTCCGCGAAGGCATGCGACTGCACCACATCCTGCTCCAGTACACGGTACGCGTCAGCCGGCTGGATTTTCCCGGCTTGTAATTCCGGATCGAGAAATGCCCGCGCCGCCCGCAGCATTCGGTAATCCAACGAAACTAATTGCCCTTCGAGCGGCATGTAAGGCTTGATGATGGATTCTGAATACAATCCCCAACCTTCGACGTTCGTACTGTTGAACGCATAGCGAACGCGGGCAAGGGAGACGCCGTGTTCCAGCATGGAATCAAACTGCAATTCGTGTCCGGGCCGGGCTTCATGCGCGGTGAGCGTCCATGCCGCGGCGTCGAATGTGAAGTCATCGTATTTTTCGGACGCAGTCTGCCCCGGAGCTGCCGGAATGTTCAGCGGCAAAACGAATTCACCCTTCTGTCCGGTGTTGTGGAGAAATGGCGGCGGCTGCATGTGAGGTGCAGGCTGTTGTGAAGTCTCGGCGGCACTGGCAATACGGATTCGTGCCGGACGGTCCGGTAAAGTCACAATCTGTTTGTCGACGATGATTTTTTCAATCTGTTTGAGCCTGTCTTCATAAAAAGGCAGGATCGCGTCCCCCACCAATTGCTGCTTTTTCAATTCCCGGATTACATCGCGATAGTCGCTCGATGAAAGGTTTCTCTCTTTCGCAATCTGGGCCGCAATGGGCTTCATCTCATTCTGAATGTCGGTGAAAGCTTGATGCGCCATGGCGGCGAGCTGGCTGGCGGGAATGTCGATGCCGTAACCCTCCAGTGAAAGCGCGTATTCCTCGGGAGGAACGCGGAAATCCATTCGCGCCTTGGGCAATATATTTGCCGTGACCCACGAATCATAATCGGCGAGCTGGCTTTTTAAGGTATTGAACGGTTCTTGCCAGCCGGTCAAATTGTTCTTTTCCAACAACGCGGCGATACCATCCAGATAATTCGAGTTGCGCCCCAACTCAGTTTCAATTTCCACCCGCGCCGGATAAATAACACCCGGCTTGGCCATTTGCTCGATCGCACGCTGCTTCAGAATTTCGGCAATTGGTTTGTAGTTGGGATCGAGTCCGGCGTATTCACGGATCCGGATGATTGCCGCAGGGCGGCGTTCCGCCGGCGTCTGCTCATCGAGCAGAGCTTGGACCCCGCTGAATACCATGCTGCTGGCATTGAGGAAGGGAACTTCATGAGCACGATAGAAGTCCTGTAACTTGAAACCGAGCTCCACTCTTCGAATCACAATTCGCAGATCTTGCGCGACTTCCTTTGATTTCTCTTGTCCCACCGAGGCCTTCAGTTGCGCGAGCACCGCCTCAGTTTCCTGGCGATGCCGGTCTTCATCAACGAGTGTGGGCTGTGAAATTTTGGCGTCGTATTCACTCAGTCCCTGGCGAGAACCGCTTTCAGGATTGTGGTTCATCTCGACCGTCAGCAGCTTGTTTGTGTAGCTGTTACTGGTGGCGATCCACCCGTGATCAACGCCGGGCGCCTGCGCGAAAGCCGGCAGAATGAAAATTGCGGCGATGGGAACCAGCATGATTTTACGAATCAATGTTCCTCCTAAAAGGCTTATTCGATTTTAAGGCTGACCCACGTTTTGCCAGTGTAAAGGCGGTATCCGCCGGCTTCTTCTACGATCCTCAACGGAGTAGGGCGCGCCAGCTTGTCATCGTGATGAGAAGAGACGCTAAGTAGATCGTTGGCCCCGACATCGAGCAGCAGAAACTTGCCGTCTTTAGAGAAACTGAAACCGTATTGGCCGGGCGCGAGTTCCGATCCTTCAATGTGAAGCTTCACCTCGGTGATCAAAAATCCCTGGTACTTTGACTGCACGTCGGAAGCATAGCCACCGACATCCACCAGACCAGCCAGAACTAATTTGCCATCCGATACGCGGAATCCAGCGGAATTGCGCAATTGCACCGGGGCGGATTGGCCACGGAAAAAATAAGTCGCCGGAGTCACCTGTTTAATTTCGTCAGCGTTCAGCAGGCCCGGTTTTGCTTGCTGCGCCGTCAAGACCACAGAGGTGAGCAGAAAAATTGAAAAGCAGACTACAAGAAATCCACGCATAGTTCGCATCATGGTCAATCGTCCCCCACGGAAACATTATCCTAACGTGTTACAAACCGCATCCTGCCGAACGCGCTGGGCACATGAAAATTCGGTTGTGGAGTGTTCGTCGGCTGCCAGGCTAAATAGGCGCGCGGTTCTTTCGTCCCTTCCACGCGAAAAAAATTGATCCGCCAAATCGCATGGGGATCGAAACGCTCAGTCAGTGCCTTGAGGGGAATCGCCAGCTCCGCACTCCATAGGTGTGATTTCTCGTCCAGAAAAACCGACCGCTGCATTCCGCTCTTAAGATCGGCGAGTCCGGCGGGAAAGATATCGAGATCGATCCACATGCCGTTGGGACTAACTTCGAACTCCCGGTAATAGCGTTCGCAACTGGGATCGGGCTGCAAGAATGCCTCGGCGACATCGCGGTCCCAAAGATGATCACGGCGCCCGTTGGACTCGGAATCGCCAAACACGAAAAGCTCCCGATAACGGCATTCGAATCGCAGGTACAGAGTCTTCTCCGACCACAAAACGCGTACCCCGGTTTCGAGACCGGCATCAGGATTTCTCCCCTGCCAGTCGGAACTGAAAGTTATCGGACTCGCACTCTGCCACTCCGTTTCCGGATGTGCCGCATCAAGGGGAATTTCATGGTCGACAAAGATCGCAAGGATTTCTGAAGAAAGGCTTCGCTCCGTCGATGAATTGTTCCGATGCATTATGAGAAATGCTAGAAAGTATATGACAGTCTCACTCTTGTCATCCTTCGGAGTCGAACGACCCATGCGATCTGCACCGGACTTACCTTACTAAATTGCTTTGACCGCAAGATCCGGATAGCTCACGCCTGCGGCGTGCCTTAATCTTTTCCCATCATGACAAGCAATGCGATACTCAACCTATCCGAGCCAGTCGAAATGACTGGAAACTTTATGAGCAACCCCAACGAATCTCGCTGGCAGGCGGTCGAAGCGCGTGACTCCGGACAAGACGGCAAGTTTGTATTCGCCGTCTCCTCGACTGGGATATATTGTCGCCCATCGTGCCCGGCACGTCGTCCTCGACGCGAGAATGTTAGTTTTTTTCAAGCTCCGCAAGCGGCGGAGAAAGCCGGGTACCGTGCCTGCCTGCGCTGCCGTCCCAACTCTGGCAGCGGCGATCCACATGCCGAAATGGTGAAAGCCATTTGCCGCTACATCGAACGGCATCTGGACGAACCCGTCACTTTGGCGGTATTGGGAACCACGTTTCATCAGAGCCCGTTTCATTTGCAACGTACTTTCAAGACCGCCCTGGGCATCACACCGCGCGCCTATGCGGAATCCTGCCGCATGAAGCAGTTGAAGCATAATCTTCAAGCCGGACACTCGGTCACTCGTGCGATGTATGACGCCGGATACAGTTCCAGCAGCCGCCTGTACGAACGTACCGCGTCACAACTCGGCATGACTCCGGACAAGTATCGACGCGGCGCGATCGCCGTCGTCATTCGCTACACTCTCACCGATTCGCCTCTGGGCAGAATGCTGATCGCAGCGACCGACAAGGGTATCTGCGCGATTAATTTCGCCAACAGCGATGAAGAACTCGAGCATGGACTCAGGCACGAATTTCCTTTCGCGGTTCGCCGTCACGACGATCAAGCGCTTGCCGAAAGAAAAAAAGCTTTATTGCTGCACATGCGTAGTCCAAATAAGTCGCGGCAAAAATTGCCCGCCAGTCTTCCGCTCGACATCCAGGCGACGGCCTTCCAGCGAAAAGTTTGGAAACACTTGCAATCGATTCCATTCGGCGAGACTCGTTCGTACAGCCAGGTGGCGAAAGCGATCGGGCAACCGACGGCTAGCAGGGCGGTGGCACGGGCCTGTGCTACGAACCGCATCGCAGTGGTAATTCCTTGCCATCGGGTCGTGCGCGAGAACGGGGACTTATCCGGCTATCGTTGGGGCGTAGAGAGGAAAAAAGCTTTACTAGAAATTGAAAAAACTAACTAAACGCGGCGGGTGATTAAACGACCGGGTGCCCCGTCCTTCTCGCGCACTTTGCGAGAGGGCGGGATCTTCTCGAATGCGTGATTTATTTTTCCATCTCGACATAAATCTTCCGCGCCGAATCCAACATGGTCATCACAGAGGTTTTCTCCGCATCGTTATTCCAATCCTGATTGGATTTCGAGGCCTCGCTCAAGCGATCAATCCAAGCCACAAAATACGCTGCATCTTCTTTTGATTGGACCTTCGATCCCGCAACGGAAACATAAATCGGGCTGGTCGTTGCGTACGGATAAATATCCAGCACCGGATGCTCGGCCTTGTCACTCCATGCCCGAAGCAAGCACCATCCACTGTTTGCCACGGGAATCGAATCTTCGATGTCCGTGCTCTCGCGGTCCGCATTCAGTTTGAGTTCGCGTACCACCTTCCCATTGCAAATTATTTCCAGATGATCGACAGGAACGATGGAACGCAGCCATGCCGAAAATCTAACTTTGTTCTCACCCGCGGGTAGCTGCAACTCATCTCCGAGTTTTTTTCCTCCCAGACTGAATCCCAGCAACGGCCCATTCGTCGCAAACGTTCGTCCTTGCTTGATTGAACTCAGCCAAGGCGCGATCTTCAGTGGCCCCTTTGATACTTCGGCATACACGCGATTCAATCCCACCGGCCCGCGCAGAGATGCGTAGTTTGCCATCGCATCCGTGCCCGCCGCTGTTGGCAGATGGAAACCGCAATTCAGCAGTTGATACCAGACGGCTGCGGTGGATTTGTGATCGCTAAACCCAAGCACTTCGATGTAATCAACTTTGCCCAGCGCAACGTCGGCCGGCAACTCATCGGTGAGCGAAATGTCTTTCGCAGGATTGGGATAAGTATCAAAGGGATGCACGTAGCCGACCAGCGCGTTCTGTGCGTGTGCGAGATCCGCAACGTCCGCGTTGGCAGGGAAGAGGCTCGCAGCAGCCGTGTCGGTGTAAGCAACGTATCCCGGCAGGAGAAAATGTTGAGTGAGATTCAGCAGCCCAAGATGTCCCCAATAACTGGTGTGATATTCCTGGCCGTGCAGCAAAAGATTGGTGTCAGTCGATGCGGGATCCGGCTTCGGACTGAAGTACGCAATATCCGGAATCCGCTGTTCTTTGTTGACGACCAGGTCTTCCACGATCGAAAGATTTTCCGCCGCAGCCTGCGCAACCAAGTGTTTCGGAGTATTGCGATATTCACCGGCATAGTTCATGTGCACGTGAACATCGCCGGATACCCAATGAGAAGCCGCGTCCGGCGGGAGTTTCAGTGGGGTTAACTGAATGGTAATCCCGGAATTCTGGCCAGCCGAAACCTGTGCTGATTTCTTTTCGTAGCGATATTCGAAACCCTTCATGGCCTCGACGGTAACTTGTCCCGCTGGGACGGAGAGTTCGGCTTTTCCCGAGGCATGAAAATAATGTGCTTCGAAAGACCGTTCTGCGCGCACAAAGCTATCGTCGGCCGTCATCCAGGCGTCGTCGGGAGCATACGCGCGGCCATCGTCACCGGTGACGAAGACGCGGGCTGGCGTCGGACTTCCGTCTGTTCCAAGCACGGTAATTGCGAGCTTTCCCATCGGCTTCAGGTAATGTCTTTCCTTCGCAGTAATTTGCGCCTGCGTTCCGCCGGGAATTTCCTGTGTCCACAATGACGTGTTGCCGCCGCGATTCGAGATGAATGCGATCTTGTTTCCATTGGGCGACCAGCGTGGATTCGTGTTATCAAAATCGCCATACGAAAGTGGAAAGGGATTGTTGCCATCGGCTGGCATGACCCAAAGCTGATGCCACTGCTGTCCTTGATACGACGCATAAACAATACGTTTTCCGTCGGGAGAAAAATCCGGCCTCGCTTTCCAGGTAGTTTCTTCGTAATGGATTTCTTTGGCCTCGGCGCCGGCCTCAGCCTTCATCCGCCAGAAGCCGCCGGTGCCATAAAGATGACCGCGATTAGAGATGAAGAGAATCTCCGAACCATCCCGCGACCACAC
>DATBAX010000125.1:0-6005 GCA_036271275.1 Terriglobales bacterium
ATCGACTTCAATCTCGCGCTGATTAACGTAGCCTTTTTTATCGCGATGCAAAAATTCGATAGGATCTTCAATCGTGATGATGTGCTCCGCGCGCGTCGAGTTGATGCGATCGACCATCGCAGCCAGAGTTGTGGATTTACCAGATCCGGTCACGCCGGTCACGAGAATCAATCCGCGCGGCATGTCGCAAACCTGTTCGACGATCTTCGGCAAATACAATTCGTCGAGCGCGCGAATTTTGGTGGGAATCATACGCAGGACCAATCCCACGTTGCCACGCTGCTGAAAAACGTTCACACGGAAGCGGCCCAATCCGGCGACGCCGTAGGCCATATCGATTTCCGTGCTCTCTTTAAATTTCTGTTTCTGCCGGGCAGACATCATGCTGAAAGCCATGGTGAGCATGTCTTCGGCGCTGATGCGGGGCTGGTCGGTGAGCGGAGTCAGTTCGCCGTCAACGCGGAGGTGAGGATAGTTCCCGACCTTAAGGTGCAAGTCAGAGGCGCGGCGCTCCATCGCGATGCGAAGCAGATCATCAATATTCATTCGACCCTTCCCGGTACGTCCAGTCAGTATTCTGAACCGAAAAGGTACTTCGCCCAAGATGACCTAAGTAACAGAGGAGAACGCGGATTTTGGCGCGTGGAACGATGCACCATTGGGTGACAAATAAAATGCCAATTCTGTAGGGACTCATCGTATGGAAGTCGATGCCAGGGTGCGGTTCGAAGAAGATTCGTGTCAGGGCATCGCTTCAGCGATGCCGCCAAGACCACAATCCTGAACGGCTTCAGCCACCGGGTTTTGGCCGACGCGGCACCGCGGCTGAAGCCCGTCTCTGCTGGCATTTTTTCGGCACGGCTGAAGCCGCGCCCTGACACGGATCTTGTTTCAGACCGACCACTCAAACTGGCCACTACCGACAAAGAAAAAAGCACGGCGGAAGACGCCGTGCCTTAACGATTCGAATTCGCGAACTATTTAAACCCCAACCGGCTGCTTGCTGCTCACCGGCACCGGCGTCAACCAGCCATACTTGTCCGGCTTTTCGCCACCCACAATCGCATAAAACTCTTTTTGGATGGCCTTGGTAATCGGCTTGGCTCCGCCATTGCCGACTACGATCTTATCGACGGACCGAATCGGCGTGACTTCCGCAGCCGTTCCGGTGAAGAACGCTTCGTCGGAGATGTAGAGCATCTCGCGAGGAATACCGGATTCGAGCACTGGAATTCCCAGGTCGCGAGCGATGGTCAGTACACAATTGCGGGTGATGCCTGGAAGCACGGAGTTGCCGAGCGGCGCGGTTTGCAGCACGCCGTTGCGCACCACGAATACGTTCTCTCCCGAGCCTTCGCTGACATAGCCGTTGGCATCGAGTGCAATGCCCTCGACGTAGCCATTTACGATGGCTTCCATCTTCATCAACTGCGAATTCATGTAGTTCGCGCCGGACTTCGCCATCGCAGGCAGAGTGTTGGGCGCAAGGCGCGTCCAGGAGGAGACGCAAACGTCGGCGCCATCCTCGTTCGAGCCCAGGTATTTTCCCCACGGATAATTGATGATGTAAACCTCAGTCGGCGAATTGAACGGATTCACGCCGGCTTCACCGTATCCGCGCAGAACGATTGGACGAATGTAGCAAGGCGACACGCCATTGTTCTTCACCACTTCAACCATGGCGGCGACGAGTTCGTCGCGCGAGTAATCGACATCGATGCGATAGATCTTTGCCGAATCCAGCAGGCGCTGCATGTGTTCCTGCGCGCGGAAGATGGCCGGGCCATTGGGCAGTTGATAGCAGCGCACGCCCTCAAATACCGACGAACCATAGTGCACCACGTGCGACATCACATGGATGGTTGCGTCTTCCCAGCGAATAAGTTTGCCGTTATGCCAGATTTTCTCCGTCTTTTGGATTGCCATGAATACTCCTACTGATCTGGTTCAATTATAGCTGAGCGGGCAAGACAAGGTTCCAAACCACCGTGGTCGAGGAAAGGGAAGGGTCCACCTTCAGTCGGGCCGTTAGGATTCTTAAAGGCTTAACGTGCTTCAGTGCTGGGTTTCCCAGGCCGGTGGCAGACCTATCTTCTTCACGATCGCCCGATAGCGTTCATCCGAATGAAGGAAGTCGAAAACCGGCTCCTTCTGCAAGAACACTATCCAGGGGGAGCGCTCGCGATAAGCGATTTCCAGGAATTTCAAGGTTTGCTCTTTATCTCCGAGAAACGCCGATGCTAACGCTATATCCCTCGGTGATACATATTGTTTACGTGCACGGGCTTTAAGTTCATTCACCCCAAGCTCTTCCAGGCCTTTTTCGCCGTTTCGCGCAAAGGCCTGATGTTCGGCGTCAGCCGTTTTCAGATCGCCTGCGAGTCGATTGCCAGTTTCCAATTCCTGTTCCGATTCCTTCCACATGCCTTTTAACCAATAGACTTCTGAAAGGCCAAACCGAACAAGGCTATCGTCTGGCTGGGCTTCTTCTCGTAGTCGATACTCCTTGATTGCCGAGTCGTATTGCCGAAGAGCCAGGTAGGTGCCTCCTAGCGCCCACGGCCTGGCGAACGGATCGATTTCCGTCGATTCCTTTTGCTGCCGCAAAGCTTCATCATCGCGGTTCAGCGCCTCGAGTATGTATGAGTAAATATGGTGGCCTTCGCTGTAGTTAGGGTTTAACTGGATGGCACGCTGCGACTCCTTCTCCGCCTGTTGCCAGTCCCAGCCTCCGAATAGATAGTAGGCTGCCATGGAATTGTGGACTTCGGCGAGCGAATCGTCCAGATCGAGGGCTTTTCGCGTGTCTTTTAAATCTTCAGCCATGGCCGGTTCGGGCAGGATGTTTCCGGACACCGCTGCCGCAGCATAACTATCGCCCAATCCAGACCAGGCAAGGGCGTAGTCGGGTTGAATCTGGATGGCCTGTTGAAAAAACTCCCGGCTTCGTTCGTAGTTTCCGGCGAACCATAGATAGCGTCCTTGCAAATACGCATCATGGGCTTCCGGATTCAGGTTACGAGGGGGAACCGCGGGCGGGGAACCAACCTTCACTTCGTTCGCAACGACTCTTGAAATCTCCTGAGGCAGAGTCAACACGCCGGCCAGGTCACGGTCGTAGCTTTCCGCCCAGAGGTGAGTATCGGTAGACGCTTCAATTAACTGGACCGTCATGTGAACGTGATTTCCCGAGCGAACCACTGAACCCTCGAGGATGCCATCGACGCCCAGTTGCCGGGCAATATCGCGTAATGGTTTCTGCGCTCCCTTGTATTGCATCACCGAGGTTCGCGACACTACCTGCAAGGAGCGATTTTTGGCTATCGCCGTAATCAACTCGTCCGTCAAGCCGTCGCTGAAGTAGTCGAGTGAGGCATCGCCCGACAGGTTGGCCAACGGCAGCACCGCAATGGAATGGATGTCGTGTCTCCGAGAAAAAAGACGGCTCCTCCATCTCCCGACATTCCAAAAGATAGCCGCGCCCACGATCAAAATGAGGATGAGTGCGGACGCAACCGCTTTCCAGCGACGGTGTCGCGTTTCCGGCAAGGCATCGGCCGGGATGATTTTCTGCGGCGGGGATGGGAGGGACGGCACCGGAATTATCCCGGCCGTTACCGCTCCGGTCAGCCGGTAGCCCTTGCCGAGAACGGTCTGCAGAAATCGGGGCCGTTCGGCATCCTCGCGCAAGGCCGCTCGAATCTTTCGAATCGCGGTATTGATACCGTGTTCTGTATCGACAAAGACGTCTTTACCCCACAGCCGCTCGATGATCTCTTGCCGGGTGACGACGTGGCCATCTTTTTCGGCCAGCAGGATGAGCAATTCCATCGGAATCCGTTCCAGCTTCAGGACCCGGCCATCCCGGCGGAGCTCAAAGCGGGCAGCGTCCAATTCGAATTCGCCAAACTTGTAACAATCAACCGTCACGGCAGGACCCAACTATTCGGCAAAAACTATAGCATTAGAGCGCGGATTCCTTTTAAAGATCGATGATGGTGCGACCTGAACCGAGATTCGTATCAGGGCACGGGCTTCAGCCGTGCCGCAAAAGGCGTTCCACAAACCACGCGCTTCAGCGCGATGGGAGCAGCGGCTGAAGCCTTTTCAATATTGCTTGGGACGGCATGCCTGAAGCCGATGACCTGATACGAACCGTTCCCTAAACTGCAGCAGCTCAATCGCTTACCGCTTCACCTCTTCTTCACCCAAACTTTACCTTGCATTCATTGTGCTGACCGTCGATTCAAGGCAGGATTCCCGACGCAGCGCCAAACCTGCAAGGAGAGCACATGACCACGATATTCAAAAAACTGACAGTAGCATTGGGAATCGTCCTGATGGGTACAATTCTGACGGCGACAGCCAACGCCGAATGCGGAGATTCTAGAATCGCGAAGCCGAAAGCATCCCTTCAACCCCAGTCCTGGCAGGAGCAATTCCAGCCTGCGTCCCTTTTGCTGGTCCAGCAAACCAACGACCCCATCGTAGGGATGTGGAAGGTGGTGTTCGTCGCCAAGGGCAATGCCGAAGGCCCGCCGAACGGTACCCCGATTGATTCGGCAGTGGTGGTCTGGCACAACGATGGCACGGAAATCATGAATTCCGGACGGCCAGCCCAGGATGGCAATTTCTGCATGGGTGTTTGGGAAAAGACGGGGAAATCCGGCTACAAACTCAACCACTTTGCCTTGGGCAATGATGCCGAGAACGCGCCGAGCGGGATCGGCAATCCGGCCGGGCCCACCCGCATCCAGGAGACCTTAATTCTCAATCCTGACGGAAACTCGTATAGCGGTCGTTTCGTTCTCGATGCCTACGATACTCTGGGAAATAACACTGCCCACATCATTGGCACGATTACCGGAACCCGCATCACCGTTAGCACCCCGGCAAGCGTGTTTTTCTAAGTTGCGACTTTGTGAACTGCAAGAATAAAGGCGGACTGGCGGCCATAAGCCCACCAGTCTGCCTCTTAAATTATTGAATTAATTCGAGCTGTGGTTCAGACTCACCTGAGCTACCGTCGGCAGCTCATCCCCGCGCAAGTATTGCCCCTTGGCCGCTTTCATTTCCGGCATGGCGATGTTCGGCTTGGTGTAATCGTTGTTGGCATTCCAGAACAAGAAGCCGATTCCGCCTTTGTTCTTCGCGGTCAGGACCTGGATCTTGATGTACTCCGGAGAGTAAGTGCTGGCACGCCATCGGAAGGCCTGTAGCCAGGGACGAATCACCACACCGCTGCCCTGAGTAATCTTCTCGAACCGCTCCATCGATTCGCCGATGAAGTGTTCCGGGGCGTCTCCCGGATGGGCAATGCCGTCCATGCCGAAGAAGTGCGACGGATAAATCATGGGTGAGAGCACATCGCAGAATTGCGCCATGCGAACAATGTCCTGACCGGTGTGCGACAAATCCACCGAACGCTGCCAGGCCATGATTCCGAATACGTCCAGCGAAAGCAAAGCGCCGGTCGGGTGGATCTCGGCATAAGCGCGCTTGAGGAAGTCCGCGATTACATCGGCCCGATGCCACTCAGGATGTTGCTTCTCGAAATAAAAGCTGGCGTCTTTCTGGTCGCCTTCGGCGGGAAAGCGTACATAGTCAAATTGGATTTCATCCGCGCCGGCTTCGGTAGCTTTCTTGGCCAGCGCAATGTCGAAATCCTGAACTTTAGGCTGCGAGGGATCGGTCCAAACCAGCTTGCCGTTCTCACGCCAGGCACTGCCGGATTTGCGGGATTGCACCGCCAACTCGGGATGCGCGACCACTAACCGCTCATCACGGAACATTGCTACGCGGGCGATCGCATGCATGCCCTGCGAATGCAGGAAGCGTATGTACTTTGGCAGATCATGAATGTACGTTTTATGAGTTCCGGCAAGAGCGTTGTCGAAAGCGATGTTGATGGTTCCATCGCTGTCTTTTACGTCAAACACTACGGCATTGCCGCCGACTTCTTTCCAGCGTTTCACAATCCGCATGCCGTGATCGCTGCCCGCCAT
>DATBAX010000126.1:0-9180 GCA_036271275.1 Terriglobales bacterium
ACCCGCAAAAGGCACATTCGTTAGAACGAAGAAAACCATCAACGTCCCGTGCATGGTCATTAATTGTAGATAGTACTCAGGAGTGATCACGCCACCCGGAGCGCCGACATCGGACAACCATCGAACGCCGGGAATTCCCCAAGCGGGCCAAACTAAATGAATGCGCATGAGCCACGAAAGAACCATCCCGATGATGACCGCAGTCAAGCCCAAGTCGTAGTACTGCCGCCCGATCACTTTATGGTCAACGCTGAAAATATGCTTCCGAATGAAACTGGTTGGCGGGCCGTGGTGCGGCGTCGTATGTGTAGAAACCTCGTGCATGTGCTTTCCTCGAGACCCCGGTTAATGCTTACCCCATACCGCAAATAGCGTGCCTTACTGCATCGCTACTTCCTGCTTCATCCATTTATCAAAATCGTCCTGCGACATGACTTCCAGGTACGCTTTCATGTTGTAGTGACCCAGCCCGCAAAGCTGTGTACAAACAATTTCGTACTTTCCAATCTTGGTCGCTGTGAAGTGCAGTGAGAGATCCAGTCCGGGAACGAAGTCTTGCTGAATTCGCAACTCGCGGACGTAGAAGGAGTGGCCGACATCCTTAGCATGCATTAGGAGATGGATCTCGCGATTTACCGGGATTGCCATTTCGGCAGTCACGACATCGTCCTTCGAGTCGGCATCGTGATCAGTATCAAGACCAAAAAAGTTCTGGTTTCCTTCATCGATTTTTGCTGGGTACGTTGGACCAAAAGTTCCATCCGGGCCGGGGTATCGGAAATAGAAAGCGAATTGTCCCGCCTGGACCTGAATCGGCATAGCATTGGCAGCCGGCGGAGCGAAATAGATTTGTGCCCAGGCTTTCTGTCCCAGAATTCCCAGAGCCAGCACTTCGGTTCCCACGAAAATGAAAGCCGCGATCACCAGGCCTCTGGCTCCGCCGGGAAAGCTTGTGATCTTGGCATCGGCCGTGCGATTGGAGAACTTCCAGACGAAAATGCCGAGCAGGATTTGCGCCGCCAGGAACGCGCAGCCGGCCTCGATCATGGTGTCCGCCATCTGGTCGTCGATCAGATGGCCATGGGTCGAGATGTCCACGGGCTGCGTCCAAGTGTGGAGGATAATTGGGACCGCTGACAGCAGCGCCACCACTACCAGGATCACCGCAAATAATTTGCCCATGCCGTTTTACCTTTAGCCGAATTTGTCCAACGTCAGAATAAAAGAACGGCCGCCACAACGACGGCCGTTCTTTTTGGTTTCTCTTCTCTGCCCGAACCCTTTACTTGGCCTTAAAAGTGAAATTTGCGGTTGCTGGCTTTCCCGCTGCGACCGTTATGTTCTGGGTTTGCGATCCGTATGTCTCCTGCCATGCGGTGATGGTGTAAGTGCCGGGAGGAACATTCAAGTTAAAGGAGCCACTATCATCGGTGATCGCGTAGGGGCCCTTTACCACCGCCACATATCCGTGCATCCAGGGGTGAATGTTGCATTTTACAGGCACCGCGATTTCTTCGTTTGCCCAGGTCACATCAAAAGGTGGGGCGCCTTGCGGCTGCGATTTGTTCCACTCCGGATTCTTCGTGGGTTGTGGGTGAATATTATGTGAAGTCTGATCGGAGTTGATTACTTTCATGTGCTGGCCAGCGTCGACCACAACGACATGCGGAAGATATTGACAGCCTTTCTGGGTGATGCTCGCAACCTCCGGCGGCACCGTCGCCGCTTCGGTCCCATTGAGGCCCTGGGAAATGTAAATCACCACATTCGCGAGACCACCGCCCGTACCTACAACCACTGATTCCGTTGTGACCGGTTTGTCTTTATGCTGGGCAGCGCAACTCGGTTCCTTGGACATGTCGATGGGTTTTTGATGAGGTGCGACGCCGTCCAGCTTAATGACGCCTGTAATACCGCCACTCGACACAGGTGCAGCGTGGACCTTGGGCCGCACAATTATTAAACCGAGGACAACGAGCGCCGCCGCGGAGGATATCGCAGCGAATTTGTGCCGATACTGAGTATGCATTGGAAAGATCTCCTGAAAAATGAGTGCTATTGTCCCGATGGCGCTGCCGCCGGCGCCGGTGCGGGCGCTGGAAGCGGTACGTTGGGATCAATCGGTTTTAGACCAAGCTGCCGTGCGATTTCCTTCTCCCTGGCGTTGTATTCGTTTTTCGGTTGCAAAGTCCGGAGGTAGAATACTAATTCCCAAGCTTCCTCCGGTTTGACGTTATCCGCGAAGGAAGGCATCGGTGTACCGTCCAGACCGGTCATGAAGATTTTGTAGAGGTCAGCATCACTGGAGCCGCACTTGAAGCGACCCGCCTGGGTGAAATTGAAGGGGAGGATCGGCCGATTCTGATCGTCCTGGAGCGTATCAGACGACGGCCCGTTGGCTCTGCCTTCCACGCCGTGACACTTCCAGCATTCCAACTTTTGAAACAACACCTGTCCCGCCTTCACCCGTTCTGCCGTTATTTCCGGAGCCGCCGCAATTTGAATTGGGACGCCGGGCTTTTCCGACGTCCACTTGGGCGAAAAATGTTTTACATACGCAACCAGGTCGATCCGGGTCTGGGCTGAAAGCGGATTCCAGGGCGGCATATTGGAGTTCTCAATACCGCGGGCGATTGTAGCGTAGAGGTCTTCATCTGTCGGCAGTGATCCCGTAGGAGTGGATCGACACTTGAACTGACCAAGAGTGAAATTGCGAGGCTTGGGATCGAGGTAAGGCGTGTTCTCTCCATTGCCGTCGCCAATATCACCGTGGCAGCCCGCGCAATATCTACGGTAACTACCTTTAGCATCGACGGCATGACCGTTAAGTCCTCCTGCATGCGCCTCTGCACCCAATCGCTGGTCTTCATCGTACTTCGTGACTTGGCCGTAGGCCATTGTTGAAAGCATTGAAACTGCCACCAAGCTCACAAGAAACGACCAACCGAACATGTGTTTACGCATCGCAATCCCTCGCTTAGAAGGCAAAATCAAATCCGAGCATTAGACTGCTGCTGGTGAGGTCCGAACCATCCGGCGCGAGCCCTTTATATCTGATCCACGAGTACTCGTTATGCCACGCAAATCCTGCCCGACTTGTCATAATAGGCATATAGCGATATCCAACTAGATAGGTATCAATATCCCCGTAATTGGACGGGAGGCCCGCCTGGACGTTAGTAATCCCCTGTTGCGAATTCCGCACCCACTCCGAACGTTGAATGAAAATCAACTGCGGACTATATACATAATGGGTTTCCACAAATGCGCCGTTCCAGGTCGGTGAGCGAGCGCCGACGGGAAGAACTGTCCCCGAAGTGTTGTTGTTCGTGCATGGGGTGGCGCCATCAATGATGTCCCCATAACAAGCACCGAACCAGGCGCTATCTTGACCGTGCTGAGTCACCACCTGAAAATCCAGCTTTCCAAAGTAAAACAGTCCAACAAAGCCTTCTCTGCTAAACGACTTATTGCCAATGCCCGAATTTGGAAGGGGTATTCCGCCTGAGGTCAGATACGTCGTCGGGGCTTGGCCTATCATGGCGTAAGCTCCAATCCGGTCAGTTCCCAGCTTGCCGACATCGAACGCCTGACTGGCGGCAAAGAACCCGCTATATGCATTACTGCCGTACGGCAGATCGACGTTCCCATCGGTTGAACTTAGGAGTGCCGCTGAGAGCCGGGTTCGGTCATTTACCGAGTGTCCCATCCATTCCACCCCAAGCTGGTTATCTCCAATCTGTCCGAAGATGTTGCCGTCACCAGCCGGGATGAAATGGTAAATATTGAAACCTCCGCCGTAGCTCGAGAGTGTGATCACACGTTTCTCGGAAACAATGTTGTCCAGTTCGAATTTACCCATCTTGAGGTTCAGCCAGGAACTGCCGAACAGGTTGTCAAGCCTCGCGTTCACGGATTCAAAATGGAAGGCTCCAGTCTCGTCCGACGATGGAACCAGCAAGAACGAAATGTTTTTATCGAGCGTTCCTCCGGCGAGGATATCGAGACCAGTGAGGTCAAAGCCGCTGTAAGTAATCTTGGCAAAGCCTGCGCTGGGGCCAGCGGGGGTGTCCACCGCGATTTTGTTCGTGCTCTCCCGGTGCCAGTTCGGGGTGATGCGAAAGGTGATTGGCCAATACGAAGGGTTCTGCCAGATCGGCGCGTCACGGTCGTTCATCAACTGGTAACCGTTATCTTTAAACTTCTGACCAAAGTAATTGAGCATCGGCCACGCTTCATGACAGGCTGAGCAACGTAGTCCGTATTTCCTGGCAAAAGCCGGCAGTGCGTTCGCGCTCGGCAACGCGCCAAGCGATAGAAATACAAGCACTAGCCACGCCGCAAAACCACGAGATGAGGTCATCAAGCCTCCTTGAACTTACTGGAGATCAAACTCAGTCAACGCTCTTAACGAGCGACAATCAAAATCTTCCGGGAACCTTACAAAGGCATTGAGAAAACTTTGAATGGCAACAAAAAGCAGCTTTGGGCGGCGTGCGCGCCGAGAACCTGCGGTTATAAAATGGGAGATCCTACGATCTCGGGGAAATAGCTCGATCAATCTCGGGAATAAGATTTTCACAAGTGCGTGCTCACGCACTTAATTAACACTTTTGATAAAAGCGTGTCAAGCGGAAAACTCAGAAATCCAATGCAGAAATGTTCAATGCGACGAGTGATCGAAGGTCACATTCGCATGCCTTGAAGAATAACCTTGGCACTGATAGCAGCGGACTTTCTCGCGCTCTTGTGGTCTTGACCTAATACTTGAGTACGTAAAAATCCGAAACTCATCCCCAGCATTCCGACAGACTGCACCAATGCCTCAATTTCTTCCGTCGGCAATCTTTTGCACTGTGCGAAATGCATCAGGCGGCAGCGGATGGCGTCGGCTCTGGACATGACCGACCGATTGATTACTTTTCTGATGCTCGGATCGAGAAGTGCGCGAGGAATGATGACAGAAAGGAAATCCCGGTCTTCCCATATCCGCTCGACTTCCCAATCGACCAACTGGAGGAATTCTCGGTTAAGAGTTGGAGCCGGTCGTAGCTGGTGGCGAAGATCCACCATTTCGCGGGAGACCTGATATTCGATCATCGCCGAGAGAAGCCCAGCTTTGCCTTTGAAGTAACGGTGAATCAGGCCTTCGGCACAGTCCGCGGTCGCCGCAATTTCACGGGTGGTCGTGACTTCATATCCCTTTGAAGCGAACAGCTTCTTCGCCGCCAGGATGAGCGCCTCCTGTTTGGCGGGACGATCCCGCTTCCTCAGACGCGGCTTTTCCGTCGCTGCAACAACGTTCTCGAATAGAGCAGTCTTCAGTGCCAGATCTCTTCCCTCTAAGTCGATATTCGGCGAACTCATTACCCCACCTCGGGGCTACGACGCTATCATCGTCTCGCCGGACTAGATGTCAAAAGGTTGTAATTTCCTCTTCGCGAAGGTTAAGCGCTATTGTATTTCTTCCAAATACGCTGACACAAATCACCGCATACCGAGTTGACAGACTGTCCGGGAGGAGAGAAAGTCATGAAAGCCTGAACAGCGATTCAACGATTATCTGCGACGAAGAGCGCTAAGACATGGGCCAATTTGAAGATATGAGCAAACTCCGTATTCCGTTGAGGGCTAGCTTTTCAAGATGCGGCTTTTCCATCCAGCTCATCGCTCTCGCCGTTTTGCTGTTTCTTCCCTCTCCCCGCCTTCTCGCCGGCGAAAAACAACCGAAAGAAAATTACGGCTTCGGCTTTGCGGTCGATCTCACGGTTCCCGAAGACGAAGTTCTCGACGCTCTGGAACAGGTGGTAGGCGACGGAATTATTCAGGGCAGCAAAGAGTACAGCCGTGACCAGTACATCGAAAAGGCAGAGCCGGCGACCTCTTCGGATCTATTTCCAAAGTGGACTGGCCCCGGTAAGGTCTTTTACAAAGTTCGTAAAGAGGCACTGGCCCCTCAGAATTTTAAAGAGACTCAGGATGAGGGGACAGTTGCGGTTCGCTACATAGTCGAGACGAAAGATCCATCCCTTACCAGTTTGCGAATTGACGCCGTTTTCGCTGAAGATTTTCGTCGCGCGATTCACCCCTCAAACGGCAGCGTCGAAAATGCAGAGTACAAAGACATCAAGGACCACATCGACACGTTCGAGCTGCAGAAAAAACAGGCCATCGATAGCGAAAAGAAGCGCGAGGAGGATCTCGCGAAACATATACTGGATCGTAGTCATAACGACGACAGCGCTTCTCGCCTGGTAATGGCGCAATCGTCCGGGCAAACTCTTGAGCAGCATGTGCAAGAGCTCCGCCGGCAAGTGGAAAGAGTGGTTAAGGCGCCAGGCGCTCCGTTGAAGTCCGCTCCGTTCCGCACCGCAACCAACCTCCAATCGCTTCCGGCAGGTTCGGAAGTTATCATTCTGATTTCAACCTCCTACTGGTTCGGGGTCGAAACCCAGGAAGGTCAACACGGCTGGATTTTCCGGGATGACCTGGATCCTCTGCCATGACCGACTGGAACGGGAGCACACGGTTCGCGGGAACATTGGTGCGAAGTTTCGTCTGTGCAGTAGTCCTGGCGAGCAGCATCGATTCTAGCGGCGCACAAAATCTCCAGACTGAACGGACCTTTTCACAATCGAAAGCCGCGGTGGAACAGGTTCTTAAGAAACTGCAAACGCCCATCGCTGGACGCCTCCCAATATTGGATGGTTTTGCCGTGCCCGGACAGCGCTCCCTCGATAAATTCCAGCGAGCATATTACCAATGCAGTGTCGTCGTAAGCTCGACGCCTTCCGGAGGATCGCGTGTGAGGGTGAACGCTAGAATCACCGCCTGGTATGCCGATCTGGTTCCATCTCAAGCCGGATACCAGACCGTACTTTCGAACGGAAGGCTCGAAAGCGACTTACTCGACCAGTTGGCAGACGCACTTGGCGAAGCAGAACCCGCCGTCTCAAATGCACCGACTCCTTCGGCGGGGCCGCCGCCGACTAAGCCTGATCCAAACTCGCCAACCATTTCGGCGCCGATGCCGAGGATTCCAGACTCGACGATTCCCGGACGAGCGCTATCCCGCAGTCTGACCAAACAAGATGTGCCAGCGTCCCTAAGCACGCAGACCGAAGTCGCGGAAAAACACGAGCGAGACCTGGCTGCCGACGCCAAGAGTCTGGAAGAAATCCTGCACAATCAATCGAACCCGAAGAATTTGGTTGCGGTTCGAAAGACGGGCACGCCTGTCTTGGATGGTGCCCGCGTGGACGCCAAAACATTGTTTGCAGCAACGGCAGGAGATGAATTTGAGATATTGGACGTCAATCCGGACTGGGTGCATGTCCGAATTTCGGGTCTCTCGCGAGGCTGGATTCGGCGCTCAAATCTTGAATTACCTGACGATGCTAACGCAGGATCCAACACAAGCAAACCCGAGGACAGTGCGGATCCATTTCGTGTGAGCAGCCAGCAATTTGCCCCGTTTCCAGGTGACTGGGAACCACTTCGAGGCAAAACCGTAAAGGTGGTGACAGTCCAGAAATCGATCGAGAACGCGCCGAACCCTGGTCCGGAGGCGAAGAAGGAGTTCGCTCAGGCACTATTTGCCAAGCAATATGCGGAAGTAGTTTCCGCCTCCCAGGGTATCGTATTAATTTTCGATGCAGAGGATGGCGGGATGGTGGCTGCAACTCTTCCGGCTCTTCAACAGTGGAAGGCAGGAACTCTCTCCGACGATGCCTTTTGGCATAAATGCTTTTTCGATCCGCCGGAGCTTTTTTCGCCTCCTCCGACGCCGGCCAGCAATTGAGGGCAGGGAATATCTGGCATGAACTCGATCTATTTGCTGTCTGAAACAATAAAATTGACTACGACTGTGGTATCGGCGTGGACTAATGCGTTCTTTTCCCAAGTTCTGGGATCGCTGAAAATGGGGCGCTCAACCTTCTTTTCGGTGAGAACGTCATAGGATCCTTCCTTCCGGGCGACATTCCATCCCTCGTGCCAGGCGACGATCTCATACTCCCCTGCAGGTACGTCAGTAAGCTCGAAATTTCCACTCTCATCAGTGACCACGTAGTAAGGGTGCGGCACCACTAATATCTCTGCATTCATCCACACATGCCCGCCGTTGCATTTTAGATTTACCAGGCCAACGTTGGGCATGTCCCGGGAAACGACCTGGTTGGTGAAGGGGAAAGGCAAGTTATACGTGGCCGCTCCATCCATGTGAACGGTATGAAGCGTGGCATCCGAACTTTTCATCTGCAGTGACGTGTTTTGGGGAACCAGCAGGATATGCGGTTCGTAGCGGCAATGCTTTTGGTCCAGAAACCTGCGCTGCTGCGAAATGTCCATGGCTTTCCCACTGGAGACGTTCTTTAAGAATACAACCGTATTCGCGACTCCACCCTGCGGACCAACAATTAAGCGTTCGAGGTCAACTCTCTTATGAGATTCAGGATCGCAGATTTCAAGATCTTTGGTGATCGGTAATGACAGTGGGCGCGGCATCGGGCCTGACCACTTTACCGTGCCCGTGACTGTTCCCGCGTTTGCGACTGATACAACTTGATAGCTGCTCTGGGCGACTAGGTCACTGACAATGGTGAGTGAAATGAAGAACAACGAAACAGCGATTGATTTCAACATCCCGTACCACCCTTACTCGAAAGCATTCGGGCCCGGTCGTACCCATCTTGGATCGTAGGTCGGGGGGCTAGGAGTAACAAGTAACGAAGGTAATCGCAGCCTGTCCAATCGCTCCGCACAGCGCCCTAGGAACACAGTCCGCAGTCGAAAACTTTGGCGTGCCCGCGTTGGGTGATGAAAATGTTCGTTGGCTTGATATCGCGATGAATATCAGAAGGTCAACCGATCAACTGTTGTAAATAGGCAATTTCACCAACTATCAGGTTGCATCTGTGATTGAAACAGGCTTCGCCGAGTTAACGCGGTGGGAAATCATGAATAAACGCACTGGCTTGACCCTTGGCGGCAACTGTAATGAAATTGTAATGTTCGAGGAATCAGAACCAGTCAGAACGGGTACGTAAGAGACAGAGATCCCAGACTTGTAAGCTGTTGAAGAATCTAATAGAGTCGTAAATTTTCATTACGAGTCAGATGACGGCTGTGTTCTCATAATCCGTAGGTCCGTGGTTCGAGTCCACGCGCCGCCACCAAAAT
>DATBAX010000127.1:0-4148 GCA_036271275.1 Terriglobales bacterium
GCGTGTTCGTAAAAGAGGCGCCGCATCAGTGCCAATACATAGCGCAATTGATCGGCCGTGGTGTCCCACTGGAGCGACAGTTTCGTAGTGAAGAGAATCTTGTCTCGCCGCGTCAGGTTCTCAATGTTCATGGTCGCCAGCGAACCATTGGGTATTGAGAGTTCTGTACGATCTGGGGTACGAATGCGTGTCGACCGCAGGCTGATGTCTTCCACGCTACCCACGCGATCGCCAAACTTGCAAACATCGCCAACTCGAATCACTTCATCGCCGAGCAGCGACACTCCACCAAAAAGGTTTTCCAGAGTTTTCTGCGCAGCAAATGCGATGGCGATACCGCCGATTCCGAGGCCGGCAAGCGCGGTGCTCATGTTGAACCCGAGCGCGCCGAAGACAGAAAATGCAGCAAGCACCACGATCGCCGCTTTTAAAATGCGCTCGCCCAGCAGTAGAAGTGAGCCGGTGCCTGCGCGTCCCGTAAGAATGGCGCGCTGTCTTCCCCGCCGCATTAACTGCTGCACAATCCGCCACAGCAGCCAGTTAAAAGCAATGACGATTACGACACTCGCAAATTGGAAGTAGTAATGCCGCGGCAACAACGGCATACGAAGATATCCGACGAAGACCCGATGCACGATCGTGCTCAGCAACAGCCACAGAGGCATCGACGCAATCTTCCAATCAACCGCGACCCGTTGATGTTGACGAAGGCGAGTCCAGAAATAGCGGGGAATCCACAGCGATTGCACCAGCACCCAACCGACAAGTGCCGCGCAAGGGATCGCCAGCAACAGCGCAAGCCAATACCAAATTGCCATATCGAGGAACTGGTGGGTCACCAGAACTCCCGGAATATGCCGCGCTATGGGCGAGAGTTGCAATTGGTCATACAGGTCGGGGACTTTGGCCAAAGTATCGCTTGAAATTAGCCAGATGTGTCCGGTGGGTCCAGCCACGTGGACCAATTCGAGCGTCGCCTGCGTCTCGCCGGCGGAAAGAACTCCTATGTTTTGCTGGTCCGGCGGAACACCTTCTTGCGGAACGCCACTTTGTTCTTTGCTGAGCTTCTTGAGACTGCCCGTGAAAGCGTTGTTTACCACCACGTTCAATTTATTCGCGAGATCTGGACCGTCCGTCAGACGCTTCGCCGCCGGCATCTGCAAGAACTGCGATGCGGTTGCGTAATTACCCGCTTGCGCCGCTTCCAGAAAGCCGAAGAGCGTGCCATACGGCGTATCGCGTTCCAGCGGATCAGGCGTGGCGTTGGCCGGGGCAGACGCAGCAGGCTTGCCCAAAGACACGGGCAAAGATTGTCCCCAGGAAGCCGCACAACTCACCAGCAATAAAAATAAGATGGCTCGTTTCAGAAATGAACCCATGACTCTTTCTCCAGAGCATGAGACGCTAAATGCCCTGAGCACGATGCCTGAGTGGATGAGAGTTCATTGTATCGAAGGTGCAGAGAGAGTGTGGAACAAGGAAAAATCAACACGTTTGTCATCCTGAGCGAAGTTCCCGCGCAGTCGAAGGACCCCTGCGATCGGCAGACCTGCCGGGTATAGAGGCTTTTGCTCGTCCCGAACAAAACTACTCCGCTCGCGACGACAAATTACTTTTTCGGACGATAAATATCCGTACTCGTACCGAAGAAAACTTCCGCAGATTGCATTAGAGTTTCCGACAACGTGGGATGCGGATGAATCGTCAAAGCAAGATCGGTTGCCGTCGCAGCCATTTCAACTGCCAGTACGCCTTCGGCAATTAATTCTCCCGCTCCCGCCCCAACAATGCCGACGCCCAGCACGCGTTCGGTTTTCGGATCGAAGATAATTTTGGTAAGCCCTTCAGCACGGTCAATTGTCAGAGCGCGACCCGACGCGGCCCAGGGAAACTTCGCGACCTTGATTTCGTGATTGTCTTTTTGCGCCTGAGTTTCGGTCAATCCGCACCAGGCAATTTCAGGATCGGTGAATACAACTGCGGGGATGGCGTTGGGTTCGAACGCGACTTTGTGTCCAGCAATTGCCTCTGCCGCGGTCCGTCCTTCGTGCGACGCTTTGTGCGCCAGCATCGGTTCGCCAACCACATCTCCGATTGCATAAATCACCGGATCGTTCGTCTGCAATTGCTTGTTGACCTGGATAAATCCGCGAGGTCCCACTACCACCTGAGTTTTGTCGAGCCCGGAAATTTCAGAATTCGGTTTGCGTCCGACAGAGACCAGTACCTTGTCGAAGAGCTGACTTTTCTCTTTCACGTCGGAGCCTTCGAAGCTAACGCGAAGCCCCTTCGCCTCTTCTTTCACTCCAGTAACGGTCGTATTCATCAAGATTGCGGCGAAGCTTTTCTCGATGCGTTTCTGTAGCGGCAATACAAGATCGCGGTCCGCGCCTGGAAGTAATCCTGCCGTCATTTCGACGACCGAAACTTTCGTGCCCAGCGCCGCATAAACCGATCCCAGCTCCAATCCGATGTAGCCACCGCCAACCACCAGCAGAGTTCCAGGGATGTCCTTCAAGTCCAGCGCGCTGGTGGAATCCATCATGCGCGGCGAATCGAGTTTCAGACTCGGAACCACGGCCGGCCGCGAACCGGTCGCGATGATGATGCGGTCAAAGCCGAGTGACAAATCGGTCCCGTCGGCCTTCGAAATGCGCAGCGTATTCGACTTTTGAAATTCCGCGCGGCCCTGGATGTACTGCACTTTCCTCTGTTTGGTAAGCGAACCCAGGCCTCCGGTGAGTTTGTTCACCACGCCTTCTTTGAAAGAACGCAGGCGCGCCAAATCGATCTTCGGCTCGGCGAATTCGATTCCCCAATTTTTCGCGTGGCGCGATTCGTCGATCAGCTTTGCCACGTGCAGCAAAGCCTTTGAAGGTATGCATCCGCGATAAAGACAGACACCGCCGGGATTCACTTCATTGTCGATGAGGGTAACGTTCATTCCCAAATCCGCAGCCAGAAACGCCGCAGCATAACCGCCAGGCCCGCCGCCAATTACCGCAATCCGCAAATTCGAGGTTTCAGACATAGAGATTTTCAGCGCTTTCCTTCGTGTGCCTTTGTGTCCTTGGTGGTTAAAAGAATTTCCTACCCATTGGATGCAGCAACCTCATCCCTGGACTGACAACAGGAATGGCTGCTCAAAGGCCTCGGCGATCCATCGCAGGAAGCGCGCGGCGTCGGCACCGTCGATCAAGCGGTGATCGTAGGAAAGAGACAGTGGCAGCACCTGACGAGGCTCGAATTTTTCGTTGATCCAAACCGGTTCGATGCTCGAGCGATTGAGTCCAAGAATCGCGACTTCCGGATGGTTCACGATCGGAGTGAATCCCGTTCCGCCGATGCCGCCGAGATTCGTGATGGTGAAAGTGCCGCCTTCCATCTCTCCCGGAGTGAGTTTCTTCTCGCGAGCTTTCTTGGAAGCTTGGGTTAGTTCGGCAGCCAGTTCAACGATGTTCTTTTTGTCGACGTCCTTGATTACAGGCACCAGCAGGCCACGATCGGTGTCTACCGCAACGCCGATGTTGATGTACTGCTTGTAAACAATTTCTTCTTTTTCCATGTCGATGCTGGCATTGAACTGAGGAAACACTTTCAATGCCGAAGCACAGACCTTCAATGCGATCGCCGTCACCGTCATTTTGCCGCCGGCTTCTTGCGCGCGCGGCGCGAACTTTGCCCGCAACTGTTCAAGCTCGGTGATATCGGCTTTGTCCTGCTGGGTGACGTGCGGAATCGTTGTCCAGGCTTCCCAAAGATGCTCGGCAGTCTTGCGCCGCACGCCACGAATGGAAACGCGCTCGACTTTTCCCCATTTGCTGAAATCCGGTAGTTTCGGCTGACCAAAATGCGTGCCTTGTGGGACGGCCGTGGAAGCTGCAGCGAGCAGCGTCTTGGCATAGGCCTTCACATCGTCTTCGCTGATGCGTTCACCCGGCCCGGTGCCCTTTACGTTGTGAATATCCACGCCTATCTCACGCGCCAGTCGCCGAACATAAGGCGCAGCTGGAATTGGTTCGCGATGCTCAGCGCCGGCAACCTTATCCAATTGCGCGGGCATGCTGAAACTTTGTTTCGCTTGCGGCTGCGGTTGGTCTGGAGGCAGCGCCTGGTCTTCGGTTTTTCCCTCCGCATGGACAGCGGCC
>DATBAX010000128.1:0-6219 GCA_036271275.1 Terriglobales bacterium
AATGCTGCGCTCAGGATGACAAAAACTTTTGAATTTGTTTTCGATCCCAACGCTTCACCTTCGCTCCTCTTCCCGCTGTTAGAATCTTGGGATGCATTATCGCTCTGACAATCGCACTCCTGACCAGTTGCGTCCAGTAAACATTATTCCTGATTTCATTCAGACCGCCGAGGGTTCGGCGCTCATTGAAATTGGCAATACGCGGGTGATTTGTACTGCGTCGATTGAAGAATCGGTGCCGCAGTTCATGCGCAACAGCGGCAAAGGTTGGATCAGCGCCGAGTACAGCATGTTGCCGCGCGCGACTTTGACTCGCACGGCACGGGAGGTGAACAAAGGGCGCCCGAGCGGACGCACGCACGAGATCCAGCGACTGATTGGCCGATCGTTGCGAGCTGTAACTGATATGGAGCGTCTTGGCGAGCGGACGATCTGGATTGATTGCGATGTCATTCAAGCCGATGGCGGGACGCGGACTGCGTCCATTACTGGGGCGTTTGTTGCGTTAGGATTGGCGCTCGAAAAACTTGTCGAGGCTGGCACGTTGACCTCCGCTCCGTTGCGCGATTTTGTTGCGGCTATCAGCGTGGGAATTGTGGATGGAGAAATCCTGCTCGATCTGGCTTACGAAGAAGATTCTCGCGCTGACGTCGATATGAATTTCGTGATGACTGCGGGAAAAAAGTTTGTCGAAGTGCAGGCGACGGCGGAGCATCAGGTATTTGATGAGGCGCAGCTTGGCAAGATGACGGCTTTGGCAACTCAAGGCGTGCAGACGTTGATTGCGAAGCAGCAGGCAGTGTTGAGAAAGCTGAGCTTACGACAATAGAGGTATTTCAGATTTTCGATTGTAGATTGAAGATTTAGCCGCAAAATCTGCAATCTAAAATCTTCCGCCTGAAGTGCCGTCGGGCCGCGCTGGTAGCCAGTTTGACGGCGATTCAAGCGATGACAGGGGGTAAAGTCGATTCGGCATTTCATCTGGCTATGACCGCCATTCCGTAGTAGAATCCCGCCGACGTTCCTCTGCTCTGGCCAGGACACCGAAACTTTGGACGCTTTATCGATCCTCTTCGCCGGCGGCATCATTCTGACAATACTCTTCGGCCCATGGATCCTGCTTTGGCGCAGCCATGTGAAGCGTAAGCGTGCTCGCGAGGAAGATCAGGAACGTTGGAAGACTCTGTCAGAGCGTGTTTTCAATGTGGAAACCGCTTTCCGTGAACTCAGGAAATCTGCATCGAGTTCTGAAAAAACTGCGGCAGAGACCGCGGTTCCTGAGGTCGCTCCTCGGATCGCGCCACTTCCCATAGAAGTTATCCCGGTTCCGCCACCACGTCCAATTGATCCCACGCCAGAGCAGGTCGCCGCAGAAAACTGGATCAGAGAACCGCAGGCGGACGAGAGCCAACCATTCGTTCCTCCGGTTTCCGCTCCACGCTCTGAGCCCGCGCCGCGCTTCGGCGAAGTGGGACACTCGCCATCCTTCTTTAGCGGTCTTAAATCCACGCTCAATGTCGAAGAAACTTTGGGCACGAATTGGCTCAATAAGCTGGGAATTATTCTCCTGGTAATTGGCATTGCGTTTTTTCTCGCTTACCAACTCAAAACGCTCGGACCCGCGGGAAAAGTGTTGGTTGGATACGTCGTCAGCATAGTGATGCTCGGCGTCGGCATCTGGTTTGAGCGCCATGACCGCTATCGCATTCTTGCTCGCGCCGGGATCGGCGGCGGATGGGCGCTTCTTTTCTTCACCACCTACGCGATGTATCACGTGCCGGCCACGCACGTGCTCGAATCGCAAACCCTCGATCTGATACTGATGCTGGCAGTCGCGTCGGTAATGGTCTGGCACACCTTGCGATATCGCTCGCAGGTAGTCACCGGGCTTGCATTCCTGCTGGCATTTGGAACGGTTGCCATTAGCCAGGACACGGTTTTCAGCTTGATTGCCGGCGCCGTGCTCGCCGCTGGGCTGGTTGTCATCGTCGGCAAAATGCAGTGGTACGAGCTGGAAATCTTTGGGCTTCTGGCCAGCTATTTAAATCACTATCTTTGGTTGCGTCCGATCATCGAGCCGATGAACGGACATCGCCGGCCTTTTCCGGAGTTTCCCGCGAGCGCTGGAATTCTGGTTCTTTACTGGGCGATCTTCCGGCTGTCTTATGTTTTCCGTCGTCCCAGCAATGATTATCAGGAGCGCATTTCCACCGCCGCCGCGCTCTTGAATACCGGCGTGCTGCTGCTGTTGTTCAAGTATCAATCCACGCATCCGGAATGGTCCTTCTGGGCCTTGCTTGCGATCGGCGGCATTGAAACTTTGCTGGGACAATTACCCATCACTCGCCGCCGTCGCAGCGCATTCATCGTTCTAAGCACGCTCGGCATTGTTCTGCTGATTGCGGCCTTCCCGTTCCGCTATTCCGGGACACGCTTGTCGGTGCTGTGGTTGCTCGAAGCGGAGGCCCTGCTTCTGATCGGCGTTTGGACGAAGGAAATTGTCTTCCGCCGGCTGGGATTGCTGGCAGCCGTCATCGTAGCCGGACAAATGCTCAGCGTGGACGCTGCCAGAATCGCCGGCATGCGCATGGACGACGCGTACGTCCACAGCGACTTCCGTCTCGCGCTGGTCTTCATGGTGGCGGCCGCTGTGTTCTATGCGAATGCGCATTGGGTCTCCCGGCGCTGGGCAGAATTGTTTGCGATCAAATTCGACCAGACCGTGATGCAGCGGCTGTCTTACGTCGCTGCGCTGATGGCATTGGCAGGACTTTGGATCGCGTTTCCGGAATCCTGGACCGCCGTCGCTTGGGCCGCGCTGGGCATGGCGTTGGCATGGCTTGGGCGGCGCTTCACCATCCCCGCGCTTGGTTATCAAGCCAACTGTCTGGCTTTGGTGTCGGTCGTTCGAGCTCTGTCCATCAATCTGATGGACACCTCGCAAATCCACAACGTCACCTTGCGGCTGATCACTATCTCTCTGGTGGCGGTCATACTGTATGTCAGTTCTCGCTGGAGTTGGCCAACCGCTTCGGAAGACTCTCGATTTTATTTTGCTACCACCCGTGAGTGGATCAGCGGTGCTTACACCTGGACCGCGACTTTCCTGCTGATGCTGCTGGCATGGTACGAATTGCTTCCCATTGGCGTGGCCGTCGCCTGGATGGTCGGCGCCATGCTTCTGTTCGAGTTCGGATTAAATCGCAAATCGCTTTCGCTCCGGCTTCAGGCCTATCTGGCATTTGTTGCCAGCTTTTTGCGAATCTTCTACGTCAATCTGAACGCTTCGGGAAATCCCGGAGAGCTGAGTCCTCGCTTCTATACTGTCGTCCCCATTGCGCTGGCATTCTTTTATGCCTACTGGCGATTGCACGAAAGCCAAAGCGATCTACACGCCGGAGAACGCAAGAGCCGGGTAACAGAAATCTGCTGCTACCTTGGGACGATCACAATCGCCTCTCTGATGCGTTTTGAAATCGCCGCCGATTGGGTGGCCGCGGCATGGGCCGGATTGGTTTTCGTGCTTCTCGCTTTGGCGTGGCGAAGTGGCCGCCGGATTTTTCTGCATCAGGCAATATTCCTCAGCTTTGGCGTCCTGTTCCGCACCGCTTTGCACAATTTCTATCAACGAACTTATTTCCCTGCACCGTCCATCTGGGAAAGCCGCGTGCTTTGTTCGGGGATCGTGATTGCTCTGCTCTTTGCCTGTCTGCCATTCGCTTTCCGTCTTCGCAACAAGGAGCCACATGCGGAGACCGGGCTTATAAGCGTGCTGCAATTCATCGGGAAGCGTCCGGAACAAACTTTCTTCTTTATTGCGATTTCTCTGCTCACGGTGCTCGTGGCCCTGGAGATGAGGCACGGAATGGTCACGGTTTCCTGGGGAGTGGAAGGCGTGGCGATTTTCCTGTTCGCTCTCTGGGTGGGCGAACGCAGTTTCCGGCTCAGCGGTCTTGGACTGCTATTGCTGTGTGTCGGCAAAATCTTGTTCGTGGATATCTGGGGACTCAATCCGCGTGACCGCTATCTCACGTTGATCGTTCTCGGCGTCGCTCTGCTTCTGGTTTCGTTCCTTTACACGAAAAATCGCGAGGCCTTGCGCCAATACTTATGAAGCACTGGATTGCATTCGCGGGAATTTTGCTGATGGGCATCGCCGCCGTCGTCGTGAGCGAACGGCGCAAGGTCGATGTGCCTCCAGATCCCGCAGCCGTGCTCTATCTGGTTGCCGATACTGAACAGGAACTCACCCGCATGCCGGTCAGTTTTACTCGCATGTCGGACCAGGAAGAAATCGCGATCGGTGATGAACTGGCGTCCCGTTATTCCTCGGGACCAAATGGAGCGAAGGATCCAGAAACCGTCGAAATCGAGCAGTATCTGACTGAGGTTGGTTCGCGGCTCACGCCGCACGCCCATCGCAAACTGTTTTACAAGTTCCATTTCCTTAGGGACAGAAACATGATCAATGCGTTTGCTCTTCCCGGCGGACACGTCTTCGTCGGCGGAGGACTTCTTTCCCTTATGGACAGCGAAGACGAACTGGCTGCCGTCCTGGGTCACGAGATTGAGCATATCGATCACTACCACTGCGCCGAGCGCATTCAGCAGCAGAAAGCGTTACACCAGATTCCTTTTGGCGGCTTGGTCGAAATTCCTCTCGAAGTATTCGAAGCCGGATATAGCAAGGACCAGGAACTCGAGGCTGATCGCGAAGGGACACGTCTATCAGTCGAGTCTGGATACTCGGCCAACGGCGCGATCCGCATGTTTGAAACTTTCCAACGGCTGTTCCAGGAGTATCGCGTCCAAGCGAGGACGCCGCAAGAGGAAGCAACCAACCTGACGCTGCAAACACTGGAGGGATACTTCCGTTCCCATCCCCTTCCGTCCGAGCGAATTAAGCAAATACAACAGTTAATCGCCAGCGAGCATTGGGAGGCTCGTCCTGAGCGCGACCTCGCTGTTGGTTACATTTTTTGGACAGAAGAGGCGAAGACAGCGCTCGACGCTAAAAATTATCAACGGGCACAGCAACTCGCGACCCGCTCACTCAAGGTTCGCCCCGGAAAAGAAGACGCTCTGCGAATTCTTGCTCAGTCGGAATTTGCCCAGGCAAATTTTGCTGCCGCTGCCGATTCCTATCGCAATATTCTGGACTTGTACAAAAACGAAATCGCGGTCGACAATGCGTACCTCTATGCCCGCGCTCTGGCGGCTAGTGATCGGACGACCGCCTTGACGAAATTCCGGCAGTGGGAAGGATCGCTCAAGATCGAAAAGCCGAAAGAACTGGAGATTCCCCTGGCCGGACTCTCGCTGCTGGCCGGCGAACCGGGCCCGGCAAGGACGGCGGCCGCGGCAGCAAATAACAACATCGAAGCGAGTTGGGCCCCAGACGCTCTGGCAAACCTCGGCTGGTGGTATTACCTGGCAGGCGACTACACCACGGCCCAAACCTTGTTGAACAACGCGGTACAGCAACGTCCCGGCGACACCGGAGTTACAACGGAACTGGCCTGGATGCAGATCGAGAACCGGAAACTCGCGGACGCGATGCAAACTCTGACGCCGAACTACGATTCGAACACCCTTCCCGACAGGGCAATGGCGGCGGCTGTGGGCTTCTGGCAGGCACGTCAACCAGACCAGGCTATAGCGGAATTTGAGTCCGCCATCGCGCGCCAGCCGGAATGGATAAATGAGCATTGGGTGAGAGCTCTGTACTCGCCACGTGTCGCCCAAAGCGTTCTCGAAATTCAGGCGGAAAAGCTCCGTCGCGTTAAGGCCCGCGCAGCTGAAAAACGTTAGAAGCTGCTATCTTAAATTGCTATGAAGGTCACCACTGAATACTTAAAGTTCCACACGAAGTCCCATCGGGAATACATTCATATCACGCCGCAAGTCGAAGCCATTGTTCGAAAGAGTGGAGTCAAGGAAGGCATGGCATTGGTTTCAGCCATGCACATTACCGCTGGGATTTATGTGAACGACAATGAATCAGGACTGATCGAAGACATCGACGTGTGGCTGGAAAAGCTGGCGCCGTTCAACAAAAATTATCACCATCATCAGACCGGAGAAGACAACGGCGATTCCCATCTGAAAGCGCTTTTGATTCACCACGAAGTCATTGTTCCCATCACGGCGGGAAAACTCGACCTCGGAACCTGGCAGCGGATTTTCTACGCCGAGTTTGATGGACAACGCGAGAAACGC
>DATBAX010000129.1:0-7110 GCA_036271275.1 Terriglobales bacterium
TTCCAGCCAAAAGCGACATGGGTAAAAGAAGTAAAGCAGAATGGCACTCGCGACGAATCTCTCGACGAGTGGAAAGATAAGTTTTACGGGGCCGACGAAATCAAGAGCTTCGAAGTCGTAGGACAAGGCGATCTCACTTCCCAACTTCAGTTCGTTCAGCCCGACGACGGGAACAAAGATGATCGCAGCGTGGTCCAGATCCACCTGCCGAAGGCAATCCCATCAAATGGATTCGTGCAATTCAAAATCAAATTTCACGATCAGTTTCCCGAGACCCTCGCTCGCACGGGATGGAAGCGGGATTTCCTGCTCGCGGGACAATGGTTTCCGAAAGTCGGAGTCTATTGGCACGGAGCCTGGAACTGCCACCAATTCCATGGCACAACAGAATTTTTCGCCGACTTCGGCGTGTACGACGTCAAAATCACCGTGCCTCAGAACCAAGTCGTCGGCGCCAGCGGCATTGAAGTAAGCCAGGCGAACAATTCCGACGGAACAGCAACTTATACATATCACGGCGATGACATCCACGACTTCGCCTGGACCGCCAGCCCGCACTTCAGAGTATTAGAGGACGAATTTCAGGGCAGCATGGGACCGGTGAAGTTGCACGTCATGATGCAACCCGCGCACTGGAGTCAGGCCGAGCGTCACGCTCGGGTTCTAAAAGAATCGCTCGATCACTTCGAACGCTGGTATGGCCCTTATCCTTACAAAACTTTGACCTTGGTCGATCCCGAACCGGATTCCGCGGCGGGCGGCATGGAATATCCCACGTTCATCACCGGCGATACCACTTGGTGGGTACCCGGTGGATTGCTCTTACCCGAGCTCGTTGTGGAGCATGAATTTGGCCATCAATATTGGTACGGCATGGTGGCCACCAACGAGTTCGAAGATGCCTGGATGGACGAAGGCATCAACAGTTACACGGAAGTGAAAGTCTTGGATTCCATCGCTGGAAAGAACACCTCGATCATCAATCAGTGGGGCATCACCACGGGAGAACGGCAAATGCAACGGGTTGGCTATATCCGGGACGCGAGTCTGGACCCCATCGCCCAGGATGCCTGGAAATATTACAGCTTCGGTTCCTACGCTGGGATTACCTACGGAAAGACGGCGAGCGCGCTGCTCACCCTCGAAAGCATTGTCGGTGAAGAAACAATGCAGAAGGCAATGCACACGTACTTCATGAAGTATCGCTTCACGCATCCGACAAAGGAAGATTTCCTCAAGACCATCGAAGAAGTTTCCGGCAAGGATTTGCGCTGGTATTTCAATCAAGCGATTTATGGTTCGCAGGTTTTCGATTACGAGGTGCTGCGAATCGACTCCTTCCCCACCCAATGGGACAAACAAGATCTCAAAGAGAAGAAGGGCGAAACCGAATACACGTCCGCGGTCTGGCTGCATCGCAAAGACGATTTTGTTTTTCCCGTCGATGTTGACGTCAGATTCGATAATGGCGAAACGGTTCGAGAGCACTGGGACGGACGCGATCGCTGGATCAAATATACCTACCAGAAAAAAGCAAAAGTCGTGTCCGCCGAAATTGATCCGGAGCACAGGATTTATCTGGATAGAAATGACTTTAACAACAGCCGCACTAAGAAAGAAAACAAGTTGCCGGCACGCAAAGTGACGAACTACTGGACTTTCCTCAATCAACTCTTCGCGCAGATGCTAGGCTGGTTCGCGGTTTAGGAGATATATGAAGAATGAGAAAACAAACTTGCTTTCCGCCGGGGCCGGAATTGCAGGCAGCAATAAACGCTATGTGATCTGGTTTTACCTGCTTAATTTGGTGCTGGCGATTTCCGGAGCCGCGGCATTCAGCGAGCAAGCTCACGCGATTCTTGATCGCAGCCTATACGCGGACAGGCTGCTTCACGGTTTCGACCTGATGGCTTTTCTCGAATTGTTGGCACGCCCTGAATTCGGTTCAGTGACTGGATCAACGGTTCCGGCGATCTTTTTTGCTCTCCTGTCATTTTTGGCAACCATGGCGCTTTTGCCGGGCGTGCTGCTGGGATATGCGTCGGAGCATCGGCTTCCGCGGGCCGATTTTTATCGCGCTTGCGGACAAAATATCTGGCGCTTCGTCCGGTTGTTTTTGTTTTTCGTCATCATCGCGGGTCCGATTGTTGGAATTCTCGGTGCGGCACAGAACGCTCTGATGAAGGCCGCGGACCAAAGCTCCAACGAACGGCTGCCATTTTTCGTTCAACTCACGTCCATCGGAATCATTTTTCTGGTCCTCACCGCAATCCGCATCTGGTTCGACCTGGCGCAAACTCAAGCCGTGGTGAGCGATCAGGGCAGAGTTCGAAAGTCGATCGCCGCTGCTTATCGAGGCATGAAGGGCTATCGACTTCGCTTACTCGGCAGCTATGTGTTGATCGCTCTGTTCGCGGGAGTCGTTCTGCTAGCCGGGATCTGGGTCTGGATCAAAATCGTCCCGGCGGCGAGCGTGCTGGGAGCTTTTCTCGTTGGCCAGGCGATTTTACTCATCCTGCTGGCAGCCCGCTTCTGGCAGCGCGCCTGTACGGTCGCTTTCTACCGCGACTATATGACGGTGCTGGTTGTAGAAAGAGAAACTCTGCCGATCGCCTCGGTGCCGGTGGTCGCGCTCCCCGATGAAGGTGGTCCGGCGCTGGTGCCGCAGACTTAGAAGATTTTGGGGCGGGAAACGGGACTTGAACCCGCAACAGCCGGTGCCACAGACCGGTGCTCTACCGATTGAGCTATTCCCGCCACGTCTGATGATTATAGCAATTGTCAGGGTATCGTGAGATGGGCGTGAATGGTCTTTGATCCCGTGCTAGGGATCTCTCAACAAAATTTAAAGTCCTCTGTCATCCTGAGCGAAGGGAAAACTTCGCGCAGCGAAATTTTCCCGCAGTCGAAGGACCCCCTACCACTGGCATTACGTAATAGGTATAGGGTTTCTTCGACTCCGTGAGTTCGCTCGTACCGGGGGAAACTCGTGCGCTCAGCATGACATGGAAACTTCTGGATTTTGTGAAGGGTCGCGCAGGCGACTACACTCGCCCGACGCCCACATACTCGAATCCCATGGAACGCAATCGGCTGGAATCAAGCAGGTTTTTGGTATCCACAATCAAAGGACGCTTGAGCAGTTGCTTGATGCGATCGAAATCCAATGCGCGAAATTCCGGCCAGCCGGTGCCAACCACCAGCGCCTCCGCGCCTTCAGCGGCCGCGTAAGCGGTATCGCAGTAGTGCACGCTGCCGTTGAGTTCGAGCCGCGCATCCGGAAGAGCAAACGGATCGTACGCGTGTACGCGAGCGCCCTTCGAAACCAAATTCTGCGCCAGACGCATGGACGAAGAACCCGCCACGGAATTCGTGTTCGGCTTGAAAGCCAGACCAAGAATTCCGACGTCTTTGTTCTCCACCGAATTCACGAAACCCGAAATCTTGTCGACGATATTGTCGGCGTGGCTCTGATTCACTTCGCGAGCTGCGCTCAACACTTTCAGCGAAACTCCATTTTGCCTGGCCAACAACGCCAGAGAATCCATATCGGATTCGGCAAAGATCCCACCCATCCCGGCTCCGGGTTGCAGGCAGCGCGGGGCAATCTTTTTGTCCAGCCCAAGTGCGAGTGAAAGATTCACGGCGTCTGCATTGACCTTCTCGCACAAGGTAGCCAGTTCATTGATGAAAGAAATTTTGGTGGCGACAAATGCCGTCGCCGATTCACGCACCAATTCAGCAGTCTCGTGATTGGTCACAATCACGGGAACTCCCCGCATCACCAGCGGATGAAAAATTTGCTTAATGGCCAGCACAGCATCATTCGATTTCGTTCCGAGAATAATGCGATCGGGCCAATTGAAATCTTCTACTGCGCATCCCGGAGTAAAAAACACAGGCTGCGAAACGATCGTTGCCTTCAAACCTTCTTCCGCCAGCCGCTGTTCAATTCCGGAAGCAGTGCCCACCGGAACGGGCGTGACAATCACAAGAATTGGCGGCTTGGTGACTACGCGAGCGATCCGCAGCGCAAGGTCCGCCAGGTGCTGCGGAGTGTCTTCGGCCAGAAAAATTACCTGCGTCTTGCGGGCGAATGATTCAATGTCCGTCGAATAAACCAGGCGACCGGAGCGCACGTTGCGCTTAATGACTTCATTCAGGTTCTTTTCGTGGAATGGGACGTTGCCCTGCGCCATTTCCACCATGCGCGAGCTATCCGGATGGCAACAGGTTACGGGCGTCCCAAAATCAGCCAAACACGCTGAAATGACCGTCCCCAGATATCCTGCCCCGTAAACCCCAATTTGCATAGAGCCTCCGCCAACCAGATCGCTGAAACGCTTGTGGGGGGCGTCCGCGCAGCAATCCCTCTTCTTGTCTGCTGTTTATCTTCACCCGCACTACGACCTTAAGCAACACACGATGGGCCGATGCACTGCGGGAAATTGGAACTGTTCTTTAGGTGGGAATTGGGAAAATTGTAACGATAAACTAGGCGAATGTTAACGCTTTACTAAATGGCCACCCAGGGGAACCGGGGCAATATCGATCCAGCGATTTTGGTCGACTTCGCGAACAAATGTCAGATCTTTCACCGTGATACAGCGCGTCCCCTCAAACTTGGACCAATGCTGCCGGGCAATGTAGTAAGCCTTCTGCGCTTGCTCCTCATTGCTCATCTTGACAATAGTCAGGTGAGGTAAATACAACCACTGTTCCTCAAAAGTCAGTTCCTTGATGTTGAGTTGGGCATGCAGGTCGCGCATACGCTGGGCGCCATTGGCCACCCGGACAAACACGGTCGCCGTGACCGGGATAAAGGTCTCAACCTCTCCCAAACTCACTTCGAAGGGTTCCACCCGGCCACAAATCTCTGACATGGTTTCGAGCGCGGACGCTTCACTTCCCTGCAAACATCGAGGAGGAAGCAGACTAAGATGGGCAGCTAAATGTGGCAGTTCCGGATGCATTTCCTGCCGAAGGTTCTCGACAAACTCCCCCACCGGGGTCTTTACGTAAGCAATCAAACCATAGCGCGGAGTCTGCTTCATGAACCCAAGAATTATACTCCCGCAAAGCAGGCGGAGCGGGCGCTCAGACGGAACAATAGATTTTGGGCGGACGTGTGGATTTTGGGTGAAGCAGCGCTTTTAGCGCTGCATGAAAGCTTTTGTCTTCAGTACGCGGTTCTCCGGCAACTTTGTGCAGCCTTCCCGTGAGCACCAACCTGAAGATTCGCTCTTAGCTTCCCGTCCCCATAAGGGTGACCGTCTGCGGACTGTTGGCAGCGTTGTCGGTAATCGTGATGGTGCCAGGTTGAGGACCAACAGCACTGGGCGTGAAGGTCACGGTGATAACGCAATTCGCAGCCGGTGCGAGCGTTGCGCCACAAGCGGAGCTATCCACGGCGTAGTTGGAGCTGGCTGCGATGCCCATAAGGTTAAGCGTCACAGTGCCAGAATTGGTGAGGGTCACGGTTTGTCCTGGATCGCTGGTAAGACCGACGATCTGGGGAGGAAACGTCAGTGTCGGCGGAGCCACAGCAAGAGAAGGTGTTCCGCCGCCGAATCCTGAATTTTTTCCGCCACCGCAACCGCCCAGCAGAACGACCATGCAAAATGTAACCAAAGGCAATGAAAAATGCTTCATACGGCCTCCGCGACCAAAACAGCTAATTTGGGCCTACAGGAACGGTTGTAACACCAAAATTCCTCCTTTGAAATGCCAGTCCCACGTTGAACAACACTAAAGTACTAGCTACCGAAGCGCGGCGGCGCTGGAAACCTAGCAATGCCGTAGCTTGCCAGATAGCGTACCTGCCTCTATCATTCAAATCAGGTTGAAATAAGCGTAAGTCATTGACAGTCGGGGCGTAGCGCAGCCTGGTAGCGCACCTGCCTTGGGCGCAGGGGGTCGTAGGTTCAAATCCTATCGCCCCGACCAAAACTTCAACAACTTGCAAGCAACTCCGTGCCGCTTCCCGGGCCCGTTAGATGGCCTGAAGGCCTAAGCGCACGATTTTTCCGTGTGCCTCGCGCATGTCCGCTGATATCACGTCCCCGTTACGTCCGCTGGGAGCGAATAAGGCATCTAACACCTTGTGTCTCAAGGAGAAATTATGGGCGAGCCCGAAACGGTGACGGTCACATTGCCGGGAACGGTGGAACGTGTGATCAAAAGTGTGTATTCCAACGAACCGGACAAAGCGCAAATAGCCGTCGAAGGTGCGGACGATCTCTATCGGGAGATTCGAATTGAGAATAAATTACTGAATGACAAGGGCGAAGAAGTCGCTCTCAAGGTGGGTGCTGAAGTCGCAGTCACGGTCGAAGCGCCTATCGAGGCTACCGATTTAAGAGACTAAATCTCGCCGCTCGCGATTGCTTCCAACTCAGCATGCAAGGTTCTGAGCTTTCTTCTACGGTCATCATAGGCAGCTGATTCCACAGTGTCCCAACCGAAGAACGTGGCATCCTTTACGGCTTTGATTTGGAGTTTGGCTAATGCTGCGATCTCTGCGCTTATCGCTACTTTATCTGGCATGAAAGGCCTCCGGTTCCACAAGAGACTTGACACCGATGGGCGGCAGGAGGGTTGTGAAATTGTCACTGATAGTGACAACTCAATTCTATATCCCGCACTCCGCTGAGCGCAACCGTTCGCACTAATTTCGCAAAAGAAATTCCATACAGTGTTTACCGTAGGTGAGGCTCATGTATTTTTCTGGGAACCGAGGGTCCGATGGCGGTTGTGAACGCGGAAGATTGACTCGCAGTGGATCCGTGATAGATGCCCTTTGCCGCCAGCTAACCCCGGCCAATACATCAAGTCCAATTATTTCGGGAACGTGCGGGCGCGCGAACGCCGAGCCAGGTTTCGGCTTGAGGGAGCCGTTCAACTTCTGGCTCAAGCCAAAACCGGACTCGAATGAGTCCAGGTCTCAGCCCGGATCAGGCATTGGTTCCACCATCCACAGTCAGATTCGCGCCGGTGATGTAGGAAGACTCCGGGCTGGCGAGAAACGCAACCAATGCAGAAACTTCATCCACCGTGCCGTAGCGATTCAGTGCCGTCATGGCCGTTTGCGGCGCGGCCCAATCGCCCGAG
>DATBAX010000130.1:0-6457 GCA_036271275.1 Terriglobales bacterium
AAGATGGGACACTCCACAGCGCTTGCACATACCGGAAAAGAAGCACTGGCACTCGCCGCCAGCGAAAAATTCGATGTTGCTTTCATGGACGTGCAAATGCCCGAGATGGACGGTCTCGCCGCCACGGCCGCAATCCGCGAAAAAGAAAAGGCAACTGGTGCGCACTTACCGATCATCGCCATGACCGCGCACGCCATGAAAGGCGATCGGGAACGCTGCCTTCAGGCGGGCATGGACGGTTACGTTTCCAAGCCGCTGCGTTTTAGCGACGTTGAAGAAGTCCTGGCTAACGTGGACCACGCTCCGCTCGTCGTGACCCAGACTCTTCCCAATCCTTCCACCTGGAGCAAAGCGAATGCTCTCCATCGAGTTGGAGGCGACGAGGAGTTGTTGCAGGAGCTTTGCAAAATCTATCTGGAAGAATCACCCAAGGTCCTGGAAAAGTTGCGCCAGTCCGTAACGGATGGCAACGCCAAAGATGTGAAATTCCTGGCGCACAGCATGAAAGGAGAGCTCAGCTACCTGGGCGCGGAGAAAGCTTCGCAGGCGGCTCGCGATCTCGAAAAAATGGGAAACGACAACGATTTGTCGAAAGCTGCTGCCGTATTCGCCATTCTGGAACGAGAAGTTCTTGAGTTGCAGTCGGCCTTGAAAAGCATGTCCGGGGCACATCCATGAAAATTCGAATCGATGATACGAACTTGATTTCAGGCGAAGCACTTTCCAATCTCAATTCTGTCCTCATTGCCGAGGACGATCCCATTTTTCGCCACGTTCTTCAAACCTGTTTGCGGCGATGGAATTACCGTGTCATTGAGACCGACAACGGGCTCGACGCCTGGAAGGTGTTGCAGCTGGCCGACTCTCCTCAAATCGCCATTCTCGATTGGATGATGCCGGGACTCGACGGTATCGAAGTATGCCGCAAAATTCGAAGCCTGAAACAGGGTCCTTATAAGTATGTCTTATTGCTCACGGCCAAGGATGACAAACACGATATCGTTGCCGGCCTCGAAGCGGGTGCGGATGACTATTTGACCAAGCCCTTCGATGTGGACGAATTGCGGGCCCGCGTCCGGGCAGGGAAAAGGATTCTGGAACTTCAACAAGCCTTGTTGTTCGCTCGCGATGCTCTCCAATTCGAAGCCGCACATGATCGCCTCACGAATCTTTGGAACCGCGGCGCAATTATGGATCTTCTGCAAAAAGAAGTGCAGCGCCGGAATCGGAGCAAAGAACCGCTGGGCGTGATCATGGCGGATTTGGACCACTTCAAGACCATCAACGACACCTACGGACACCTGGTCGGTGACGAGGTATTGCAGGAAGCCGCCCGCCGATTGGCTACGGGAGTGCGAAGCTATGACTCAGTTGGTCGTTATGGGGGTGAAGAGTTTTTGATCGTTCTCCCCGGATGCAATGCTTCCGATCTGATCGCCGGTGCGAAGCGGCTTTGCGATTCCATCGCCAATCAACCCATCCCCACTTCGGCTGGAAATCTTTCGGTGACCCTCAGCATTGGATTGGCTTCGCCGGAAGCGCCCAGCCTGGAACTGCCCGACCGCGAGGCTCTACTCCGCGCTGCCGATACTGCTCTCTACAGCGCCAAAGCCATGGGTCGAAACCGGGTAGAAAGTGTTGCCGTCGCGATCGGTGAGACTGGGCGCTGAACAAGGGTTTCAGGGAAAGCCGAACGTAGTTGGATGGCACGGAAGTGCCATTCACAAAACGCTCTGAAATCTGTATTTTCCAAAGTGAGCAGTTCTGGGGGAGGGCTGCCCGGGCGTCCAGACTCGAAAGAGTTAGGACGCCCGTTAAATTTTTACCCACCTTTTCCCGCCCGCGACACCCCAATTCTGAAATCAGCGACAGAAAAGCTTAACCGCCAAAAAAACCGGCAAGGCACTTTTCTCCCTTAGAGTTCTTTGCGGCTTTTCTTTGCGCTCTTTGCGGTTAAAGGCTCTTGGTTGTCATACCTGAAAAAAGCTCCGCAGATATCTGCGGAGCTTTTTATGGAACAAGAATTTAAAACTTAGTTCGTGGAGATAGTGAAATTCACCGTGATCTTGGCTTCGGTTTCCACCGCCTCACCCGACTGCAGATAGGGCTTGAAGTGCCATTGCTTCACCGCTTCTCGCGCAGCGACTGAAAGAATTGCCGGCCCGCTCAGCACTTGCAATTCCTGAATCGTTCCTTCTTTCCCGATTACCGCTTGCAGGATCACCGAACCTTGTACCTTCATTTGCCGCGCTAGCAGCGGATAGTCCGGCTGCACTGGGTGGGAAACAACCAGCGCCGTACCCGGCGAGAGGCGAACTCTCGCGGAAGCATTAACCGTCCCGTGGCCCGCATCCTCGGCTGACTGCACAGGTGGTGGAGGAGTAGCACGCGCTGCCACGGAATTCCGCGGCTGCAAATCGACCTTGATCGAAGGATTAGTGGCCTGCACGGCCTGATGCGAATCTCCTGCCACGACCTCTATTTCCAGCGGAGGCAGCACCGCGCGACTCATCACGACCGGAGCGTTGTTTGCGGATGGCTCATCTTTGGCCACCGGCATTGCTTTCTTGCCTTTTCCGTGGGACGCAACCGGCTGCCGCACAATCGTTGCCGTCGCAGGCTGTGATTCAGTCGTAGCCTGCTGCGGTACGCTCTGTGTCTGGACATCCGAATCTTCGTCAGGGGTGGACGGAAACAAAATGTCACGGTCACGATATAAAACCAGCGCAAGGGCACACACTAAAAGCACCAAAGCGACCAGCATTCGGCGGCGTTGTTTATGTTCGGAAAATTGCGGAGGCACACTACTTACTTGCAACTGAGCACTCTGTTCCACGATGGGCATTTCGGAAATCTCCCGCCCGTGGGGGGCGGGCTTTGAAGCATCATTATGCCCCGAAACTGCTCTGGAAGCCAGCAAAACTAATGGTAACCTTTCCGTTCTTGGGACATCCTAGTGGAGTAAGATTCTGTCTTTGGGAGCTTCGATGATCGGCCGTTCCTACGAACGCAAGTTTAAACGTATGAATCGAAGGGAGTTGCTGAAACTGGCTCCGGTTCTGGCTTTGGGCGCTTTCGCCATTCCAAAGTTTCAGGCGCCGCTCCTGACGACGGGCCTGGCCTTTAGTGACTGGGTGTCCGCAAAAATGTTCCGAAAAGGCCATCTGGCGACCACGTTCGCGGATGGGCAGCTGACCCCGTTCCCCAATTTTCCCATCAATGGCTACGACGTAGACGATCCCCAGGTCGATTTCGATAAGTGGACTTTGACCGTAGCCGGCTCTGTCCAGAAGCCAGGCGACTACACTTTGGCACAAATCCAAAAGCTCCCGAAATACCGGCAAAATACCCGTCACGTTTGTGTCGAGGGCTGGGACGTTATCGGCAGATTTGGCGGCGCACGCCTTTCCGATTATCTGAAGATGATTGGTGCGGATCTAAGCTCGAAGTTTGTGGCGGTTGAATGCGCAGACGATTATTACGAAAGCCTGGACATGGAAACCGCGCTTCATCCCCAGACTTTACTTTGTTATGAAATGTACGACCAGCCTCTAAGCCGCGCGCACGGCGCGCCTCTGCGATTACAGATTCCAACCAAAGTTGGATACAAGCAGGCCAAATATTTAACCGATCTTAAAGTCACAAACGTTTTGGACAGAGTGGGCTATTGGGAAGATCAAGGCTACTCAGAATTCTATGGCCTATAAATAAACCCTGTCATCCTGAGAGAGCGTTCTTAGCGAACGAAGGACCCATGCATTTCACTCGGAAGTAAACGGAGAAACAGTGCAAGAAGCAGTCCTCGAAATCATGTCGGACAAAGGTGACTCAGTCACCACGGCCGTCTACGAACATCCGCTGATCGTACGCCTGTGTCACTGGCTGAACGCGATCTCGTTGTTCGTACTCGCTGGTAGTGGTCTGCAAATTTTCCGCGCATTCCCCAGCTTCGGCCCGAAAGTTCCACAACATGTTCTGATTAATTGGCCGAAAGCGTATGCCATCGGTGGATGGCTCGGCGGCGCGCTGCAATGGCACCTGACCTTCATGTGGATCTATCTTGGAACCGGGCTGATTTACTGTGGATATCAGTTATTCAGCGGACACTATCGTCAGATACTTTTCGTCCCCAAAGACATTCGCGGACTTTGGCCCATGGTGCGCTATTACTTTTTCTTTGGACGCAAGCCGCCGGTGACCGAAGCCTACAATTCGCTGCAAAAACAGGCGTATACGACTGCGATTGGTCTCGGTGTTCTCTCCGTACTCACAGGTCTGGCGATTTGGAAACCGATACAATTTTCCTGGCTGGCCTGGATGATGGGGGGCTTTCACTACGCGCGCATCTGGCATTTCCTGGTGATGTGGGCAATCATCGCTTTTGTTTTCGGACACCTGGTCATGGTCGTCCTGCACGGCTGGAATAATTTTGTTTCCATGCTGACCGGATGGAAAAGGAATCCTGAGTACGGTCCGCGTTAACATGCTGGAAAAATGCTAATCGTGGACACATCCATTTCGGTCAAAGTCTCTCCTAACAATGAAGAGACGCGCGAACACGATTTAATTCGTCGCATCCAGGGTGGCGAGCGGGAACTTTTCTACGAACTCGTTCGGCCTCATGAACGCAGGGTGTACGCGGCCACATTCGCGATCCTGCGCAATCCGGCCGACGCTGAAGACGCCGCGCAGGAGGCGATCCTCAAAGCGTTCGCGCACATGCATCAGTTTCGTTCGGAGGCACGCTTCAGCACCTGGCTGACTCAGATCGCCATCAACGAAGCCCGCATGCGCCGCAGGAAGGACCACCCGGAAATTATGCAGCCGCTTGGAGAACATCAGGACGAAGAAGGAGTCTACACTCCACGAGAATTTCCCGATTGGCGGGAAATCCCTTCCGAGTCGTTGGAACGCGCCGAAGTTCGCGAGCTTTTAACGGAAGCTTTGGCTTCGCTAGGCGAGAAATACCGCGAAATATTCGTTCTGCGGGATGTAAATCACTTGAGTATCGAAGAAGTCGCGGAAACGCTGGGAATTTCACGCGCTTCAGTCAAGACCCGCCTGTTACGCGCGCGCCTGATGCTGCGAGACTTGCTGGCCCCAAAGCTTTCCGGCGGCTTTTTCAGCCGCGAATCTTTTCAGAAAGGAAACAAGCCATGGTAGTCACCTGCGAACAGGTCTGGCTGGAAATCTCAAACTACATTGAGAACGACCTCGACCCATCCTTGCGCACGGCCATGGACGAACACTTTCACACCTGTTCGCGCTGTGCGTCCGTTCTTGCCGGGACCCGTAACATCGTCCAGCTCTACGGCGATGAACGCATGCTTCAAGTCCCGTTGGGATACAGCGGCAGAATGCAAAAGCGGCTCGCCAAAGAAATGCCAGCCAAACGAGGGACAATTTTCGGCTGGGTGGTCGCTGCGGCCGCGGTAGCTCTAATTGCAGGTGCCATTGCGCTCAGCAAGCCGTCATCGCAGACAGTACAACAATCGCCGCTCGCGAAAGCGGGAAATAATATTCCTGCAAACTTAGCGGTTTTGGTTTCGGAGCATTCGAAAATCTTCCATGTCGCGGGCTGCAAGTTTCTTCATACGAACGACGGCAAGATTCGTTCGCTGACCGCAGAACAAGCGGAGCATGAAGGCTACGTGCCGTGCATTCATTGTCTGGCAAAGTATTTGACCAACACGGCTGCGGACTTCATCAAGAAACATCTTTGGCTCGGAACTTCAGCTTGAGTGGTTACGACGGCGGAAACCCAACCTTGCGCACCAGTCTGATATACCGGGGATCAGAGCGTAGGGAATCGAATAGAAAGTCGGCCGGCAGCTCAACCAGATTGGCGTCATGTTCCTGATAGGCAGTATTGAGCCACTCGATGGCATGGTCCTTGTCGCCCAAATCATTATAGAGTTGCGCGATTTGGTAAGAAGAAGCGTAGCCGGTTTTACGTTGCGCCAGCAAAATGCCGAGGCCGCTGCGCAGAGCGCCCGGCCAGCCGCCAGCCTGAAAACCTTTATCCATGGCACCGGCGAACTCAGAGTAGTTCTTATCTCCTTCTAACTGAGAACCGCTTTTCCATTCCCGAATGGTTTCTGGATATTTATGCTGGGCCCAGTAAACAATCGACAGTTCGGTATGTGCTCTGCCAAAAGCTGGATTGTCGGCAATGAGTTTCTGATAAAGCGAAATGGCCTTATCGAATTGACGAGCCACGGAGTAAGCCTGCGCCTGTTGCGCGCCGATGATCGGCGATAACGGATCAAGCTGGACCGCTCGATTGCCGTCGTCGATCGCCTCCTGGGCCCTGCCGCCAATTTCGGAAAGGCTCTCGGACAGCCATTGATAGGCCGTAGCATCGCTGGGATCGAGTTCGATCGCCTTTTTGAACTCAGCCTCCCCACCCGCAAAGTCCCAACTGAATTGCATCTTGTTGCCGCCCAAAACCGCATGG
>DATBAX010000131.1:0-4622 GCA_036271275.1 Terriglobales bacterium
AGAGAACAATCAGCAGGCAGCGTTTGCGCGACAGCAATCCATGCTCGCCAAAGAACAGCGCTTCATCGATCGTTTCCGGACGCACGCGGCCAAAGCGGCCCAGGTGCAGAGCCGCATCAAGGCCCTGGACAAGATCGAGAAGATCGAGTTGCCGAAAAAACGTGAGGTAGTAAAGTTTGACTTTCGTGTCCCACCGCGATCGGGCGAACAGGTGGCCATCCTTGAAAATCTGCACAAGAGTTTCGGCCCGCGTGTGATTTACGAAGGATTCAATCTCACCATTCGCCGCGGAGAACGCTGGGCCGTCATGGGAAGAAACGGCGCAGGCAAAACCACGCTGCTCAAGATGATTGCCGGCGCCAGCGCTCCCGATGCCGGAAGCGTGCGGCTCGGCGCCAGCCTGAACATGGGCTACTTCGCGCAACAATCGCTGGACGTTCTAAATTCCGATCTCACCGTCGCCGAACAACTGCAACAGGATTTTCCTCAAGACAGTATTGGCTCGCTGCGGAGCCTGGCGGGAGCGTTCCAGTTTTCCGGCGACGACGTGGAGAAAAAGATTCGCTCACTCTCCGGCGGAGAAAAATCGCGGCTGGCCATCGCGCGCATGCTCTTCAACCCGCCGAACTTCCTGGTGCTCGACGAGCCGACCAACCACCTGGACCTTGCGACCAAAGAAATGCTGGTGGACGCCCTCAAAGATTTTGAAGGCACCATGATCTTCGTATCGCACGACCGCATGTTCCTTCGCGGCCTCGGCTCACGTGTGCTGGAACTGGGCGGCGAGAGCGGCACCGACCGCAATCCCACGGTCTATCCTGGGTCCTATGTTGAGTACGTGCAGAAGCTTGGACACGAGGCGCCTGGAATCTATTCGTAGGATGTTCAGGAGATCTCCCAAGTGTTCCCCAGGGAACATATCGTCATGACGCATATGGGATGACGATTCTGTCATGACATTTAAGCCCATGGAAACATAGGAGAAAGTGGGAACCGGAGGGGTTCGTATCAGGGGACGGCTTCATCCGTGCCTGCAAGACGCGAACCCCGACCGTCCATAATTCCTTTACGCCGCTTGCATCAAATAGGGCGCGTAATTCACACCTCCTGTCTTCGGTTCTGTTTCTGGTTCCGGTTGCAAATGTTCTTGCACGGACAAATTCTGGAGGAGCACCAGCCGTACCGCTGCGGCAATATACTCTCCCGGCTTCACTCCCGCCGCTTCCGCCGCCTGCAGCACCGAGCGCTTTTCTTCCACGTCGGCAAAAAGCACACCGAGGCCGATGTCCAGCGATTCGTTCCGTCGCACCAACGCGATAGACGGCGACTCGATCACGGCGATCCACGAGCACAGCGCGTCCATGGTCGCGTGGCCGGTCATCACATGCTCGTCGAACGGATGATGCACCAGCGCCGTTCCTTGCAACGCTTGGTTGCACCATGGGCAGTTTTCGCTGGCAGTTTCCAGCCAGGGATAAACACAGAGCATGGCTTCGTGATGCCGAAGAGCATGCCACCAGCGGTCCGGCGTTTGTTCTTGCGGACGGATCGCCAGAGAGTAAAGTTCCGGCTCGGGGTCGTCCTGTTCGTCAGCTCTTATCATGGCATTGTAGGCGTAAGCGGGTTCCGCCGGCACATCGCCGCTGGCCAGCAAAGCCATCTTGATGGCGCAACGGTCGATGTCTCCGGCTTTAGGATTGAGCAACGTCAGGCTGCCCAAAAGGATATCTTCACTTAATTTAGGATGAGGCATTTGGAGTGGCGCTCCTTAAAGTTTGTATTTTCCGGGGTGCAATGATTAGGTCACACGCGAATCGAAGCAAAAAGCCCCAAATTGGAAAACGGTACCTTGGTGTTATTGCGTCTCCCGCAACGGGAGAGGAAATCAAAAGCGGTAGCCCAAGCCGCTTTCGATGCACGCCGCAAAATCACGCTCACTTCTCTGCTCGATCGTAAGTGTCACGTTGTTGGGCTCGGTGACCGTGGTGTAGTAGCGATCGACAGTGGCGGTCATCCTGAAAAACCAGTGACGTTTTTCTCTCGGAGAAGGAAATGTGATCGTCACCTCCGGCCCGTGGAAGCCATTTTGCCAGTTATTCCCCGCCATCAACCAATCGACAGCCAGGCGCACGGATGACTCTTTCTGCATCAGGTCATACCCGCCCCCAAATTCGGGACCGCCGCTTTGCTTGCTGAAATCGGTGGTAGATAGTTGGCTCCAATGAAAGCCAGCGCCTACAAACCATTCTGCGGGCGAATGATAGTATGCCGCGCCCTCGAGATGGCGATCGTGTCCTTTGGGATTTGGATCGCCATCCTCAGGCAATTTGTGGCCGTTGTCGTAGAACGCTCGCGCTCTTAGCATCAACCGAATGGTCTCGATCTCTACTCCGATTTCGCCCACCAGCGCCATCGGCTCATAGTCGCCGCCCATCAATTCCGCGCCACCGAACACGTAAGGATGCGGGATCGGAACGCGCGTTCCATTCTCGGCTTGGTTGATTGGTTCCGGCAGCGTGATGCCTTCGCCTTCGTGCAGTAACGCAATCCGGCGGAAGGCACGGAGCGGAAGTTGAGGCTTGGCCGGCGCAAAGGGTTGGGGATATCAGTAGTGTCCCCAGCAGAAACGAAAATGAGTTCATGCTGAAAGTGTGAAGCGTCGCCGAACGGTGCCACCGTTAAATGTGACGGCCCATGACCATTCGGTTTCCCGCTGTGGGAGCCCTCGAATTCCGGGAAAAAATCGCCGCGTCCATTCGGGCGGACGCAGGACCTAGAGCCCGGCCAATAGAGTGCCGATCAAGTTCTCCATGAGCCTGACTCCGAACCGAATTCTGCAATTTACTCTGCTGTTTTTTTTGTGCGCCGCCTCTTCCGCCTTAAGCTTTGGTCAATCGAATTGCCGCGCTCCGGGTTACAACTGCCTGAACCGGACGGAAGATATCGTGCAAATTAGCTCTGTCCCCGACGTTGGTAACCATTCCGGCACAGTCACAACCGACCCGGACTTTCATACCACGATAATCCGTCTCACCGGGCCTGACTCCTGTCGTGCCAACGGATTCAGTCTTCTCGCGGGCGTCGGCGGATCCGCCCTCCCCCGACTCAGTAATGCCAATCACACGCGCATCTATGTGGAGGACACCGGCTCGGATGGCTGCATCCTCAACTTCGATCCCGCGACCAAAGGCGTAAGCACCTGCGCCACAGGCATCCAGGGCGGCACGTGGGACGCGACCAATCCGGATTATTATTACGGACCGGACCGCACCGGTGGCGTGAAAGCGCAAATCATTCGCTACGATTTCAGCGCAGGCTGTCCCGGCACTCAACAGGTGATAGTGAACCTTGGGTCTGATCCTGCCTGCCAGAAACCCGCGAAGGTGAAATGGTTTGAACTCGGAGGCGTGAGTAATGATGCCACCATATTTTCTCTCGCGTATTCTTCGGGGATCCAGAATTCGGCGGTCGAGGCCGTCGTCTATAAAGTCGGAAGCGGATGCGTCGTCTGGAATACCAGCACAGGCATGGTTAGCGGAGAATGGGGAACGCCTGGCCCGGTGAACTTTTCGGCTGGAGCGGGCACGGAATTCCACATTCACCAAATCCGCATGTCACAGGACGGCCAAAACATTGTGGTGGCTGGAATCGGCTGCATCTCCGCCTGCGTGGGGAATCCCTTTAGCTGGACGCCGGAAACCGCTGCCGTTCAGGTCTGCACTCCAAGATCTGGAATTGCATGCTCCGGACATTGGGCTGTCGGTGCCAGCCACCTAGTCAATAATGGGGGCCTTCCCTTCGGAGAATGGTCGATTCGTCCCCTGACCGACATGGCCGCAACTGCCGCACACACACTGATCTCGCCGTTCCCAGTTTCGACCCGCCGGTGGCGCCCTTTGAGGCCCACGCCTCCTGGCCGAATGCGGGCCCTGATGACGCGGATCCATTCTTCGCGACTACGACGGTGGCGCAGGGAGCGGCGCAATTCACCTTCCCTTGGGCTAACGAAGCGCTGCTCGTCATGCCGGACCGGCGCCGACCTCGGCGTGTTACCCACACCATGAATCTGGGCACCCCGCATTCCTACTTTTCCTGTGACAATGCGATCGGCGGCACCGGCCCCGATGGAAAGGTGTTCATCTGGACCTCAAACTGGATGGGAACCTTGGGAATCGACAAGCGCGGGAAACTTCGCTGCGATGTCTTCATGGCCATCCTTGGCAACCGTTAGGGATGGGGCAGCGTCAGCCGTTGGTTAGCCATTGCCTTAGGTACACGGCCAGGAAAGCACTACCGCGGTGGTAGGCCTGCGGGCCGGTTCAAGGATGTCGACCACTTGCGACCAGTAGCACCGTTCCTGCGACGATTGGGCGGATTGAAAATTCATGTTCGCCAACTTTCGCGCCAAGGCAATGTCATCGCGACAATCGTCAACCAGCGCCATCGCCTGCCATACCGGATTTCTTTCGCCTTTGTTTTCCGCTCCGCTCATTTTGCGTCACCTTTGCCGAGATTGTCTGGCAACCAGGGAGGAATTGGAAGCAAATCTGAGCGGCTACGACCGTTCGAGTTTCCGGTTTTGGGAGCCAAAAGATTTTAAGGAGAGCGTGGGGCAGCCGCAG
>DATBAX010000132.1:0-2469 GCA_036271275.1 Terriglobales bacterium
GTCATGATTGGGCAAAAATCCCATAGCTACGAACAGTTGTATCGCCGTAGGGGTCCTTCGACTGCGTATTCCGTTCGCGTTTGCGAACGGAATACTTCGCTCAGGATGACATGAAAACTTAGGACTCTTCGCTCTCTTTCAATTTCGCGATCACGTTGAAATCTTCGAGCGTGGTGGTATCGCCTTTTACTTCGCCATTGGTCGCCAGCTCGCGTAATAAACGACGCATGATTTTTCCGCTGCGAGTTTTTGGCAAGGAATCGGTGAAACGAATATCGTCGGGCTTGGCCATGGCGCCGATTTCTTTGGCGACCCATTTTCTTAGCTCTTCTTTTAATTCTGGAGAAGGTTTCTGTCCGTGATCAAGTGAAACGAACGCGGAGATGGCTTGGCCTTTCAAATCATCCGGACGCCCCACGACCGCTGCCTCAGCCACCGCCGGATGCGCTACCAACGCGGATTCCACCTCCATCGTGCTTAGGCGATGGCCGCTTACGTTGATGACATCATCCACCCGGCCCATCACCCAGAAGTAGCCGTCTTTATCTTTGCGTGCGCCGTCGCCGGTGAAATAGTACGGAGGAATTTGCGACCAGTAATTTTGCACGTAACGATCGGGATCGTTATAGAGGGTGCGGAACATTCCTGGCCATGGCTGCTTCAAAACCAGAAATCCGCCCGAACCTTCGGGCACGGGATTGCCCTTGATGTCGACGATGTCCGCGACCACGCCGGGCATGGGCCGAGTCGCTGAACCGGGCTTGGTGGCGATGGCTCCGGGGAGCGGCGCAATCATGATGTGTCCGGTCTCCGTCTGCCACCAGGTATCGACGATGGGACAATTATTGTGGCCAATCACTTCGCGATACCACATCCAGGCTTCGGGATTGATGGGCTCGCCGACGCTTCCCAGCAAACGAAGGCTGTCGAGTTTATGTTTCTTCGGCCATTGCTCGCCCCATTTCACAAACGTACGGATCGCCGTTGGCGCGGTATAAAAAACGCTGACTTTGTGGCGGTCGATAATGCTCCAGAATCGGTCCTGCTCGGGACAATTGGGCGCGCCCTCGTACATCACACTGGTCGCGCCGTTTTGCAGCGGTCCATAAACGATGTAGCTGTGGCCGGTGACCCAGCCAATATCGGCGGTGCACCAATAGGTGTCTTCTTCTTTGAGATCGAATACCCATTTCGTGGTGAGATAAGTCCCGACCGAATAGCCGCCGGTGGTGTGTACCACGCCTTTGGGTTTGCCGGTGGTTCCAGAGGTGTAGAGAATGTAGAGCGGATGTTCGGAGTCGAGCGGCTCGGCAGGACATTCGTCCGAGGCTTGCGCCATGAGATCGTGCCACCAGTGATCGCGTCCGGATTGCAGATTGATCGGAGTTCCGGTGCGCTTGTAGACGACCACGTGCTTCACGGTCGGACACGAATTCAGCGCTTCTTCGACAGCAGGAAATAATTTGACTTCAGTTCCCCGCCGATACGAACCGTCTTGAGTGATTACCGCAACCGCCTGCGAATCGTGAATGCGATCGACGAGTGCATGGGAAGAAAAACCTCCAAACACCACCGTATGCGGTGCGCCGATGCGCGCGCAGGCCAGCATGGCGACGGGAAGTTCAGGCGTCATGCCCATGTAAATGGCAACGCGGTCGCCCTTTTTCACGCCGAGCGTCTTCAAAACATTGGCAAATTTTTGAACTTCGCGATGCAGTTGTTGGTAAGTCAACGTACGAACTTCGCCGGGTTCACTTTCCCAAATCAACGCAGCTTTATTTTTTCGCCAGGTCTGCACGTGGCGATCGAGGCAGTTGTACGACAAGTTCATCTCGCCGCCGACAAACCACTTGGCCCAGGGATGATTCCACTCCAAAACTTTGTCCCACCGCTTGAACCAATGGAGCTCTTCGGCAATGCGTCCCCAAAACTTCTCTGGATGCTCGACTGATTCGCGATAGATGCTCTCGTACTCCGCCAGGCTCTTGATGTGGGCGCGCTGGCTGAAATGCTCAGACGGTTCAAATCTGCGCTGCTCTTGCAGGGTGGAATCGATGTTCACCTGAACGTCTGCCGTGGGAGTGTTGTCCGCCATCCGAAAATCCTCGCGTCGTCGAAAGTATGGAAAGAATGCGTGCCTCGGAGATTTTACATGTCCAAGAACTTATGACGGTATCTTTCTTGGGGCAGCAGGCACTGGTCGTATTTTCCGAAGATGCGGTAGCGATTGCGCGCAATGAGTCCGTAACCCCAGTCCCGAAGCCACTTCGGCAGGATCGCCAACGCGACTCCGAGGCCGCGCCAGAAATCTCCGAGGTCGGTGAGGATGGCGATGACCGCGTCCGACCGGGCAGCGAGCTTTTCGCCCGGCTGTTGATAATTCAGCACTGCGTACATGGTGTCGAGATCTTTTGGGTCGGCCGCGTGCCGCGACAAGATGGCTTTCGCGAAGGCGCTTTGCAAGGATGC
>DATBAX010000133.1:0-13636 GCA_036271275.1 Terriglobales bacterium
CGGCCATCCATGCCGGGCATGCGATAGTCGCTCACCAGCAAATCGGGAGGATCGTCCACGGCTTTCAGCAGCGCATCCGCGCCGTCGATCGCGGTGGTCACGATCGCCAGCGGCGTCAGGGCATTGCGCAACATTCCCAACACCATGGGATTGTCTTCCACCAGCAATACTTTGACGTTGTTCGCCATGGTTACTATTTTTTGCCCCGAATCATTTTTCTTTTCCGCGTATAGTCGCCGTTCTTTCCGCCGGATTTGCGCTCGAGCACGACTTCCCGGATTTCAATGCCCTTGTCGAGAGCTTTGCACATATCGTAAACGGTGAGAGCGGCCACGCTGGCCGCTACCAGGGCTTCCATCTCGACTCCAGTCGCGGCAGTCGTGCTGACTTTAGAAGTGATCGCGACGCCATTCTCGCACAGCCGCATGACCACATCAATGTGCGAAAGCGGCAGCGGATGACACATGGGAATCAGATCGGCGGTTCGTTTCGCACCCATGATTCCCGCCAACCGCGCGACCTCCAGCGGATCGCCTTTAGGATTCTTCGGCAGCGCTTCGAGCACAGCAGGTTTCATCGCAACGAAGGCGCTGGCCTCGGCCTCCCGCTTGCTCGTGGACTTGGCGGAAACATCCACCATCTTTGCGGATCCAGTGCGATCGTAATGGGAGAGCTTGCGAGGCATCCGTAAAAGCTATCTTACTAGATGAGGTTTCACGAATGCGGGCGGCCGATTCAGACCAGGGGCTTGATGTGCTGTCGAATCCGGTCGAGAATTTTCGCAAAGCGAAATTCGTGCCGGTCCATCGAGCCATAGATGAAGGCATGTCCGTCCATGCTTTCGACTTCGATGTAGAAACCGTTGCGCCGCAGGAAGACGTCGGCACCGGTGAAGGCTATGCGCTTGTTACCATCGAGGAAACCGTGATTGTTGCCGAGCGACTCCATCAGCGCTGCCGCTTCTTCTTCGATGGAATTGTAATAACCGATTTGCGGACGAAAGACCGCAGCCTCAACCGCCCCCTTATCGCGGACACCATGGAGGCCGCCGAACAGCTCGATCAATCGATGCTGCATTCGGTAGATTTCCGCCACCGTGAGGTAATCCGCCATTTACTTGGCGAGACGCTGCAACAAGTCGCGATTGCGGGCCACTGACTGCTCGAAGGCGTCCATTACCTCGGTGCGAACCAGGTGTTGGGACGGGACTACATTCTGTAAGTAGAACCTGAGCGCCTGTTCCAGAACATGCCGTTTGGTTTGTCCATTCCGTTCGGCAACCGCAACGAACTCATCGTAAAGTTGAGCGTCGATCTCGGGAGTGAATTTCTTGGTAGTGGTGGGCGGCATGGCTTACTTCTCCCCGTTCGATTCCTAGTTTCATCCCATGGCCTTGATAAATCAAGTTAAATATGTGTTTATCCATGTTACTGAAAATGAATATCTTAATGGATTTTAATGATAGCAGTTCACTCGTTCGGATCGTAGTTCAGCATGATTAGTTGACCGAGAGCGGCGCTTGAATGCTGCCAAACTTGCCGTCGAGATCGTCGCGAACCAGTAGCTTAAGCTGATAGCGGCCAGGCGCCAACATAATGTCGCCGTTGTAACTAAAGCCATTCTTCATTAAATCGGCAACTGCGTCAGGTTTGAGGTGAGCTTTGAACATCTTGCTGAACACAAGCGTCGATTTGTTTTTCGCGTCGGTCGCCACAAAATGTACATTCAGCCTGATCCAGTTATCCTCGGTGGTAAAGCCGTTGGGTTGTAGGAATACTGAGAAGCCAACTTTGCGAGTGCCGTTCTCTGCCGGGGCGGCGTCGGCAAATTTCAGTCCGAGCGGCACCGCGGTGTAATCGAGTGGAGATGAGAAGGCTTCTTCGAACTGCTGCTCGATACTGTGAGCGTCATCAGCCTTGACCTCACCTACATAGAAGGCGTTACGAGCGCGTATTTCGTGATGAGCGGCGGCGACCTTCACTTTTAATTTTCTCCAGCCAGGCTTGCGGTCATCCTTCGGCAAATAATAAGCAAGCACGTAGTACTGAGAAGAATCTTGTGCGGCCAGGGCAGCGCATTCGTTTAAATCATTGCGGTTGTAGCAAGCCTCACCGCCGGTAGCTTGCGCGAAATTTTTCATGGAATCCAGCAGGTTTTGTGCGTTGGGGACCTGAAAGTTCGGCCCCGTTCTTCTACCGAACGAAGGTTGGGATCCGGAGCTATTGAGCCGTGTGGATTGCATGTCGATCGTCGGGGGAACGAGACCATGCGCATCGATCGGATATACAGCGATGTTGGCGTTGTTTAGCGCCTGCCACGTGCTCTCGTAATTGCTCATGAGACTGCTATCGATTCCGGATAAGCTATTGGGGTCGCTGAGAGTAAAAGGCAATCCTCCGGTTACCCAGATCAGCGATTTGCGGCCCGGAATCCCGTCCGAGGATTGCGCCAGTTGTTCGAGGGCCGAAAGCGTGATGAGCGTAGCATCGCGCTGCCGGAAGTAGGCATAGTCCGCATCAGCCTTTTCCGCTATGGCTTGTTGCATGGCTGCAATCTCGCCGCGCTCGAGCTGCGCGGGCGTGGGATTCATGCCGAGAGATTCATCGAACGCATTTGTTGTACTCAGATCGCTGAGTTGGCCGGGTTGGGCCTGATCGCGCCACGCGGTACGCGATTCAATACGTTTCATCGCCTCAATGAGAATCGCCGGATCGGTCGTAAAACTGTGCACCAAGCGCAACCCCCTGCTGGTAAGCACGGTCAGTGCGGTGGGGCCGGATTGATTCAAGTGGGCGTTGAGGAACTTGAGCAACTGTTCCCGCGCATTCTCTTGATTCATGAACGGAGTGTTGAGTAAATCGACCACGATGATGGTGACGAGTCGCGGTTCCTCTCCGTTCGAAGCAAAATTGGACAATGGAAAAGCTGAACGCGCGGTCTTCATTGGCGAATCCACCGTCGTAATTTCTTGAAACGAGGCAATCTCGCGTCGCTTCCCGTTTTCTTCGATTTCGAAATCCGATTGCTTCAAGCCGGTGAGATGCACGCCCTTTTTACCGGTAACGACAACCGGGACTGTGACGAGCTCTGTCCGCGACGAGAACGTCACACCGGACCCTTCAGGGGTGGACTGCGGGGTGGTTTGGCTGAGGCCCGCGCATGCGGTGAAGACAACGGCTAGTGAAAGTACCTTACGAAAAAGAGGGGACGTCATCATAAAAAAGGGCTCCTCTCCGGGCCGCCGCAGTATACCGCTTCAATGGGCCCAGGCCTAGCTCTTGTCATGCCTGGCGGATGGCGGCCGGAATGCCTCGGGACGCACCAAGCTATCGTATCAATACAGGAACCCATTCTCCCGGTGCTATGTGCTCGCGATCCGCGGCAATCACGATATAGCAATTCGCTCGTGCGATTGCAGCGATGTCGCCTGATCCATGCCAACTTACTAATTCAACTTCTGTCTGCTCGAATTCGCCGGAGAGAACTGCCGGGAGGAATCTCTTCAGCCCAGTCTTAGTTTTGATTTCCGATTTTAGTTTTGCGTGTAGGAAGACGAGTTTGCGCGGCAGCATGCCCGCGAGTGCTTCCACCACGGGACGGGCGAACAATTCGAATGTGACCATGGTGGAAACGGGATTTCCTGGAAGCCCGAAGAAGCATGTGCTGCTTGACGGGGCTGAAGCCGCTTCGCGGACGGGGGAGCCCGCAGCACACGGTACCTTCCCAAATACAACCGGCCGGCCCGGCTGGATTTGCGCGCCGGTGAAGAAAAACTCTGCCTGGAATTCCGCCAGCGCTTCCTCCACCAGATCATACTTGCCCATGGAGACGCCTCCGGTGAGCAAAAGCAAATCGGCTTCGAATCCTTCGGCGATCAGTTCGCGAAGGCGCGCCGGCTTATCGGGAGCGATTGGAAGAATCACTGGTTCGCCGCCTGCCTCATGGATTTGTGCGGCGAGAGAATAACTGTTGGAGTTGCGAATCTGCGTCGGGCCGGGCGGGACGTCGATGTCGACAATTTCGTCCCCGGTGGATAGCACGGCGACACGAGGCTTGCCATACACGAGCAAGCGCGATCGACCGACTGATGCGGCGATTGCGATTGCGGCGTGGTCGAGCCGCATGCCGGGTGTGAGCAAACGCTCGCCGCGCTTGGCTTCGGATCCGACAGGAACAATGTTTTCACCTGGGCCAACGTTTTTGTTGATCGTGACTCGATCACCCTCGAGTGCCGTGTACTCGATCATTACGACCGCGTCTGCCCCGGCCGGCGCAGGAGCTCCGGTCATGATGGAAACAGCTTGGCCGCTCTCAACATGCATTCCGGCGGCGCCCCCGGCTTTTATTTCGCCGATGACATCCAGAGTTGCTGGGAGTTGTGACAGGTCGGCAGCACGCACGGCATAACCATCACGAGTAGCACGAGGGAATGGAGGAAAATTTCGGTCCGCGACGATCGGCTCGGCCAGGATGCTGCCCGCGCTCTCCAACAACTCGACCAATTCTTTTCCGCGGGGACGCAGGCTCGCAGCATGTTCTTCCACGAGATGCCGCGCACCTTCAAAACTGAGGACTATGGGAGACTGGGGAGCAGCAGCCATGCACGAGATGATACGAGGGAAAGAGGAGAAAATCGAACGCTGAATGGATTTTCAAAAAGCGGCGAAAGCTGGATCCACAGTTAGTCTGAAATCGGCTTGTTCAATGTTTTTAAGCTGTTTTGCAACTCCCGCGGATTAGAGGCGTGGGAGAGGGCCGTTTCCAAATTTACAGTCCCCGCTCGCACCAACTTCTCTATTTCTCCATCAAAGGTCTGCATGCCTTCGGCGAAGCCATCCTTCATTAGCTCGAACAAATCGCCGCTGGAGCCCTCCCCATTCTCAACACATTCACGGGTGCGTGGATTCGATTTCAATATCTCGATTGCGGCGATGCGTCCGCTGCCGTCCTGGCGCGGAAGAAGACGTTGGGAAACGATATAGCGGAAAGTTTTCGCCAGCCGGCCGCGAATTGCCTGTTGTTCCGTGACCGCGAAGGAACTCACGATGCGCTCGATGGCTTTGGTAGCGTCCACCGTGTTCAGGCTGGAGAGTACGAGGTGTCCGGTTTCAGCGGCCTCCAATACCAGTTGCATGGTTTCGCGATCATGCATTTCTCCCAGCAGAATCACTTTTGGAGCCTGCCTTAGAGCAGCCCTCAAAGCCATCGCAGCATTTGGCGTGTCGCTGTGCAATTCACGTTGATGAATGGTCGCTCGCTTGTGAGTGTGCAGGAACTCGATGGGATCTTCGACGGTAATAATGTGGCAATTCTGTTGTTCGTTGATTTGGTCCAAAAGCGCGGCCAAGGTAGAGGATTTCCCCGATCCTCGAGGACCGGTAATGAGCACAATGCCATGGCGCAAATTTGCGACTTCTCTTAACTGCGGCGGCAAACTCAAAGCTTCAAACTCTGGAACCGAAGTCGCAATCACTCGCATGACGATTGCACAACTGCCGCGCTGAATGAAAACATTGACGCGAAAACGGGCTACCCCCGGCAGTCCGTAAGATATGTCACAGGAGCCCTGCTCACGCAGAATAGTAATCGCCTGTTTGTTGCTGCCAATGAGATCGGCAGCGATGTGGCGGGTGTCGTCGGCCGAGAGCAGGTGCAACGCTGGAGCCTGGACGGCGATCAATTGTCCGTGCACCTCCACTTGCGGTGGACGTCCCGGCGAAAAAATCAGATCGCTGACCTGTTCGTGCGCTTTCAACATGGCCGCCAGAAGCGCAGTAGTGGCAACTCTTCCGGAGCCTGACGCGCCTTCAAACGTGATCGGAATTGGTGAGGTACCCGTAGCGGCCATGGTTGAATTACACGAAATGGGGCGCGATACGGGGAGCGAGTTGGACCGAGCCAGAGTCCACTCTAACGAAGATTTCCGTGGGGTTCCATGAAGAACGTCAAGTTCATGGCCCTTCGTAACGGCGGTCGCTGAAAAGAAAAAAAGGGCAGCCGAGGCTGCCCTTCTCTAAACAGCGATCTGGTTCCAGAGTTACTTTTTTGTCGTCTTAGTTTTTCCGTAGCTGGTTTCAATCTTGCTGCCAATGTATTCGAGCATACCTTTTGCTCCCTCGGCGAACTGCCCGGTGGGTTGCAATTCCAGGTATTTATTCAAAGCCTCCGAAGTCCCTGGCACCGCAATTACTTTCCCGCTAGGATCTGTTTTGGCTTTGCCAATGAGGTTTACGCCCTTCTGATAGTAAGCGTCCGCTTTCGTCGGGTCGGCGGCAATGGACTTATCGAAGGCCACGATGGCCTCATCCAACCGGCCGGCATTGGTGTAGACCGCCCCCATGTTGTAGTAGTACTGTGCCGCGCCGGCGGGATTCAGCTGTGCCGCCTGCTCGTAGGCCTTCGTCGCGTCGTCTGGCTTACCGCTCTTCGCGTCGGCGTCCGCCAGATTGTTGTAATAGGCGGCGAGGTTTTTTGTATCATCGGCAGATTTTTTCGGATCGGCATCTACCGCCTTCTGCTTGAGGTCGACCGCTTTTTGATAGTCCGTGGCCGCCTCGGTCAAACGCTTCTTCTTCTCCTCCGCATCGGTCTGCTTGAGGCCGGAGCTCTTATAAGCATCAGCTAGCTTGAACCACAGCAGGTCGCGGGTGGGATCCATCTCGGTGGCCGAACTCAACTGTGCGATGGCGGTATCGAAATCACCCGCATCGGATGCAGTCTTGGCGGCTGCCAGCTTTTCATTCAAGGCCTTGACCACGCCCACGTCTTTGTCATGTTTTGCCTGGGCTTCCTGAATTGCTTTCAGTTGCTCAGGAGTCATACCGTGCTGCTTGGCGCTCTCTTCTTCTGACTTCTTTAAATCAAAATCGAGAACCATCTCATCCAGAGTGACCTGATATTTGTTCAGCTGATCCAGTTGTTTGCCGTCTTTGGTCAGGGTGACGTCGTATTTTCCCGGCTCGATTCCCAGCGAAAAATATTCGCCTTTGGCATTGGTTTTCAGAGTGTATTTCCGGCCATTGTCCACGTTGTGCCATTCCACCACCGCACCCGCGATGGGGACGCCGGTCGCATCTTTACACACGCCTTTAACCGAGCCAAATGCCCCTTGCGCGTGCAGCGGGGCCACGCACAACGATCCCAACAGGACTACCAATGCAACCGCAATCGAATATCTCTTCATTGCCGCCTCCCGGCTCGTTTCCGTAACGATTTTAAAAATGCGACTACAAATTCATTCCCGGCCATTGGGGATTACCGTAGCGCGGCCACATAGGGAATCGGGTCCACCGATTCAGCTTCCCGAAAGGCGCGCAGACGCAAAACGCAACTATCACAAACGCCGCACGCGCGATCCTCCCGGCTGTAGCATGACCACGTTAAATCCAAGGGCGCGTCCAATTCAAGGCCCAGCTTTACAATTTCTGCCTTGCGCATGGCGATCAGCGGGGTCACGATCTGAATTCGCCCGTCTTTAGTCCCCGCTTTTATCACCGTATTAAATGCCCGGTAGTATTCCGGACGACAGTCCGGATAGCCGGAACTATCCTGTTCCACCGCGCCAATATATATTTTTTCCGCGCCCAGGACTTCAGCCCAACTTACTGCCACCGATAAGAAGTGCGCATTCCGGAAAGGTACATAGGTCACCGGGATCTCCTGCCCAATGCTATGCGATTCCGGGACCGCGATGTTGGTATCGGTCAATGCCGACCCGCCGATCGCCCGTAAAGCTTCATTGCGAACTACCAGCCTATCTTTGATGCCAAGCCGGTCGCAAATGGCCGTAAACGATTTCTGCTCCCGCGCTTCAGTGCGCTGACCGTAGCTTACGTGGACAGCAGCCACGGCGTGGTCCCGGGCCGCTAGAGCCGCGCAAACACACGAATCCATGCCACCACTCAACAAGACCACCGCGCGAACTGGATTGAGATTTGACATCGAATACGCAACTCAGAATTAAGAAGTCAGAATGCAGAAGTAAGAACACAAGCGCGCAGGCGTTACTTCTGCATTCTGATTTCTTAATTCTAAATTCTAAATTCCCTAAACCCCCTTCAGCGCCGGGTCCCAGATGAACTTATGGATCTGCAATCCCAACCGTGCCGGCACATCGTCCGCCAGCATCCACTCCGCCAGTTCCCGCGGGTCCAGCGTGCAATGGGAAACGTCGCGAGCGCCGCTGGCGTCTTTGCGGAAGGCGGGCGAAAACAGCACCGCATTCACCTGCCGATCCAGATGATGAAGCTCCACGAAATCGCGGGCAAATTCATAATCCCCGCGATCGCTGAGGACGAATTTGACTTCATCTTGTGGACCCAGCGATTCGAGGTTCTCCAGTTGAAATGACTCGCCCTCACCCGAGGCTGGACACTTTACATCCACAATTTTGATTACGCTTCTGGGAACGCGTGCCAGCGGACGCTCCCCACTGGTTTCGAGTAACACCGTGTACCCATCATCCAAAAGTCGCTGCATGAGGGGCACGACTTCACGCTCCTGAAGCATGGGTTCGCCACCGGTGATTTCCACTAATCCGCTGGGGCGGAGTTTCGCAACTTCGTTTACCACCTCTTCCGGGGTCATCCGATGCCCGCCGGTAAAGGTGTATTCGCTATCGCACCACGTGCAACGCAGATTGCATCCCGTCAACCGCACGAAGATGCACGGCAGCCCAGCATAGGTGGACTCGCCTTGAATCGATTTGAAAATTTCCGTGATCTGCATAAAGCAGCGCTTGGCAGTTTGATGAATCCTGATTGAATGGAGCAGCGTTTCCAATACCGGACAAGAACTTACTCGGAATAAGTCGCCGTGGTCGTATCGGTCTCATACACAGTAACGTTTTTCACTTTCACCCGGCCGCTGGTCACGTGGTTGAGTTTTCCGTTCGCTTCCTCATAGAAATATTTCGCCAAATTCTCCGCCGACGGATTCAAGATCGTGAATGGTTCTATTTCGTTAATCATTTGGTGATCGAGCCGCTCGATCGTATGTTTCATCACCTCGCGCAACTCTTTGAAATCGAGCAGGAGCCCTGCTTTGTCGAGGTCGTTTCCGGCAAGAGTGACGCGAATTTTATAGTTGTGCCCGTGCGGATTTTCGCACTTACCTTTGTAATTACGCAGGTAATGACCTGCGGCAAACGTATCTTCCACAGTAACTTCGAACATGAATCCTCTCAGATGCCCGTCTACAAGCCGAGTCGCAGGGCTGACACTAACTCACTATTGTACCGCGATGGGAGGCCCCAGCCAGACATCAGCGGGCCGGCGGAAGATGAAGATTGCGAAGTTTTTAGGGCATAATTAAGGAAAGCATCCAGGCGATTTTGTGCGCTCGGCTGCATCAAATCCCTGTTAAGAAAGCAGAGCGGTGTCATCCAGGCCCGTGCCGGTTAAGGTCAAGCGGATCATCCTGTTGATTGCAGTCCTCCTGCTCGCAGCACTTGCGGGGGCCCAGGTTCGCTCGGGAAGCATTGTCGTCCTGGGACGCTCCCGCCAAAGAATCGTCATCGCTGCCGACAGCCGGGTCAATTTCGGGGACGGAAAATATAAGGATTCCTCCTGCAAGATTGCCGCACTCAACGACCAATTCATTTTTGCGGCGACTGGAATTGTTGGCGATTCGTCCTATCTCCTGCCCGAGAATTTACGCTTTGATGCAACGGAAGAAGCCAGGAGAGTTTTTCGTCAATACTCACAAACGCCAGAGAACTCTTTTGGCCTTGGGAAGGTTGGCACTGTGGCTTCAAACTGGGGCACCGCCATGGCCAAACATTTTAGGGACGCCGCCCAGGTTTCTCCTGGCAGCCTTCGGGAATGGCTCAAGCGCGTCGATCGGTCACACCAGTCGCCGTTCATTGTGGGTGTTTTCGCCGGATTGGAATCGGACGGAGAGATATCCGTCTATTCGGTGAACGTCGATTACGTGCAGCCTCGCGGCGGACCAGCGTCCGCTGAGCCTTTCTTTCTCACTTCCATGCCTTTTTCGGATGATTTCCCCGACGATTTCCCGCTCATTACGCCTTTCGGAATACCGGAAATCGTTCACGAAGTGAGTGATGGCAAGAGTGATCGCGCAAAACAAGAACTCAACAACAGACAGTTGTTGCAGAAGACTCTTTCCGCAGAAGCCTATGCCAGAAACCAGGTAATTCGAATGGTCGATTTGACCATTGCGTACCATCCCAAACAGGAATTTGTCGGTGGAAAGATTGATGCAATTGAACTTCCCCGGGCCGGCAAGGTGCATTGGGTTCAACGCAAGCAGAATTGCCCGGAAAATTAGATTCCCATCCAGGTGATGCACTCTTCGTGCATTCGATCGTCCACTACTTGACTCTCTTCATATCTCGCCTGTAGCTTGCCATTTGGAATCAATCCATAAACGGGAGCGCGTGACCACATGCTTCGTCGTTATTCTGCAATCTTTTTCTTAGTACTTGGTTCTCTAACGGCGCGCCTCCCAGCCCAGAACAAGCCGGATGCTACGGAAGTCGACATCAAAGCGCACTACACCAAATACGAATACAGCATTCAGATGCGCGATGGCGTTCACCTGTTCACCTCGGTCTATGTGCCCAAGGACACTTCACGCACCCATCCATTTCTGATCAATCGCACGCCATACAGCGTTGCGCCCTACGGCGAAGATCAATACAGGACGCGTCTCGGCCCGTCCCCCGATTTCGACACGGCGGGATACATTTTTGTTTTCCAGGATGTCCGTGGCCGCTTCATGTCCGAAGGTATTTTCGTCGAAATGACTCCGCATATCGACAATAAGAAGTCCAACAAGGATGTTGACGACAGTAGCGACCTTTACGACACCATTGAATGGCTGCTCAAGAACGTGCCGAACAATAATGGAAGCGCAGGAATATGGGGGATTTCCTATCCTGGCTTTTACACCTCTTCCAGCATTATCGATACGCACCCCGCGCTAAAGGCCGCATCTCCGCAAGCCCCCATCACTGACCTGTATATGAATGACGATGCGTATCACAATGGGGCGTTCATGCTGTCCGCGAATTTTGGTTTCTATGCTTTCTTCACGCCGCAGAAAAATCCCGAATTGCCCAAGTCCGAACCGACTTTCGACTACGGCACCCCCGACGGATATGAGTTTTATTTGAATGCAGGCCCGACCGCAAATCTCAGCAGCTATCTGGGGAATAACGCGTCCCTCTGGGACGATCAGGTCAAACACGATACTTACGACGATTATTGGCAAGTCCGCAATCTCACGCCGCATTTGAAAAATATTCACTGCGCCGTGCTAACCGTTGGTGGCTGGTTCGATGCCGAAGATTTGCAGGGCCCGTTCAAGACTTATCACGCGATTGAGAAAAATAATCCTGGCATCTTCAATGCGCTGGTGGTCGGTCCCTGGGTGCACGGCGGATGGGCCCGCCATGCCGGGCACTCCCTCGGCCGCGTGGACTTCGGGTCCAATACCAGTGATTTTTACAACAAGAACATTCTGTTCCCATTCTTCGAACAACATTTGAAGGGAGGCTCCGATGCGAAACTTCCTGAGGCGTACGTTTTCGAAACAGGTACGAACGTCTGGCGGCAGTATTCCGCGTGGCCGCCAAAGAACGTGGCGGCGAAGACTCTTTACTTCCGCGATAACGGAGAACTTTCTTTCGATCCGCCGGCAAACGGTTCCCAGCCGTACGACGAATATGTGAGTGACCCCAACAAACCCGTTCCCTTCGTGGATTATGCGGCGCAGGACGCTCCCCAGGAATACATGCTGTCGGACCAGCGTTTTGCTTCGACCCGGCCCGATGTACTGACCTACAAGACCGCGGTGTTGCAGGAAGATGTCACGATCGCGGGCCCCATTTCTCCAAAACTTTTCGTCTCAACCTCCGCGACAGATTCTGATTGGGACGTAAAGCTGATTGATGTTTATCCATCCGATTTTCCGGCAATAAAATCCGAGGAAGAAGGCGGGCCCAAACGCCAAACCGATGTTGGCCCGCCGGAATCCGCCATGGGCGGCTACCAGCAACTGGTTCGCGGCGAACCTTTTCGAGGAAAATTTCGCCACAGTTTCGAAAAGCCTGAAGCGTTTACTCCTGGCAAAGTAGAAGAGGTCGATTTCTCGATGCCGGACGTGAACCATACTTTTCGCCGTGGTCATCGCATCATGGTACAGGTGCAAAGCTCATGGTTCCCGCTGACCGATCGAAATCCACAAACCTTCGTCAAGATTCCAGATGCCAAGGCATCCGATTTCGTCAAGGCCACGGAACGGGTCTACCACGCGAAAGGTCAGGAATCGGGAATTTTGGTGCAGGTGCTGCCGAATCCAACTGCACGGTAATTCCGCGGTCCTCGTAACTCGTGCGTCTGCGATTTCATTGTTCTTAGATACGTATCGGGGCCCGCCTTCAGGCATGCCATTAAGGCCGCCAGCTTGAAAGCGCGCTTCAGCGCCTTCGGCTGGATCGAAGGCGTTATCCGCATACGAACCTCCGGGAGCAAAACTTTTGATTGTTGACCTCTGACTATATTCCTTACTATGATGTAAGGAATCTAGAAATCAGAAAGGACTCTGTGCCCGCCGCCACCATCACTTCGAAGGGTCAAATCACAATCCCAGTCCAGGTCCGCACGGCTTTGGGGCTAGATGCCGGAGATCGCATCGAATTCGTTGAATTGCAAAAAGGACAGTTCGCCATCATTCCCGCGACCCGATCATTGAAGGAATTGAAAGGCATGTTTCGCCACAAAAGAAAGAAGCGCGCTGTAAGCGTTGAGGAAATGAATGCCGCCATCGCGCGCGGGGCATCCAGATCTCTGTGATCGGCCTGGACACCAACGTCCTCGTCCGTTATCTCACTCAGGACGACCCTGTGCAAGCCTCCAAAGCAGTGAGGGTTCTTGATGCTCTATCGCAAGCGAACCCAGGTTACATATCTTTGGTCGTGGTGGTGGAATTGGTTTGGGTTTTAAAACTCTCCTACGCTTTCACCAAAGGCGAACTGATCACTGTGGTTGACGATCTTTTGCATAGCAAGGAACTGATCATGGAAAGGGCGGATCTAGTCTCCAGCGCATTAAGGCTGTTCAAGAACAGCCGTGCTGGATTCTCCGATTGCATCATCGTGCGCTGCCACGAGTCGGACGAATGCGAATACACGCTGACTTTTGACCGGACCGCTGCCGAACTTGCGGGCATGCGCCTGTTGGCCTGAGTCGTCTACTCTACCCCGAAAAACTGTTCCACGACTTTCAAATCTGTCGTCTTCTTATAATTCGGTAGGCTCTCGATAAAGACTTTTCCATATTGTTTTTTCAATATTCGATTGTCGAGCAACGCCAGCAATCCGCGATCATGCAGAGATCGAATTAATCTTCCAAACCCCTGCTTCAATGTGATCACTGCCGCCGGCACCTGATATTGGAAAAACGCATTCCCGCCTTCGGCATCAATCGATTTCACCCGCGCCGCGACCACTGGATCACTCGGCACCGCAAAGGGCAACCGGTCGATGATTACGCAACTCAGTTGCTCTCCCTGCACATCCACGCCCTGCCAAAACGATGAAGTTGCGAACAGCACGGCGTGCGGAGTGAGGCGAAACTCCTCAAGCAGCGCGCTCTTTGGAGCATCGCCTTGC
>DATBAX010000134.1:0-12246 GCA_036271275.1 Terriglobales bacterium
GCCTATGCGGACCTGCTCAGAAGAGGCCATCACTCCCCCAGCTATGGACTTTGTGGTTTAGTCAGCGCCCGAAAAGTGCGTTCGGGCAGCGACGAATTATAGACCACACGGCGAGGTATGCGAAAGTTCATCGCAAATCACGTGGGCAATCGCACAATTTTCCGGAAGGTCTCGGGATAAAGAAGCGGCGATCAAAATCCTAAACCACCAAGGACACGAAGGTACACCGAGGAAATCCGACGGGCCCGTTGGATTTCCTTAGTGAGCTTTTGTGTCCTTGGTGGTTCAAGATTTAAGTGCTCTCCATCGCTACACAGCTTATCCAGCATGCAATGTAGAATACAGCCCGCTCGATTATGGCTTCCCAAGACACAAATTACTGGCTGGACACTGTCACGATGCCGATTGGCACCGCAGGCGATTTACCGGAACGTGCAGACGTCGTGATCGTCGGCGCAGGATTCACCGGCTTGTCCGCGGCACGAACTCTGGCGGCTCACGGCGCGAAGGTCGCGGTTCTCGAAGCTCACACCATCGGATGGGGCGCCAGTTCACGCAATGGCGGCATGGTCCTCACAGGGTTAAAGCTCAGCGTCGAAACCCTGGCCGCGCGCTACGGCATGGAAGCGACCAAGCGAATGTATGCCGCATCTCTCGCGTCCATCGATTTGGTGGAACAAATCGTTCACGACGAAAAGATCGATTGCAACTTCTCCCGTTGCGGACACCTCGAAGTCGCCTGCAAGCAATCCCACTTCGATGCCTATGCCCGCTCGGTCGAGGTCATCGCGAAAGAATTTAATCATCAGCTTCAAGTCATTCCAGGGAGCCAACTACGCAGCGAGATTGGATCGGATATTTATTTCGGCGGCATGGTCGATACGGTCAGTGCCGGCTTGAATCCCGCGAAGTATGTTTCCGGTCTGGCACAGGCAGCTATCAAGGCAGGAGCAAGTATCTACGAGAACACCCGTGTGGAAAATATCGAGCGCGCAACACAAAACAGCAGCCCGGGATTTCAGATCGCGACATCTCGCGGCGAACTATTCGCGCGAGAAATCTTGATCGGCACCAGCGGATACACAGGGAAAGCCACGCCCACCCTGCAAAAGAAAATCATCCCGATTGGGTCGTTCATCATTGCGACAGAGCAATTGCCAGAAACTCTGGCGCACGAACTCAGCCCGCGCAACCGCATGATCTACGATTCCAAACACTATCTTCACTACTATCGCCTCACTTCGGACAACCGAATGCTCTTCGGAGGACGGGCCGCATTTTTCCCCGAGACTAAAGATACGATTCGCCGCAGCGCGGAAATTTTGCGGCGAGGAATGATCGAAGTTTATCCCCAGCTCCGCAATACAAAAATCGAATACGCCTGGGGCGGAACCCTGGATTTTTGTTTCGACACCATGCCCCATGCCGGACAAATGGATGGCATCCACTATGCGCTGGGATACGCCGGACACGGTGTGGCCATGGCCACCTATCTCGGGACGAAGATCGCGGAACAGATCAGCAGCGGCGTGAGTGACAATCCTTATGCCGACATTGCCTTCCCCGGCGCGCCGCTCGGGCTTTATGACGGACGCCCTTGGTTCCTACCCTTCGCCGGCGCATACTACAAAATGCTGGATTGGATCAGCTAGCCTTAGGCGCTGAAGCGCTGCGCCACCTGAACGTCTCGCTCAAATAAAAACTTAGGAGATCTTGTCATTCCGAAAGCGATTTATCGCTGGAGGAATCTGCTCTCCCGTCCAGCTCCCAAATACTCACGCAGGCCGCCGCCGAAAGAAAAGATAAGCAATCGGCCCAAGGATGATCGTTGCCGGGCCCAGAATCCGCGAGGCGTTATCGCTTCCAGCATAAGATCCAGCCAACGCCACCACACTCATCAATAATGTCGCGATCACGGCATAATTCACGCCGGCATTTCCCCATGGAATCCTGAAGGGACGCGGCAGATCCGGTTGCGTCCTCCGCAGCCTCCACGCCGCGAGTACAGTCAACACCGAAGTCGCAACTCGCAGCCATACATAAATCGAAATCAATTGCGTGAGTGTCCCCCACGCCAATGCCGCATAGCAGGCCGCGGAAACCAGAATCGCCATCCACGGAGTTCCGTACTTTGGATGAATCCGCGTCAGGAACGGCGACAAGTATCCGTCCTCGGCCATCGACGACGGCATTCGTGTCGACGTCAGCACCGTGCTGTTGAATAAAGAAATATTCGTGATGGCCGCGGCAATCGTCATGGCGAATCCCAGCCAGTGCCCGCCGATCAACTGCGCGGCATTCGAAAAGAATCCGGTATGCCAATCCTGCCAATTATTCAGGGCAGCGAGAGCACATGCCGTCGGCAGAAAATAAGTCAGGACAGAAATCGGCACCATCCATGCCAACGCGCGGGGATAGTTCCTGCGTGGGTTCTCAACTTCTTCCGCCACCGTGGAAAGTTGCTCATAACCTGCGTAAGCCCACAACACAATCGCCAACCCAACTCCAAAGACCTGGAACGTAGGCTGATGCGGAGGCACCAGCGGCACAAACGGATTGTGATGCCAAAGCCTGACGCTCATCACGCACATGGCGATAACCGGCAGCAGGATCAGAATTTCAAGAACTGTCGCCACCGTTCCCACCATTGCAATTCCAAGGATGTTTACGTAACTGATCACGGCGATCACGCATAGGGCCACCAGGTAATGTTTCCAACCCGTAATCTGCGGATAGAAAAACCTAATGTAATCTGTGAACAAGACTGCGTAAGCCGCTCCCAACAGGAATGATGAGAACCAGTTCCACCACCCTGCCAGGAATCCCCAGAAGTCGCCGTAAGCGGCCCGCGTCCAGCGGTAGAAACCGCCTTCCACCGGCATCGCGGTCGTGAGTTCGGCGGCCACCAGAGACATGGGGATGCACCAGAAAAATGGCACCAGAATCAGGAAAAGCAAACTCATTCCCGGCCCCGAGGTCGTTACCATATCTTCGAGGCCGAATGGTCCGCCGGTGCAGTAGGAATACATTACAAAGACGAACGAAATCAGGCCGGCCTTCTTAACGGCAGAAGAGACGCTCTTGTGAGTCGTTCGACTCGTGGCTGCTTGCAATCTGAAACTCCGGAACGATGGATTCGCAGGAAATGTTGCAAGGAGGGTACACGAAGCCGGACCATTTGAGCGAAGCCATCCGGGCCTAAATCGTTTGCATCTAGAACGCAGCATTCTGAATCGATATACTTTACTGAACCTATGCCCATCTCTTGCCCTGTGAATGACTTGGCTCTGAAAAAGCGGAATATTAGGGAGAAAGCCTCATCCTGTTTGAGTATTAGCTCGGTAGTTACAGGGATTGTCCTGTCCACAGGGCTGATGTTCGGGCAGGCGCCAGGGACATCGACCGGGGACTCCGGTTCCTCTAACTCGACCGCACCCCCCATTGTGGTCAACCAAAGTACTTATTCCGGCAGCGTGGCTGAAGGCAAAGCTACCGGCGAGATTCTGCCTATATCCTTCAAAGAAGCGATTGACCGCGGCCTTAGAAACAACCTGGGCATCCTGTTGCAAAGCGACAACACCCTCGCGGCTCGCGGGCAGAGATGGCACGAGTTAAGCGAATTGTTGCCACACGTTAGCGCCCAAGCCGGAGAGCTGGTTGCACAGCAGGACATAGCGGCATTCGGTTTCAAGTTTCCGGGAATTCCGAGTGTGATCGGGCCTTACAGCTACATAAGCGGCGGCGTTTACGCCAGCCAGTCGGTATTCAACTGGAAGGCCCTGCAACGTACTCGAGGCGCTCAGGACAATGAGAAAGCGGCCCAGTTCAACTTCAAGGACGCCCGAGAGTTAGTGGTGCTTGCCGTCGGAAATTCCTATCTGGAAGCCTTGGCCGGAGCGGCGCGAGTGGAAACCGCACAGGCCCAACTGGAGACTGCAACCGCCCTGCATGATAAGTCCGCCGATCAGCAAAAAGCTGGGACCGTTCCCGCGATCGATACGCTGCGGGCAAGCGTCGAAATGCAAAATCGGCAGCAGCAATTGATCAGCTCAAGGAATAATTTCGCGAAGCAGAAATTGGCTTTGGCCCGCGTCATCGGATTGCCTTCCGGACAGGAATTCAAACTGACGGAAACCATGCCCTATCAACCTCTTGCCGCACTTGGAATCGAAGAAAGCCTGCGCCGGGCCTACGCTTCGCGCTCGGATTATCTGGCGGCAGTGCAGCAAGTGCGCGCCGCGCAGCATTTCCGTAGCGCCGCCACGGCCGAGCACCTTCCTACGCTGGATATCGCGGGCAACTATGGCGATCTTGGAGTGACAATCGGAGATTCGCACAGCGTGTTTCAAGCAACCGCGACGTTGAACATCCCAATTTTTGCCGGGGGAAAAACTCACGGCGAGGTTTTAGAGGCGGAAGCAACCCTGCGACAGACCCGGCAGCAACTGGATAACCTGCGGGGCCAGATTGATTACGAAGTCCGGACCGCGCTGCTGGATTTGCAGTCCGCCTCCGACCAGGTGGAAGTCGCGCGCAATTCCGTCGACCTGGCGAATCAAACCCTGGCGCAGGGACGCGACCGCTTCGCCGCCGGGGTTGCCGATAATTTGGAGGTCGTCCAGGCCCAGGAAGCCGTGGCCTCCGCCAACGAGAATTACATTTCAAGCCTTTATGCCCACAACGTCGCCAAAGTCGCGCTCGCCAGGGCGATTGGCTATGGCGAAGAAGGCGTCAGACTTTACTTACAGAGCAAGTAACCATGGCACAAGACACCGCAACTCCGACACAAGAAGCTCCTCCGGCCAGTCAACCCCGGACGGATAATCAGCAAACCCCTCTGCCTGCGACCGAGAAAGACCTTCGCGGAAAACGCTTCAACGCCCGCGATCCGCGATTTCGCCTGTTCCTGATTATTGGCGGAATTGTCCTGGTCGTCGCCATCTTTTTTCTCTGGCGCTATCTGGGCAGCTACGAATCTACGGACGACGCCCAGGTCGACGGGCATTTGAATTCAATCAGCGCCCGTGTCTCAGGCCATGTCGCCAAGCTTCTGGTGGATGACAACCAGGTCGTGAAGGCCGGCCAGGTGCTGGTCGAGATCGATCCCAGCGATTACCAGATCGCACTGGAACACGCGAAAGCCGATTACGACGACGCAGTAGCGGCCGCTAACGCCGCCGAAGTCAATGTGCCGATGACTTCCATCAATACGGGAAGCCAGATTTCGTCCGCCGACGCCGGTGTCTTAAGCGGAGAAGCGGGCATCGCCGCAGCCCGTCAACAAACCGACATGGCAAATGCTCAACTGGCGCAGTCGGAGGCCAATAACGTGAGGGCCCAGGCGGACTTGGTCCGCTACAAACAATTGGTCGACAAGCAGGAGATTTCCAGCCAGCAATACGATCAGGCCGTAGCTGGAGCCAAAGCGCAGGCCGCCGAAGTAGATGCAGCACGGGCCTCGGCTGCCGCCGCGAAACAAGGAATCAGCCAGGCCCAGGCGAAGCTCGCCGAAGCCAAGGCTAATGCCCGGTCCGCGCAGACCGCGCCACAGCAAGTCTCGATCATGCGGTCAAGAGCCGATTCAGCAAAAGCGCAAGTCGCATTCAAAAAGTCGGCACTCGATCAAGCTGAATTGAATTTGAAATACGCGCAGATCGTCTCACCAGTCGATGGTGTCATCACCAACCGCACCGTCGAAGTTGGACAGAATGTTTCGATCGGCCAGGAACTGATGAAGGTCATCAATCTGGATGACATCTGGGTGACGGCGAACTTTAAAGAAACCCAATTGCGAGAGATGCGAGCCGGACAACCGGTCGCGATCCATGTTGACGCTACGGGTAAGGACTACAACGGCCACGTGCAGAGCATCTCGGGCTCCAGCGGTTCGCTGGCGAGTTTGTTGCCTCCAGAAAATGCAACCGGTAACTACGTGAAAGTTGTCCAACGCATTCCGGTGAAGATCACTTTCGACCAAGGCGAAACCAAAGAACACGAATTGCGACCCGGCATGTCGGTTGAGCCCAAGGTGAAACTGCATCAATGAGTACCGCTGCATTGACTATGGACGGGATGCCGGGTGAACGCCCGGCCATCAATCCATGGATCATTGCAGTGGTGGTCACCATGGCCACCTTCATGGAGGTGCTGGACACCAGCATCGCCAACGTTTCCCTGCCGCACATTGCCGGCAGCCTTTCCGCGGGGACCGACGAAAGCACCTGGGTCCTGACTTCTTATCTTGTTTCTAACGCGATTGTGTTGCCGTTGAGCGGCTGGATTTCCTCGATCATCGGACGCAAGCGTTTTTACATGAGCTGCGTCGCCATCTTCACCATCAGTTCCCTGCTCTGCGGACTTGCCCCGAACCTGGGCACGCTGATTTTCTTCCGCATCCTGCAAGGCGCGGGCGGTGGCGGCTTGCAACCCAGCGAACAGTCGATTCTCGCCGACACTTTTCCACCGGCAAAACGTGGCATGGCATTTGCCGTCTACGGTCTCGCTGTCGTCATGGCCCCAGCCATCGGTCCAACGCTTGGCGGATGGATCACCGACAACTTCACCTGGCGCTGGATTTTTCTGCTGAATATTCCCATCGGCATTATTTCCTTATTGCTGACTCAGCGTCTGATTCACGATCCGCCGAACATGATCCGTAAAAAGCTTTCCGAATTGCGCGTCGATTACATTGGACTCGGCTTCGTCGCCCTGGGTCTTGGAGCGTTGCAGATCGTGCTCGACAAAGGCCAGCGCGACGACTGGTTTGAATCTCATTTTATTTTGACGTTGACCATCGTTTCGGTGGCGTCGCTGATCTTTGTAGGCTTCTGGGAGTGGCATCACAAAGATCCGGTCATCGACTTGCATCTGTTCCGCAATCGGACCTTTGCCTCCGCCAATCTGATGATGTTCATGCTGGGTTTTGCCCTGCTCGGCAGCACGCTATTGCTGCCGCTGTTCATGCAGACCATGCTGGGATACACGGCGGAACGCGCCGGAATGGCGCTTTCTCCCGGCGGCTTCGCCATCATGCTGATGATGCCGATCGTCGGCTTTCTGCTTTCCCGGTGGGACGCGCGCAAACTCATGGTGTTCGGCTTGCTAGTGCTGGGCTTCTCTTTGTTTCACATGACGAACTTCAATCTCAATGTAGATTTCAGCACAGTCATGTGGGCGCGAACCATCCAGGCAATTGGGATGGCATTTCTTTTTGTGCCGATCAATACCATGGCGTACGCCAATTTGCCTAAGAACAAGAACAACGCCGCTTCCGGGCTGATGAACCTGGGCAGAAATATTGGCGGCAGCGTCGGCATTTCGGTGGTGACCACTTTGCTGGATCGCCGTGCCCAAATTCATCAGACTTACCTTTCGAGCCATCTTTCGGCGTCCAATCCGGCGTTCCGTAAGGCGCTGGCTGGCGCCGCGGCGGCGATGGGCGGTGGCGGCAGCGGTCCGACGCGTGCCTACGCCATGGTGCAAAATACGGTTGTCCGTCAGGCGACCATGCTGGCATATATTGATAACTTCCGGCTGCTGGGAATCGCAATCCTCTGTATGATTCCCTTGGCTTTCCTTATGAAGCGGCCGAAAGCTGGCGGCGAGATTCCCGTCCACTAGACAAACCATGTATCGCATCATCACCGTCGAACGTGAGTACGGCAGCGGCGCTGGAGAAATCGCCCGCGAACTCGCCAACCGCCTGGGCTGGAAACTCTGGGACCACGAACTCACCGAAGAGATTGCCAAGCTGTCCCAGGTCGAGTGTTCCGCGGTCGAAAAGTTTGAAGAACGGATCGACGGTACTTTCCGGCGTCTGGCAAAAGTTTTTTGGCGGGGAAGTTACGAACGCGCCATGCCTTTGTCCGACGCGCAGTCTTTCGATGCCGATTGTTTTGTCGCCACCGGTAAAGAAGTCATGACCCAGGCTGCCGCCGCCGGTAACTGCGTTATCGTGGGCCGGGGCGCGCCTTATTTTCTGCGCGAGCAGCCCGACGCATTCCACGTTTTTTGCTACGCTCCGCGCGCGGAAAAAATCCGCCGCTTGCGCAAAATCGGCAAGTCCGAACAGGAAGCAGAGGATTTAGTCGATACCGTCGACCGCGACCGCATCATTTTTGTAAAACACTATTTCAACGCCGACTGGCCGACCCGTTCGCTTTATCACCTGATGCTCAACACCGCCATCGGAAATGAAAATGTTATTTCCACCATTTTGAATACCATGCACGCTCTAGAAAAAAAATCCAATGTAAGTTTGACTGATTTCCCCGAGCATGAAATCCACTCTCAGCGGTAAAATCGCACTCGTCACCGGCGCCAATGGCGGCCTCGGCACCCACGTCACCTTCGCTCTGCTCGAAGCCGGCGCAACCGTGGTCGGACTCTCGCCTAAAATTCAGCAATCCGATTTCGACAGTCCTGCCTTCATTGCGTGGCCGGCGGAAATTTCCAGCGGCGAGTCCGCGAAGAAAGCCATCGACGGAATCATCGCGAAGTTCGGCAAGCTCGATATTCTGGCTCACCTGGTGGGAGGATTTGCCGGCGGAAAAACCATCGCTGAAACTGACGACGCAACTTTCCAACGTATGTTCGACATGAATCTGAACAGCGCGTTTTATCTTTTGCGCGCGGCGATCCCCGTCATGCGCAAAGTGCACGGCCGCATCATCGCCATCGGCAGCCGCGCCGCCGAAGATCCCGGCCCTGGAGTCGGTGCGTATAGCGCCTCGAAGGCCGCAGTAGTCTCTCTAATTCGGACCATCGCCGCCGAAAATAAAGACGCAGGCATGACCGCAAACATTCTTCTTCCCGGCACCATGGACACTCCGGCCAATCGTCGCGACATGCCGAAAGCGGATTTCGCCACCTGGGTGCAACCCGATTCGGTCGCTTCTCTCATCACCTGGCTCGCCGGTGACTCCGGCAAAGACGTGAATGGCGCGGTGATCCCGGTTTACGGCAGCCAACTTTAATCAATTTCAACGCAAATAGTTTCCCCTTTGGTAACCGCAAGTTGCATCTTTTTCGGTGCAATTTTCATACTTCTGAAACATCTCCGATTTATGATCAGTAAATGGGTGCGCCGCGGTTTCTCCAATCCGCTTTGCCGTTGCAGGTGGCAGCGGTCTGCTATCGCAGGCGCGGAGACAACATAGAATTTCTGCTGGTCAATACCAACGGCGGCCATAAATGGACATTTCCAAAAGGCGCGACTGAGCGCACCATGTCCCATAGTCAGGCCGCGGCGCAGGAAGCTCTGGAAGAAGCCGGCGTGCGGGGCATCGTCGAGCCCAAGCATTTTCATTTATATCTCTACTCCAAAGGCGTTTTCTGGAAGCCCCCAGGCGTGCGCGAATTTGTGGTGAAAGCTTTTCTGATGGAAGTGGCTGAGGGCAACTATCCCCACGAAGCCGCTCGCAATCCGACCTGGTTCTCACCTGAGGAAGCCAGGAAAATTCTCGCCAAAGGCCGCGAAATGAAATACGCGAAGGAAATTCAGGCGGTAGTGGATCGCGCGCTGGAGCATATTGGCGCTGTCAAAGTTGTTGCCACTCACTAAAAATCTTGTCATGCTGAGCGATTGAGCCGTTCACGCTAGTGAACGGCGAGGGAGTCGAAGCACACCTACGAGCTTCCCGGCATTCTGGCGACCGTAGGGTTCCTTCGACTCCGTAGTTGCTTCGCATCCGCGAAACAACAGCTACGCTCTGGATCACAGACGACCGACGATTCGCACTCTTCTCCAAAATCATGAGACGATTGAATCACCAGCATGATTCAACTCTCCTCCGCCGGAAAACGATTTGGCCACAAGCTCCTGTTCGATGGGGCCGACTGGATGATCACGCCCCGTGATCGCATCGGACTCGTAGGCGCGAACGGCACCGGCAAATCCACGCTGATGAAAGTCCTGGCCGGCATGGAGAGTCTCGATTACGGCACCATTAGCACCGCCAAAGGAATCAGCGCCGGTTATTTGCCGCAAGATGGTCTGACGCTGTCGGGAAAGACGGTATTCGCGGAGTGCATGTCGGTGTTTGCCGAACTTCGTGCCATGGAACAGGAGATGGAAGACCTGACCGGACGCATGTCAGAAGTCGACCACGCCTCACCGGAATACACGCAAATTTCCGATCGCTACCATCGCATTGAACACGAATTTCTGACCCGTGACGGATACGCCATCGAATCGCAGGTCGGCACCGTGCTCACCGGTCTCGGCTTTCGCACCGAAGACTGGAATCGACTGACCGACGAATTCTCCGGCGGCTGGCAGATGCGACTGGCACTTGCGAAATTATTGCTGCAAGCGCCCAATCTTCTCCTGCTCGACGAGCCGACGAACCATCTCGATCTCGAAGCGCGCAACTGGCTTGAGGAATACATCACCCATTATCCCAATGCGGTGGTGCTGATTTCGCATGATCGCTATTTTCTTGACACCACGGTCAACAAGATCGTCGAAATCTGGAACAAGAAGATCCATATTTATACCGGCAATTACGAGAAATTCCTCACCCAGAAAACCAGCCGTCTGGAACAGCTCGAAGCCGCGTTCAAAAACCAGAAAGACCGCATCGAGCAGCTGGAGATTTTCATCAATCGCTTTCGCTACACAGCGACCAAAGCGAAACAGGTGCAAAGCCGGATTAAAGAACTGGACAAAATCGAGCGCATCGAAATTCCGGAAGAAGAAAAGACCATTCACTTTTCGTTCCCGCAGCCAAAGCCCAGTGGACGGACCGTCGCCGAATTTACAAACGTTGCCAAAGCCTACGGTGAAAAGAAAATCTTCAACGACGCCAGCTTCATCATTGAACGCGGTGATCGCATTGCTCTCGTCGGCATCAACGGCGCTGGCAAATCCACGCTGATCAAATTACTCGCCCAGCAGGAGCCGTTGACCAAGGGCGAATACAAACTCGGCCACAACGTGCAGGCCGATTATTTTGCGCAGGATCAATACAAAGAACTCAATCCCGACGCTCGCATTCTCGACGACCTGGCCGAACTTGCTCCTCGCTCCACGCAAACCGAAATGCGCAGCCTGCTGGGATGCTTCCTGTTCTCCGCCGACGACGTTTTCAAACGCATCGGCGTGCTCTCCGGCGGCGAACGCAATCGCTACGCCCTGCTGCGCATGTTGATGTTCCCAGCAAATTTCCTCCTGCTCGACGAACCCACTAACCATCTCGACATGCGCGCGAAAGATGTCTTGCTCAACTCGCTGAGCGAATATAACGGGACGGTCGTCTTCGTTTCCCACGATCGCTACTTTATCGACAAGCTGGCCACGCGGGTGTTTGAAGTAGGCGATGGCAAAGTCGAAATCTATCCTGGAAATTACGAAGACTATCTCTGGCGCAAGCAGGGTGGCGCGGCGCGGATGCAGGAAACTTTAGTGGCGGCCTCGACGGTCGTGCAACCCTCCAACGGGAAACAGCCCGATACACCGTCCGCAGACAACAAGTCCAAACGGCTGAATCCCATCAAACGCAAGCAGCTTGAAGACCGGGTCAAGGAACTCGAAAAATCGATCAACCGGCTGGAAACGTCAATATCCACGAACGAAACGGCGCTCCAAAGTTTCGTCAGTTCAGAAGAAACCGAACGCCAGTCCCGCGAACTTGGCGCCGACCGCTCCGAGCTTCAGAAGTGCCTTGCCGAATGGGAACAACTGGGCCAGGCGCTCGAAGTCTAGTCGATCGACGCCCGGATAGGCAGGGGTGCGGTTTGAAAGGATCCGTGTCAGGGCACTGCCTTCAGGCGTGCCGACAAACTCGGACGATGCGATCACGCGCGTAGCGCCCCTTCTTGATACGCCTCGCGCTCAGCGGCTAAAGCCCGTCCCTTTAGGTCTTGTTTCGGCACGGCTGAAGCCATGCCCTGATACGAATCTAATTTCAAACTGCACGACTACGACCCCGATTTCGCGGTACACGATCTTCCGTAACCTCCCGAATTACAAAAGTCCGTGCGATAGTCACCTTAGGACGCGCATCACGATCCCACCGTAAGCGGCTCGCAAGATCAAAGTCGCGCGGAAACCCAAGGAAGGCCCGCCACCATGCTGCAATCGTCGGACGCACAAAAATTTTCCACACCCACCAACACTTTCGCCCCTGTGAAGACCGCCAGCGTCCCCACGGAGCAAGCAACGATTGGCCGTTCGCTCGTCATCAAGGGCGAAGTCACCGGATCCGAGTCGCTCTTCATTGACGGCCGCATCGAAGGCACCATCAA
>DATBAX010000135.1:0-8266 GCA_036271275.1 Terriglobales bacterium
GGTCGAGCTGACGGAATTAAATGCCCGTGATCGAAAGGCTGGCGTGTTCCAGTTGGATGTACCTCTCACGTCGCTCAAGCCTGGTTTTTATACCTGTCAGGTAAATGTGATCGATGACGCCGGTGGGCATTTTCTGTTTCCCCGGCTCGCCGTCCTGATCCGGCGAGAAATCTCGAGTGCCGCCCGTTAAAATCCAATCCTAATCGACGTGTTCCCCCTCTTCCGCAGAACTTAGCTCCGGCGGAGGCAGTTTATCGGTCTTGCGCGCCCAAAAAACGTAAAGCGTCGGCAACATAATTACGCTGATGAAGAGTTCAACGATCAATCCACCCACGATCACGATAGCGAAGGGCCGCTGTGAGTCAGAACCGATGTCGTGTGACATGGCCGCAGGCAGAAGCCCCAAAGTTGCTACCAGCATGGTCATCATGATGGGTCGGAGACGCATTGATGCGCCTTCCTTGGCGGCTTCGCGCGGATTCATGCCGCGGGTCCGGAGTTGATTGATGTACTCCACCATGATGACTCCAATTTCCACCGAGACGCCGATGAGAGCCAGAAAACCAAGGCCTGACGACACTGAGAAGTGCGTACCGGTGATCAGCAAACTGAGGAATCCGCCAAGTGGCGATAGGCCGACGACGGCGAGAATCAGACCGACCCACTTCCAAGAATCGAATGCAGAATAAAGAATGAAGGACATGAGCAAGAGTGTGATGGGAACGATAACCGCAAGCCGCCGATTCGCTCGTTGCTGACTTTCGTATTCGCCCGTCCAATCGAGGTGATAGCCTTCGTCCAACTTAACTTTATGTCCGACGTCTTCGATCGCCTGGCGTACAGTACTGCCGAGATCGCGTCCCCGAACGCTGTACTTGATAGCGACGTAGCGGGAATTCCCTTCGCGATAGATGTTCGATGCCCCATCTTCCATTTTGATCTTGCAGAGTTGGCCTAATGAAACTCGTTCACCAGAAGGCGCCAGAATCCTGATGTTGGCAAGATCGCCGACGGTTTTACGAAATTGCTCTTGATAGCGGACGGTTAGATCGTAGCGCTGCTCGCCGATCAGGATTTGGCTGACAGCTTTTCCACCGACCGCGGTTTCCACGGCGTCCTGCACATCGCTGACATTGATTCCGAATCTGTCGGCCGCGGCCCGGTCCACCACCATGTTCACATTGGGCTGGCCGCGTACTTGAAATGTTCCCAGATCGGCGACGCCTGGGATCTTGCTCATCACGTTCTGAATCTCGTTGGCCTTGGCTTCGAGGACTTTCAAGTCGCTGCCGAAAAGTTTCACGGCCAGTTCGCCTTTGACGCCGCTGACAGCTTCTTCAACGTTGTCGGAGATCGGCTGGGAGAAATTCCAGTCCACACCTGGAAACTTGTCGAGTTCGGTGTCCATGGCGGCAATAAGATCGTCTTTCGTCTTGTACTCGGAACGCCATTCTGAACGCGGCCACAGATCGACAAAAAACTCCGTGTTGTAAAAACCACTGGCATCGCTGCCATCGTCAGGACGGCCAACCTGACTCACGATCTGCTTGACCTCTGGAAACTGGGCGAGTGCTTGCCGGGCTTGTTTTGCCAATGACGTTCCCGCGGTCGGCCCGGTGCTTGGAGCCAGCGTGCCTCGAACCCAAATCGCCCCTTCATCTAAATGAGGCAGAAACTCTGAACCGATTACGCCACTGAAACCCAGCGACAACATCGCCACGAGTGCGGCGATGCCCATGCCTAGAGTGAATTTGAGATGGTCGAAGCACCAGTCAAGCAGGCGGCTGTAATGCTCCTGCAGCCAGTGAAATACAGGATTGCGCCATTCCTTGATTTCGTCTTTGAACAACATAGTACAGAGCACGGGCGCAATCAGAAGCGCGAACAGTAATGCTCCCAACAGCGCGAAAGCCACGGTCCACGCCATCGGACGAAACAGTCGCCCTTCGACACGCTGGAGAGTGAAGATCGGCAGATAGGAAATAATGATGATGATGCGGGCAAAGAAAACCGGCCTTTGCACTTCATGCGCCGCCGTGCCGATCATCTCGGCAAAAGTCTTCTTGCCGCGTCCGTATTCAGCATGACGCAGAATGTTCTCGATCATCACCACCGAGCCATCCACCACCATCCCGAAATCCAGAGCGCCGAGTGAAAGCAAGTTCGCAGGAATGTGACTCAGGTCCAGCAGGATTGCCGCGAAGAGCAACGCAAAGGGAATCGTGATGGTGACAATCAGGGCGCTGCGTACATTGCCGAGGAATAAAAACAGCACTAGCGTGACCAGCAGAACTCCATCGATCAAGTTGCGGAGTACGGTATGAGTCGTGTAGTGAACGAGGTCGCTGCGATCCAGGTGGGGCACGATTTTCACGCCCGCTGGCAACTGATGAGCATTGATCTGCGCGATCTGCGCATGCAGCGCGTCAAGGGTCGCGCCGGCTTCCGCGCCTTTACGCAACAGAACGATGCCCTCAACCGCATCGTCATTATTGATGATCGAACCGTCTTCTTTGCGGATGGTTTTGCCGAGTTGTCCCAGTCGTACTTTGGGCGCTTGTACCACTACCGCCAGATCGCGCACTCGGACTGGCGTGCCGTTCTGGACTTTTACTACAGTGGCAGCGATGTCGTCGGTGGTTTGCATCAGGCCCACGGCACGCACGTTTAGGGCTTGTTCGCCGCGCTCGATGAAGCCCCCGCCGGCATTGGTATTGTTCGCGGCGAGCGCCTGCTCAACCTGGCTAAGCGCCAGTCCATAGGAAACCAGTTTGCCCGGATCAATTCGCACCTGATACTCGCGCGTGGGCCCGCCAAACGGATTCACATCCACAACGTTAGGAACTGACTTCAACTGATTCACTACATACCAGTCGTTCAGCGTTTTCAACTCCATCACGTCATACTTCGGATTCGTACTTTGCAACGTGTAGAACAATATCTGGCCTGTGGGACTATAGTCCGGGCCGAGACCTGGGTTCACGCCGGTTGGCAGGACCGCGAGCTGCAGCCGATCCAGCACTTCCTGGCGGGCGTTGAACGTGGTGGTGTCGTCGTCATAAATGATCGTGATGATCGAAAGTGCTGCTAAAGATGTAGAACGCAGGTGAGTCATGTGGGCGACGCCGTTCAACGTCACTTCGAGCGGAACTGTGACCTGCTGTTCGACTTCTTCCGCGGCATGGCCGGGCCATTGCGTAATGACCTGCGCATAGGTGTCGGCGACGTCGGGATACGCCTCAATGGGGAGATTGTGGAAAGAAATGATTCCCCAGACGAACAGGACCACGGCCACGCTGAGGACCAGGATGCGATTGCGCAGAGCAAAGTCGATCAGAAAACGGATCATTTACCTTGCTCCGCGACCGCGGAAGAGAACTCCAACGCGTTCGCAACGATTTCCTGTCCGGCGTTCAAACCATCCTGAATCTGCTGCAACCCGTCCGCGCTTTCTCCCCGCGCCCGCACTTCAACGCGGCGGAATTGCTGTGGAGCTTCCTGTAGGAATACCCAGTCTTTATCCTGCAGGCGCAAGACCGCGGTCGAAGGAACTACGATGCGTGCCTGTGATTTGCGGGAACGGAATGTAGCGACCGCGAACATGCCAGGACGCAACGAGCCGTCGCGATTTGCCAATACCATGCGAACCTTGGCCGAGCGCGTGGCCGGATCAAGTACACGAGAAATATCAGCAACTTTGCCGCGGTAAGTTCTGTCCGGATAGGCGTTCAGCCGGATCTCAGCCGTGTCGCCCACTTGCACCTCACCGAGGTCGTTTTCGTAAACATCGCAGACGACCCAGACTTGGCTCAAATCGGCCACCGTGAAAAGGTTGGGACTGTTGTCGAGGCTCTTGATACCTTCGAATCCTGAAATGTTCTGCTCGACAATTGTTCCCGAGACCGGAGCGCGAAGTACGATCAATGTACCCGGATGGGCGAGATCACCACCTAACAACCGGACATGCTGCTCAGCACTCTGAACGTCCAGCTTGGCTTTCTCTTCGGTGTCATCGGCTTGTTGCAAATCTTTTTCCGCCAGTGCGCCGTGTGAATAGAGCAACTGAGCTCGGTCGAGACCTTTCTGCGATAGATGTTCATCCGCGACAGCTTTCTGATAATCGGAAAACGCTCCTGACAAATCGACGCTGTGGATGGAGAGCATCACCTCGCCTTTCTTTACATAATCTCCCAGCCGTACTTTTATCTCGGCAACCCGTCCCGAACCTTGCGAGGTCACGTGGATGGTATTGTTCACGTCGGGCGTGACGGTCCCGTTGGCATTCAGGATCGTCGGCATACCTCGCGTTTCGACTTTAGCCAGCTTGAATAGTTCTGGGTGGGTCACGGTGTAGCTGTTGGGATCGAGTGTGACCTCCGACTTGGTGGGAGCGGCTTTCGAATCGCCAGAGCAAGCGACACCGATTCCGGCGAAAAATAACGCACTGCCGATTGCGACTGTGCGCAGTAATATTGTGTTCCTGTTCTTCATTGCACCACCTCACGGCCCACGGCAAGATTGAGTTGATTGGCTGCGTTCAAATAGGAGCCGACCAGGCTGACATAGCTGAGTTGGACGCTGCGATACTCGCTCTGCGCGTTAAGAAAATCGAGCAAAGAGGCCCCGCCGTGTTGATATGCAAATGCCACCGTGTCACGAACTCGTACAGCTTGTTGCAGATACTTTTCCTTGTACGGGCGTAACAGAATTACATTGCTATTCAGTATGGCGTAGGCAGAATCCACGTCGCTAAATATCTGTGCCTGGGCTGCGTCCAAAAGGCGCTGGTTGCGATCGATGTCGAGCTGGGTGCGGAGTTTCTCGCCCTGATTGTGATCGAAAATGCGGAGAGGGATTTGTACGCTCACTCCGAAATAGGCATCGATGGGCGGATTGCGCCCGACGTCGAAGCCAAAAGTAGGATCGGTAGAACCGTTGGAGACGGCCAGTTTGTGGTCGGTTTTCGCCTTGTCCACCGACTGCATCGCGGCTTTCAAATCCGGGCGGGTGTCCTGGGCAATTTTGTGGAACTCGTCTAGCGGCAGGACTCGATCGGTGAAATCGAATAGACCCGTTACTTCAAACTGTTCGACCGTAGTGCGGTCATTGATCAACATCAGCAACTGGATCTTCGCAGTGCGCAGGTTGACTTCCGCAGTCTGGAAATCGGATTCATACTGCACCCGTTGCAGTTCCAGCCGGTCGAGATCGATTTGCGCGATGTCCCCGGCTTTGAGACGCTCCCGGCTCACGTCAAGCAGGTGATCGTAATAGGAGAGATTTTCCCTGGCCACATCGAGGACTGCATTAGCTTGAATCGTGGATACAAAGGCGCTGCGCAGATTGAAAAGCAAATTCCTTTCGAGGTCAGACTGGTTCGACACTGAGATTGCCGTCATCTTCTCGGCGCTCTCCAGCCGCAACTCCCGCTTATGATTTCGCTCATACAGATAGTTGACGGATGCAACCGGAAGAAGAAACGCAAACGATCCGTGCTGCGGACCTCCTCCAAACGGCGCGATTTGGTCAGCGCCTAGCGTCAGGTTCGGATTCGGCCGCAGGTTTGCAGTGATCTCTTCTGCCTTTGATTCATCGACATTGATTCTGCTGGCTTGCAGAGTTGGATTGTTCTGTTCAAATCGCGTCCGCACTTTCTCCCACGTCCACGGATCCTGCGCCTGGGCTGCGGAACTCAAAATGAGCGAAAGAAACAAAATGGAAAAATGATCGAGCTTTTTGATCATGCCAATGTGTCCTAAAACTTGTTGAGCCAACAAGAAAGTTCGGCAGACGACGCCGGGCGATGCAAAATCGAGACTTTGCATACCCGGGTGGTCCATGAAGTGTCCGAGACCGGCTGTCAAAATGAAAACGGACGCGAGCCCACGGACAATTTGGAATTTAGGAGATGGCGCTGCCGATAAACAAAGCGACAGAGCGTGAGGAATTAAGCCCTGGGAGGGCCACGGGAATTAATGGTGCTGGCGAAAATGCACGCGGGAAGAACCGACAAACCAGTTGAGACCAGACCGACGGTTTCGTCTTCGTGGGCAAAAGATGCGATGGGAAGGAGTTCCTGCGCAGCGATGCCGCCAGCATTGTTCCAGGTTGGAGATTTAGTGCCTGGCGATTGTTTTACTAAACGCTTGGAAGGGCTGGATTCTTCGATCTCGGCACGCGTGGCATGAAGGTCGTCAGTTACCGAGACAATCGGGAACAGCAGGGCGAGCAGACAGCTCAATAGAACGAATGAACGAGAGCGACAGAAGCGGGCCGAACTCTGGACAGAGGTAAGGTCCCGCCGCCAGATCAAAACAGCGGGGACGGCAAGCGTCAGCCAGAGCAAATTGAGGAGCAATTCCATTGAGCACTAATATCCCCATCGGAATTGTGGAGCTGTTTGATTAGTTTCGCACGATGTCGAAACCAAATCAAATGCTAGCCGGCCGCCCCTTAAGACGCGAAACCTAGTTATTGTTCCAAACCTTCTCCGCCTTCTTGTCAGCGCTATGCTCTTTCCTCAGCATACGTGCGGAATCTCCAAGTGGCGTTTGATGCGAGGCCGGGGAGACTTCCCACAACGGTCTTTCGCCCTGCGCCCAGGTATAACCCGCGCTCTCCAGCAAGTTCTGTGCGGTTCCCATTGAATGCTGACTTGCGGTTGATTCGTGGCTCTGAAACTCGAGAACCGAAGGTTGAGCGCTTAAGGCTGAACCGCCGACAGCAGCCTGTCCGAAGCCCGTTGCTGCACAAAGAAGGAACAAAGCCAATACGGTAGTTTTCATCGTTTATCTCCTACGTTAGAGAATCCTGTGGATTCATGAGCGCGGGGAAATCGTGAACACCTCGTGCTGCAGTCTCCGCTATAGATCTATGCAAGCCCGATACCACCTATAAGCTCCTGATAAATATGCTTTTCCGGGCGGACGGATTTGGTATTGCGCAATTGTTTGCACAATTATGGAGTGCGGTCCACGACGGCTGTGGATACTGAAGCTTAATTGAGTGTCCGGGAATGGACAGCTCAGTCCACTAAAGGACATGATCCATTGGGAAGCTACTCTACGGAGCGTATCCAAGTCTAGGTTTATCAGTAAGTTATGGGCTGTCAGCTTCTGGCATCCAGGATGCCTTAGTAAGTCTCGATGGATATCGCACGCCCAGAATTCAAACTTCAGAAACGCCGTCGGCAGGTCATTCTGGCGGTTGTGGTGATCGTTGTGGTGGTTGCCGCCAGTATTGGTGTCTCCAGGCTAAAACCCGCCGCGCCCTCGGTAGAGCGCGGGACGGTGTGGACCGACACCGTAAAACGTGGCCCCATGCTGCGCCAGGTTCGCGGACTCGGTACGCTCACGCCTAGCCAGGAAGCGGTCCGCCAGATTCCCGCCGAGACGGAAGCGACCGTAGTTCGCATCCTCTTATTGCCCGGCTCCCTGGTCAAGGCCGACACGATTCTTGTGGAAATGAGCAATCCGCAAGCGGAGCAGGCGGCCGTCGACGCACAACTCCAACTGAGAGCTGCGGAGGCCGGATACCAGAGTTTGCGAGTCAAGCTCGAGAGCGATTTGATGACCCAGAAAGCCGGTGCGGCTACGGTTACTGCGGATCATAGTCAAGCGCAGCTCCAGGCTGAAACCGACAAAGCGCTCTACGATCTTGGCGTCATCTCCGGATTGACTTACAAAGCTTCCAAAGGTAAGGCCGACGAACTTACCATCCGGAACGATCTCGAAGCGCAAAGACTTACGGGAAACCAGCAAGCCATTGCCACCCAAATGGCCGAGCAGCAAGCCAAAGTCGACCAGATGCGTACGCTGGCGCAACTAAAGCAAAAACAACTCAATGACCTGAAGGTTCGCGCTGGGATTAATGGGGTGCTTGTCGATTTGCCTTTGCAAGTTGGACAACACGTTTTACCCGGAGCCATGTTGGCGAAGGTGGTCGAACCGAATCACCTGATGGCGGAATTGAAGATCGCCGAAACTCAGGCTCGCGACGTGCAGATCGGCGAACCGGCTTCGATTGACACTCATAATGGCGTGATCCCAGGCACAGTCCTCCGCGTCGACCCGGCTGTACAAAACGGGACTGTGACGGTGGACGTGAAACTGACTGGCGAACTTCCCAAAGGAGCACGTCCTGATCTTAGCGTCGACGGAACCGTAGACCTTGAACGTCTCGACAATGTTCTTTATGTCGGACGTCCTGCCTTCGGGCAGGAGAACAGCACTATAAGTCTGTTCCGGCTCGATCCCAATGACAATGG
>DATBAX010000136.1:0-13400 GCA_036271275.1 Terriglobales bacterium
CAGCTGCAATTCAAAAACGAATTTCTGTCGCACGTATCGCATGAACTGCGCACACCGCTGACCTGTATCCATCAATTCGTGACGATTTTGTTGGATGGACTCGCGGGGGCCGTGGTTCCCGAGCAACAGGAGCATCTGGGAACGATCCTTCGCAGCGCAAACCAGTTACAAAGCATGATCGGCGATCTTCTCGAGGCCACCCGGGCGGAATCTGGCAAGCTGAGGAACGAACCTCGCTGCATTGCAATTGGGGATGTGATCCATCAGGCAGGAGCAATGTTGCGGGCTACGGCGCAAGGAAAAAACATTGCCCTCGATTTGAACGTGGCAGCCGAGCTTCCGCTGGCGCTTGCAGACCCGGAACGAATCATTCAGGTGCTCACCAATCTTATCGACAATGCCATTAAATTTACGCCATCGGGCGGATCCGTCATGCTGAAAGCCTGCCTGGTCGATCAGGATCCCGATTTCCTCTATGTGTCGGTAACGGACACGGGCCGGGGCATCAGTCCGGAGGCAAAGGCCCTGGTTTTCGAACGCCTTTATCAGGACCCGAACGCTGTCGATGGCAGCCGCAAAGGGCTTGGACTCGGGCTTTACATCGTGCAAGAGCTTATCAAGCTAAACGGGGGCAGGATTTGGGTGGAAAGCCAGTTGGCGCATGGCAGCATTTTTTCTTTTACTTTGCCTTTGTTCTCTCTGGAGCAACTACTTTCTCCGGCAATCACTGTGGATGGCCATCTGCGTGAGTCGCTGGTCCTCGTCACCGTGGAACGAATGCCGCTCAACAATGTCTCGGGCAACTGGCCGGAGACACGGCATCGCTGCCTGGAAATTCTTCGTGGATGCATTTTCATCGATAAAGACATTGTCCTGCCTGCCCTGGGCAATACTGGGCCCAATGAAACCTTCGTGATTGTGGCCTCCACCGACGAGAAGCGCGCTGACATTCTGCGACAACGCATTCAAGGACAACTCAACAGTTGCGCGGAACTAAAGAACAATAGCGTTTTCAAGATTGCGATACTCCCGGTTGACCTTCCGTCATCGGAGAAAGGTCAATCGTTGCTGAGTTTAGTGCGAAAAGTTGCCGATAACATTAATCAAGCGGTCATGACGATCTTTCGGCGTCACAATTCCGAAGGCTAACCAACATTCACCTATAGAAGAGAGGGCTCCATGGGAAACCCAAAAATCCTGATTGTTGACGACGACTCCGACTTGCGACGCGGCCTGAACCTGCGGTTACGAGCTAACCACTATGACACTGCGTATGCCTGCGATGGTTTCTCTGCAGTTGCAATGGCGCTAAAGGAAAAACCTGACATGATCATTCTCGATATTGGCCTGCCTGCTGGAGATGGCTTCGTGGTGCTGGAACGACTGCAACAAAGCGCATCGCTGTCCACTATTCCAGTCATCGTTTTGACGGCGCGCGATCCGCAATACAATCGCGAGCGGGTTTTGAAAGCGGGAGCAACTGCTTTTTTCCAGAAGCCGGCGGATAATTCAGAATTGTTAGGAACAATCCGTTCCGTCCTGAACGCTCCCTGGCCGGGCACCTCGCAGCCGCCCATCCCCTCCTAGCACGAGTGCCCTCCCCAAAACTTTCAGACGATCAGCGCCGTCGCGGAATCTATTTTGCGCTGATCTGGAATTCGCCCTGCACGCCTTCAATCGCGTTCGGTGCAATCCAGACGTCGTAAGCGCCGGGCGGTACGATCCAATTCATGCTGGGATCATAGGAACCCAGGTCCTTCGCATCGACGGAAAATTCGACAGTTTTGTGCTCACCGGGCGAAAGCGTGATTCGCGAGAATCCTTTGAGCTCGCGAACCGGGCGCGAGGTTGGCGCCACCCGGTCGTGCACGTAAAACTGTACGACTTCGGTGGCCACGCGCTGCCCGGCATTCTTTACGTCCGCAGTCACGCGGAGGGTTCCGGTCGCCATAAGGTCCGGCGTTGTTACTTGCAAATCGCTGTATTGAAATGATGTGTAGGTGAGACCATACCCGAACGGAAATAAAGGCTCCTTGCTTTCATCCAGATATCCGGTGTGCCAACGATCGGGAGACGTCGGGCGTCCTGTGTTCTTGTGATCGTAATAAACAGGAATTTGTCCGACCGAACGCGGCCAACTGATGGCCAATCTGGCGCTGGGTGAAACGTCACCGAACAATATGTCAGCAATCGCATTTCCCGATTGCACTCCCGGATACCAGGCCTGCACTATCGCGGGCACATGATCGTTTGCCCAAAGAATGTTCAGAGGACGCCCGCTTTCGAGGACGAGCACCACCGGCTTTCCCGTGGCCACAATAGCTTCCAGCAATTGCTGTTGCTTACCTGGCAGGTCGAGACTGGCGCGCGAACTGGCTTCGCCTGTCATCCCTGCGAGTTCACCTAAGAAGAGAATGACAACGTCGGCTTTCTGCGCTGCCTGCACGGCATCGTCAATACCATTGGCGCCCGCGGAAGCGCTCACATCCGCAACGCCGGTCGCAGTCGATGGCGCTGGCGCGGCAACCGGAGCACCGATGCTCGCAGGTTTTCCGAAGTAGTCGAGATCAACGCCTTTTGCATACAACAGTTGCACATGCGGCAGTTGCGCTTTGATTCCTTCGAGCGGCGCTACGGCATCGGCGGCCCGGCCTTGCGCGACCCACGATCCCATCTGATCTGCTTTGTCATTCGCCAAGGGGCCAATGACGGCAATCATTTTGGTATTTTTATCCAGAGGCAGCAGGTTATTTTGGTTCTTCAGCAGAACGATCGACTCTTGCGCCATCTTCCGGGCTAGTTGCACGCTCTCAGTCGTAAGGATGTCTTTGCCTTCCCGCTGTGGATCGGTATAAGGATTTTCGAAAAGTCCCGCCTGGAATTTGACCCGCAATACGCGCCGCACCGCTTCATCAAGAACGCTCATTGGCACCTTGCCTGATTCCACTAATGGGCCAAGCTGCTTTCCGTATGCGCCGTCCGCCATATCCATATCCACACCGGCAGTCAACGCCAGGCGCGCGGCGTCTGCTTCGTCCTTCGCAACACCATGCGGCAGCAGTTCATCGACGGCGCCGTAATCACTCACCACGAAGCCGTTAAATCCCCATTCATTGCGCAGAATGTCGGTCAACGTATGATGGTTCACGGTTGATGGAACGCCATTCAAATCTTCAAACGCGGACATCATCGTCGCCGAGCCCGCCTTCACCGCGGCGTGAAATGGTGGAAGATAAACTTCTCGCAACAATGCTTCAGAAATGTCGACTGTGTTGTAATCGCGGCCGCCTTCGACCGCGCCGTAAGCAACATAATGTTTGGTGCATGCGGCCACACTATCAGGATCGGCAATGCTTTTGCCTTGAAATCCGCGCACCCGCGCCGCCCCAACCACAGAGCTAAGATAGGGATCCTCCCCCGCTCCTTCGACCATGCGGCCCCATCGCGGATCGCGAGAAATATCTACCATGGGCGCAAACGTCCATTTGATTCCCGCGGCGCTCGCTTCTTTCGCGGCAACTCGTTCAGATTGCTCGATCAATTCAGGATCGAAGCTGCAAGCACCGGCGATCGGCACAGGAAAAACCGTGCGATACCCGTGAATTACGTCCAATCCAAAAATAAGGGGGATCTTTAAGCGAGTTTTCTCGACGGCAAGTTTCTGGGCGGCATTTACGTCGGCCGCTCCCAGAACATTGAACAGCGAACCCACTTTGCCTTGTCTCACCAATTCAAGAGTCTGCGGAGTGTTGCTGGTGTACTGTGCCAACTGGCCGACTTTTTCTTCCAACGTCATCTGCTTCAGGAGGGCATCAATGCGGCGCTCAGTTGCATCGGATGTCGACTGTTGCGAGAATGCGCTCCCAACCATGCCCAATACTAAAATGACGGGAATTAGCGAGAAAATCGATTGTCTGACACGAAACATTGAAGACCTCCTGCTTGATTCGCAATAGCCAGAATATCACCGCAAATTGCGACGACGTCACACGGATATGTTGTATGACGCAAAGTGTAATTGCTGTATAGTTGCGAATTGTTGTTTTTAGTTTCGTTGTTACTGATTCAATCCGCTGCGAATGCTCGGCCAATTTCAAAGGAAAATCGTTAGCAACCACGGGGGCGAAATGAAGCGTTCTAACTGGAAAATTGTCTCTGCCATATTCATCGCGTATGGGATCGCGTCGATGAGTGTCGGTTGTAACAAGACGGCGACCGCTCCTGCCGCGCCAGCCCCACTGCTTTCGAGCGTGAAAGTTGACGTCCAACACGGCGGGCCGGTCGTTCTTACCACTACATCCGCGGAATTCCAGGTCTTGCCTTCCGGCTACGTGCAAGCCTTCCTGCTCAAAAATGGCAGCAAGTTGAGTCTGGATGAGCCGCGCTTGGGCTCGCCTACCGACAGCGATTACATAGTTCACGACAAAAAAGACATTCACTTCATCCTGGATTTCGACCAAGCCAAGATCACCGAGTCAACCGGAAAGCTGGGACGTGGCAAGCATATCGAAATTCCAGCACATCCTCTTGGTCCTTCCGGAACCGGCATCGAACGCACTCTGCAAATCGATGCTTACGACGATTTTCCGGGCGTCTTGTTGACCAGCGTCGACTATAAGAATACTGGCACTTCAGATTTCCAGATCGATAACGCTGTCGAGCAACAGCACCGTTTTAATTCTCATGAAGCAAACGGAGCGCCCTACGACATGTGGTCGTATCAGGGCTCGAGCTATGACTGGGGAGAAAACGATGTCCTGAAACTGACGCGTACGTTCTCGCGACCAAACCTCATGGGTGCGATGGTGAAAGGCGGCTACGGTGGCGGCATTCCTGTTGTGGCTTTCTGGAATGCGTCCGTGGGCGAAGCCATTGGGCACGTTGAGACTTTGCCGCTGACACTCGGCATTCCTTCGAAAGTCGAAGCGGACGGAAGCGTGTCGGCGGCAGTCGATATCCCTGCCAATGTAGCGCTCAAGCCGGGAGAAAGCTATTCGACGCCTCGCAGTTTTGTGGCGGTTTATGCCGGCGATTTCTACGAACCGCTGAGAATGTGGTCGAGCATTCTTCAAAAAGAAGGATGGGAAATCACCAAGCCTTCGAGCGAAGCCTACAACGTGAGTTGGTGTGGATGGGGCTATGAGTTCAATGTGACGCCGGCGCAAATGCTGGGAACCGTCCCAAAACTAAAAGAACTGGGAATCAAATGGGCGACCCTCGACGATCGCTGGTTTGATACTTACGGCGATTGGAATCCACGCAAAGAAACGTTTCCCGGCGATTCCATAAAGCAGATGACCGAAGATTTTCATAAGCAGGGCATGCTGGCGCAACTGTGGTGGCTGCCGTTGGGAGTGGAAGATGGACAGCGCCGAGCGGAATCGCACAAATACATAGTTTCGAAGGTTGTGCAGGAACATCCTGAGTGGTTGATTCTCGATAAGAACGGCAAGCATGCGCGCATTGTGCGCGATCTGGCCGCACTCTGCCCTGCTGTACCGGAAGTACAGGCTTATTACAAGCGGCTGACCGAAAAATTTATCCGCGATTGGGGATTTGACGGATCCAAACTCGACAATATTTACAGCGTGCCCGCCTGCTACAACCCGGCCCATCATCACAAATCTCCGCAGGATTCCGTTAACGCAGTCGCCGACGTTTATAAAACGATTTTCCAAACCACTCGTGCCATCAAGCCGCAAAGCGTCACTCAGAGTTGCCCATGCGGCACGCCGCCATCGCTTGCATGGCTGCCTTATATGGATCAGGCGGTAACTGCGGACCCGGTTGGCGCAATCCAGGTGCGCCGCCGCATCAAGATGTACAAAGCATTGTTAGGACCTGAATCCGCGGTCTACGGAGATCATGTCGAACTCTCAGCCATGACCCGTGTCGGCAATGATTATAAGGAACACGGCGACGATTTCGCGTCGACCATCGGAGCCGGCGGAGTGGTGGGAACTAAGTTTGTCTGGCCGGACCCCGGACCGAAATTTAAAGCGGTCATGCTAACGCAGGAGAAAGAAGAACACTGGAAGAAGTGGATTGGCCTTTACAACGAGAAGATGCTTTCCAAAGGAACTTTCCTCGATCTCTACGTGTATGGATACGATTCCCCCGAGGCCTATGCCATCGCCAAAGACGGCAAGATGTACTATGCGTTCTTTGCCCCCGACGACAACGTAGCATGGAAAGGTGAAGTCGAATTGCGCGGCTTGAAACCAGGGACCTACCACGTGGTCGATTATGCAGATGGAAAAGATTTGGGATCCGTGGAAGCAACGGCCGACCACGCTCCGAAGATGAAGACGGAGTTTAAACAGCATCTGCTGTTGGAGGTTGGTCAGTAAGCTTTAGGTCACGGGTGTCGGGTGTCCGGTGACGGGTGTCAGGTGCCAGGAAGTGCAAATATCACGAGTGCGCCGAACCAGAGACCAGAAACCCAAGACCTGAAACCCAAGACCTGAGATCCAAGACCTGAAACCTAAATCTCTACCTCGCCTCGGCGAACTCTCCTAGAAACTGTTCCCGATGCTTACGGTCACGGAACGCCTCGGTGCCTCCAGGTTTGGTGGTGGAGAGCGCTCCTGACAAATTGCCGTAAGCGAGACAACTGGGAATGTCCTGGCCTCGAACATATTGGTGCAAGAAACCAGCGTCGAAGCTGTCCCCCGCTCCCACGGCGTCGATACAAGTGACTTTGGCCGGCGGACTGGTAAAGCGATTTGCACCCTGCCGTGCCATGGCACCTTCGTGACCCATCTTCACGACAACCAACGGGACCTGTTCCGCTAGTTGGTTCACCGCATCTTCCAGATCCTCTGTTCCTGTGATCCGGCAGGCTTCGCGCGCATTGGGCATGAAGATATCAAGTTGACCGAGGACATCCCGCAGGCCGCTTCCCCAGAGATCGTCAGGATCGTCGTTGGTATCCATGGAAATTGTCAGTCCGGCAGCTTTCAGCTTCGTGAACAATTCCGGTATGTGCGGACGCAGACGGTCTTGTAAATAGTAAGACGAAAGATGAAAGTGGCGTGAGTCCGCGAGATACGCGAGATCAAGATCTTCGAAACTGAGCTCCGCAATGGTGCCCGAATAAGTAAGGATGTTTCTCCAACCATCGCGCTGGAGAATGACACTCATTCCACTCTTGATGGGGCCCGGATTTTGTCGTATCCGCGAAACATCCACGCCAATCTCGCCAAGCAACTGCAGCGCGGTCCGGCCCATTTGATCGTCGCCAATGAGCGATTGAAAACCGACGCGGCTACCCAAAGCAGCAAGATTGTGCGCCACAATCGACGAGGACCCTCCCAAGGTGAGCATCATGCGATCGGCGAGCAATTCGCGATCTGGAGGAAGCTCTGCAGGAAGTCCGTAAAGGATGAGATCGAGGTTTAACTCACCGGCAATCGTTACGTCAAAACGTGGCATTTTAGGTTGTTTTCGAGCTTTCTTTTTATATCGTATTCTTTCGTTTGTTCCTAGCAAAAAAGACACAGTTCCCTGGGAAAACCGTAAAGGCTTTCGATTGGCAGGATTTGGAGGACCTGGAGTGCGAAAACTCTAGGGTTTCGCTGCGTTCTGGTGATGAGCGTTCGGAGTTAACTTGCGGACGAGAAATTCCTGAAACAGATTGGCCGCCGCAGTGGCGCCAATGCCGATTGCACCGTTTTCAAAGGTGAGTCCAGCGCCATTGCGGTCCTGAGCCGGATAGTAGAGATTCGAAATTCCGCCTGCGGCCAGGCTCCCCAGGATATTCGAGTAGCTCACCTGCCAGCGTCCATTGTCGCCCTTGCAAATAATTGAACTGGCGACGGCGTAAAGAGCCCGCGACCGAGTGCTTCCGGTACCCTTATAGAAATACCGCGGGTCCTGTTTTAAAAGCGTGGGCAGCAGGGCGCTTCCAATGAGCGTACTGGTGACAGTGTCGGCATACCCTGCACCAAAGCGCTGTCCGTAGCCTTGAGCACCTTGACCATATTCTTTGAAATGATTCTGCGCCTGCTCAATTCCCGCAGCGCCTCCTACGAATATCAAAGTGGCTGGATCAAGCAGCGTCTTCCAGGCAATCTCGAACTTCTGCTTCGGAGCGAGCGGAACTGGATCCGCAACATAGCTGACGTAAAAATTTGGAAGAACGCCAAACACACGCTGTTTCTCTTCAACCTTGATTTCCTCTTCGGCCACTTCGGACCGCGAGAATCCCACTTCCACATCCGTACTCGTTGTGGCAACGCCCAACGCGATCCGCGGGAAAATTTGCGTTTCTCCCGATTGAAGAACTCCGGAAGATGTTTGCGCTCCAAAACCCTGAGACGTTATGGTGAGATGAAAAGGTCCGGCAGGGACTTTAGAGAATGAAAATTCGCCATCGTCGCCCGATCGCATCTCCTGGCGTGAGATTGGATCTAACGGAAATTGGTCGGAGGTAAATCTTACTTCCGCGCCGACAACCACAGCCCCGCTTTGATCAACGATCGTTCCACTGATGGTTGCGGGCAAATGCTGGTTTGGCTGGCCTGCAGCCGCGCCTACCTTTTGTTGCTCCGGAGTGGACAGAGCTATGGGCGCGGAAGATTGTCCCAGGCACACTGGGGCGCAGCCGAAAGCGACCGACGCAAGGACAATGAATCCAAACTTGAATTGGCTTGCCATCCACAAACCTGTTACGGCTCTCATCTTTCAAATTACCACTGGTTCGCCCTCTGTAAACTTGGAAGACAAACATGTGACAACATTTACAAAACTCTTCGATTCGAGAATGCGTTTCGACCCCGTCCAGTATGTATTGAATTAGATGCTAAAAGGCAGTTACGAAGGTACGTGAAAGCTTTGAAAAATAGTGCTCAACCAAGCGTTGGTTCAGGACAGGGCCCAACCAGAAATTCCCCTTATCGATGTCGGCGAATCGTTCGAGCTTCGTCCCACGGGTCTCGCCGAACTCCCTTGAGAGAAGGCATTTAATTCGGTCGTAGGATTGGTTGTAAGCATTGAGAGGACATCCCGAAACGGAGAGTCCGGCCATCTTCAATTGGCGATATTCCTCGTTCATTTCTTAGCCGGTACGAAGCTCGCGGGATCAAAGCCCTCTCTGGACAAAATCGTTCTCGATCGGGCAATCCATTCGCCTTCCTCTTTAACTTGTGTGGTTAAATCGGCGGTCTATACATAATATTTCCTTAAAGTTATAGTTATGTTATCAATCAGCCGCCATCGACGCTGAAATAAGTTTAGTTTTGCTGTAGCACTCGATTAGCGCGATGCTACATCTCTTTTTCAGCCATCACATAACATTAGCCAACAGCTATACGTTATGTTGTTGATGTGAAAAGACATAGCGACAAATTCCATTTGCTGAAGAAATTATCCTTCCTCTGGCTTTTGCTTCACATACATTAGTCTTCTTTGACGTATGTAAGCTCTTGTCCTGTTTATCGTTGCCCGCAATAACCTCTCGCCCTCCAAAAAATGCAGGAAACGGAATCCGACCTGCTCTTAAAGAAACGTTCCGCAAAACTCAGCGATGTTATTTCCATGTGACGGGGGCTCACAAAATGAGGCGTGCAACATTGGCTTTGCTCGTAATTTTGACGTTCGTTCTACTACCGTCGTCTTTGTTATTTTGTCAGGAAGTGGCATCACTCACTGGAGTAGTGACCGATGCGACCGGGGCCGTAATTCCCGAAGTAACCGTGACGCTGCTCGACAGTAAAACCAACGCCAGCCATGTGGCCACCACCAACTCGGTGGGCGCTTATACCTTTTCGGAGATCGCGCCAGGGCCAGGATACAACTTGAGCTTTTTCAAGGATGGATTCCAAACGTCCACGATTTCGAATATTTACCTGGGAGTGGGATCGGCGCACACGCAGAACACGCGACTGGAACTCGGGAAAGTATCGCAAAGTGTCGAGGTAAGCGGCGAAGCCAGCCAGGTTACGCTCAACACAACCGATGCGACTGTCGGCAATACCTTCGACGCAAATTTGATCCGCGGTCTTCCAGTGCAACTGCGTGACAATCCCGCCGAGATCATGCGACTACAGCCTGGCGTGGTTTCCGCCGCCCAGATCGATGATCCCAATCAAAGCCGCGATGGAGCCACGACCGGCGCTCGAACCGATCAGGGCAACGTCAGTCTCGACGGACTCGACGTAAACGATTTCAATGCCGGCTTTTCTTTGGCGGTGGTGGCCAATGCGCCCGTGGATTCGGTCCAGGAGTTTCGCGGTGAAACCGCGAATCCTCTCTCCGCGGAAGGCCGGGGCAGCGGTCTGCAAGTTCAGATGGTGACCAAGAGCGGCACCAACCACTGGCACGGATCGCTCTACGAATACAATCGCAACACAGATTTTGAAGCCAACACTTTTCTCAACAACCTGACCGGAGTGGGACGAGAGCAACTCGTCCGCAACCAATTTGGTGGCAGCATTGGCGGCCCAATCAAGAAAAATAAGCTTTTCTTCTTCTTTAACTACGAGGGAAGACGCGATGCTGCCGGCGCTTCCACGGAATCGGTCGTGCCACTTCCGTCCTTTGCAGCCGGAAACATTTCGTATATCAATAACAGCGACCCTAGCTGCGACGCGTCCAGCCGGATTAACACCCAACCGAATTGCATCTCAACCATTCCGCAGTCTTCGGCAACTCCGGGCGCGACCACTTTGCAATCCCTCGATCCATTGGGGATTGGTTTCAATTCTGGCTTGCAACAATTTATCGGCGGACGTTACCCCGTCCCCAACGATCCGGCGGGCGGCGATGGCGTGAACACTGCCGGATTCCGTTTTAATGCGCCCGCCAACAACAATTTGAATAACTACGTGGCGCGTCTGGACTACAACATAAATAGCAAGATGAAGTTGTTTATTCGGGGAAGTCAGGTCCGCAATCCGCAGGACGGAACCAGTGCCAACTTTTCCATTGCGCTCCCCGGTGATCCCATTACCGCTGTACTCGACGATCACAGCTATGCCTATGTGATCGGCCATACCTGGACGATTGGCAATGACAAAGTGAACCAGTTTGTTTACGGAGAGACCCGGCAGGTATTCAAATTCCCGGTTCTCTTTAATCCCCTTGGCACCACTTATTACGGCGGCTTTGATGGAAGCGGAAATGGCGGCAGCAATCTCTCGGCCCCTTATTTTCCAGGCACGCCGCAATCACGCATCATTCCTATCCCCGTTTTCAAGGACGACTTCACTTATACTCGCGGGACACACACGTTCCAGGTCGGTGGCAACTTCAAGCCGATCGAGACCCACACGGAGCTGACCAACGACATCAACAGCGTCACCCTGGGCTTGGGTGGCGGGTTGAATGGCCTTGATTCAACCTTGCGGCCGAGCAACATTCTCGCCGACTCGAACGGCATCGCGGCCAATCTCTGGGACAGCGCCTTCAGTTTTGGATTGGGCCGCTTCGGATCCATCGCCAGCAGCTTCAATAACGATCTGCAATTGAATCCGATCGCGCAAGGGTCCGGACACAAACGTGATTATCGCTTCTACGAGACGGAGGTCTATTTACAAGACTCGTGGCGGGCGCGCAGCAATCTGACTCTGACTTACGGTTTGCGCTATCAATATTATTCGGTGCCGTATGAAGTTCACGGGTTCGAGGCGATTCCCAACCTCGGCTTTAACCAGATCATTACGCCGCGAATCGTTAACGGTCTCGCCGGGATCGCGGGGCCTCTGGTAAATCCGATCGTGACTTATTCGCTGGGTGGCAAGGCCAATCATGCTCCAGGACTTTACCATCCTGATTGGAAAGATTTTCAGCCTCGACTCGCGCTCGCCTACAATCCTTCGGCCTCGGATAGTTTTTGGGGACGCTTGTTGGGAGATCGGAAAACTGTCATCCGGGCTGGTGCTGCGCTCATCGATGATCACAGCAGCGTAGGCTCCATTCTGAACTTCCAGGACCAATTTTCTTATCTCTTCCAGAATTCCGCTTCCACTTCTTATGGTGGGTCCGGAAGCGCGAGTACTGATTTGCAAAATGACCCGCGGTGGACGGTCGCGGGCGCCCTGCCCCCCAATGGCATTACCCAGCCCACTCCAATCACGCTTCCCTACAAACCTGCATTTATAGGCGGACAGCCTCTTGGTCTCGCGGCGAACATCGACAACTATGCCGTCGACCCGAACCTGAAGACGCCGTACTCGGAAACTTTTACTTTGGGCATTCAGCGGGAGCTTCCCGGAAACTTCCTGCTGGAAACCAGCTACGTCGGCCGCTTCGCGCATCGGTTACTGGCGCAGTCGGACGCTATGCAAACCGTCGAATTTAAAGATCCCGCATCAGGCCAGTTGCTGTCGAAAGCCTTTGCCAACGTCGCAAGCCAGGTCAGGACGCAGGCCGGTCCCTCTTACACCGTGACTCCACAACCTTTCTTCGAGAACCAGATTGGCGCTGGTGGCACAGATTTCCTGGCCAACCAAATCGAACCTTATGTTGGCCGCGGCGATTTGGCCGACGCTATTGAGCTCCTCAATATAGAGAATTTCTTTGGCGCGGTTCCGTGGACGCCCGGCGTCGGATTGGCGCCGCAGTTCGGCACCAACCTCTACATGACTAACCAGGCATACTCGAACTACAACGGATTGCTGACTACCTTGCATCACAAAATGTCACACGGTCTGCAGTTCGATCTCAACTACACCTACTCGCATTCTCTTGACGACATCTCCGCCACGCCCAACGCGGCATTCGGCTCCAACGGCGCGGGAGGCATCCTGTGCGACGCAATTCACCTCGGCGTTTGCTACGGCAACTCGGATTTTGACGCCACTCACGTGATCACTGCGGACGGGCTGTACGAACTGCCGTTCGGCCGTCACAGACAATTCGCCAACGGCATACCCAAATGGCTTGACTACGCAATCGGCGGATGGGCAGTTTCAGGTGTGGATACATGGCGCACTGGTCTGGCATTCCAAACCGTGTCGAATGCTTTTCCCATCAGTTTCGCCAACAACACTCCCGCGATTTTCGACGGCAATACGTCCGCGATTCAGGACCACGTTCACGTGGAGGGTGGACAAGTTCAGTTGTTCGCCAGTCGCACCGCGGCAGTGGGAGCGTTCTCCGGCCCACTGGGGTTGCAGGCAGGCAGCCGCAACAATCTTCGCGGACCACACTTTTCAGAAGTCAGCATGGGACTGTCGAAAACCTTCCCTGTAACCGAACAGGTGGGAGTGCAATTCCGCGCTGATGCCTACAACCTCTTCAATCATGCCAACTTCGGTCTTCCCGGTATCGCCGGGACCGCCGACATCGATAGCCCAAGCAGTTTCGGCGTAATCAACAGCATGGCCGGCCAACCGCGAGTCCTCCAACTCGCACTACGAGTCGACTTCTAGGCGCAGTCCATAATGTAGAAAGAAAGG
>DATBAX010000137.1:0-20003 GCA_036271275.1 Terriglobales bacterium
CGATCAGCAGACTGTCCAGCAGGTGGTTCGGGGCGCTGAAAAGATTGGGCGCAATGATCCTTGTCCGTGTGGTTCGGGAAAGAAGTATAAGAAATGTTGTGGAGCTCAGGGCTAATGGTTTAGTGAAAGTCCCGCCCAAAACGCCAGAAGGCGGGGCATCCGAATCTTACTTCGCCGGCTTTCCCAGCACAAAAGACTTCACCACAATATTATTCGGCTGCACCCCTACCGGGATCATGGTCAGCAGGGAATACTCTCCCCGTTCAAACTTCTTTTTCGGGACGCGTTTCTGAATCACCGTAACATCCCCTGATGCCGAATCCAGAATCAACAAATAATTCTGACTCTGCGAAAGTGCCAGTCCATCGGGGTGACTTCCCACCGGAAGCGAAGCGATCATTTTTCCCATGTCGATGTCGTATACGGATATGGTGCTCGATCCGAAATTGCTTACGTACAAGCGTGAATTGTCGTCGCTCACCAGGCCATAAGCCGGGTTGGTGCCGATCAAGTAGCTGCCGCTAACTTCATTCGTCGTCGTTTCGATAATTGAAATGCTGTCCGCATCGAAGTTACTGACCATCAATTCGCCACCATCGGGTTTGAGCGCAAGATGCACCGGCGTCTTGCCAACATCGAGCAGGGCCAGAACTTTATCTGTCTTCAAGTCGATGGATGCAACCTGCGAAGAACCGGCGCAGGCCACGAAGGCTTTGCTATTGTCGGGCAGGATGACAATGTCTTCCGGTTGTTGGCATACGGCGAAGGTGCTTCGTACTTTGAGTTGCACAGCGTCAATCAGCGAGACCGTATTGTCGCCCCGATTGCTGACCACGACGGTTGCGCCATCGGGCGAAACTCGGGCAAGTCCGGGAGCGCCCCCGACGCGAAGGTTGCCAATTACCAGTCGTTTATCCAGGTCGATGACGGAAACATTGTTCGACGCGGAGTTTGCGACGTAGCCGCGCCTTCCGTCTTCGGAGACGTCGATGAAGTATGGCTTGCCGTGTACCCCAATGGTGGCGACAACAACATTCTGCTCGGCATTGATCACGCTAATGTTGTCGGACGCAGTATTGACCACATAAACTTCGTTCTTCTTGTTGTTCGCCGCCAAACCCGTCGGCTCCAGGCCGACCTTGATCGTCTTCGCCGGCTCGAAGCTGCGCAAGTCAATGACACTGACCGTATTACTTTTCCCATTGCTAACGTATGCGTATTCGCGATAAGACGGGCCATTCGCGGGCAGCGGGCGCTCGCCAAAATACCACCAGCCGAGGGCGCCCAGGATCGGGACCAGAACAACGATGAAAAGTAGTTTTCTCAAAGTCGAAGGATCGAAGTTGCCACGTTTTGAAGACCAATGTTCAAGGTGTTTTCCCCTGTTCCTAGCTAGGACGTGAGCTGGGCCGAAGCTGGGTTGTACCGATCACGGGCGGAGGAACGTGCGACCCGATCGCCGGCACCGTTCTTCCAACCACCGGCGCAATCTGCCGCACCTGCGCCATCAATTCATCGAACTGGTCGGGATAAAGCGACTGAGCGCCGTCTGAGAGGGCTGCGTCAGGATCATGATGGACTTCCACCATCAACCCGTCTGCTCCGACGGCTATGGCTGCGCGTGAAAGTGGGGTGACCTTGTTTCGCTTACCAGTGCCATGGCTGGGATCGACCAGAATAGGCAGATGGCTGAGCCGCTGCACTGCCGGAACGATGCTGAGATCGAGCGTGTTACGAGTGTGGTCGGCAAAAGTCCGCACGCCGCGTTCACACAAAATGACGTTGTAATTGCCTTCGCTCATCACGTATTCGGCTGCCATGAGGAATTCTTCGAGCGTCGCTGACATGCCGCGCTTTAGAAGTACGGGTTTTTTGGATCGTCCCGCGCGTTTCAGAAGCGAGAAGTTCTGCATGTTGCGGGCGCCAATTTGAATCACGTCGGCGTACTCTTCCACCAACGCTAAAGATTCGTGATCGATGGCCTCGGTGACGATCATCATGCCGAATTTGTCGCGAATCTCGGCCATGATTTGCAGGCCTTTTTCTTCCAGGCCTTGAAAAGAATATGGCGAGGTTCGGGGCTTGTAGGCGCCGCCGCGGAAAAATTGCGCCCCCGCCTGATGCACCCGTTCGGCGGCAGCAAAAGCCTGTTCGCGGGTCTCAATGCCGCACGGGCCAGCGACAATGGCCAGGCCCGGACCGCCGATGGTCGCGTCCGAACCGGAAAAGCGAATCACGGTGTTTTCCTGCTTCACATCGCGGCTGACTAACTTATAAGGCTTGGTGACGCGGATGACTTCCTGTACGCCAGGCAATTCGTCCAAGGTGCCGGGCTCGACCTGCCCTTTGTTGCCGGTGATGCCGATGGCCGTACGTTCCGCGCCGGGGATGGAGTGCGCCCGATATCCCAAAGATTCGATTTTCTGACAAACGGCGCGCACCTGCTCGGCCGTGGCGTTCGCCCGCATGACTACCAACATGACTACACCTCAAGGCCATTAAGTTTATCGTTAAGTTCGGCGCGGCGGCAAACCAAATGGTCTTAAGGTAGTGGTGCAGTTTGAACAAGATTCGTATCAGAGCAGCGGCTAGGGCCTTTCCTGATGCGATGCCTTCGGCACGGCTGCAAGGCCGTGCCCTGACACGAATCTCGCTTCAAATTGCACTACTCCCGGTTTTACCCCATCCATTGGGTCCTGTTCCTATCTCTCTCAAATCACTGGACGATATTACTTTTGGTATGCCTCCATGGCGACATTTCTACCATTCCGATCCCAGGCAAGAGAAACTACGAGAGCCTTCCGATAGGCCGCCCTCAGGAACGTCAGAACGAAATTCGTGGACCTAATTCCCATACATGCGCTGATCGTGCTGATTGCTCCAGCAATTCTTGCGGTGGCCATTGCCCTCGGGATCGCCCACTTTCTCGTGAAGCGATTTGGCCTACCCCCTGCAGGAGGACGCTTTAGCACCATTGATGGACTACGCGGATACCTGGCTTTTATGGTGTTCCTGCACCACTCGTCAGTCTGGTATTCCTTCGTCCGGACCCGCCTGTGGCGGCCACCGTCGTCGCAGATTTACGTACTTTTTGGACGCGGAAGTGTGGATGTTTTCTTCATGATCACAGCATTTCTTTTTTGGTCGAAGCTGATCGACAGCCGTACCAAACCAATAAATTGGCTCAGATTGTATGTTTCACGGGTCTTGCGACTGTTCTCGTTGTACGCCGCGGTCGTCCTGCTGATGTTATTGATCGTTGGAATCGCCACCCGATTTCAGTTACGAGTGCCAGCCGGGAATCTAATTGGCAGCATTGGAAAATGGTTGGGCTTTACCGTACTTGGCGACCCCGACATTAACGGCTTTGTAGACACAAGAAATATCGTTGCCGGCGTGATGTGGTCTTTGCCATACGAGTGGTGGTTCTATTTGTCACTGCCAATGTTTGGACTTCTGTTCCGCAGAGTTCGTCCTCTGTCGTGGATCATTTTCAGCATCTTGGCGACGACCGCTGGAGTCTATTGGGGCATGAAATACTCCGTAGACAATATGTTCGTTACTTTTCTGGGCGGGATCGTCGCAGCGTTTCTGGTTCGTCGAAAGCGATTCTGCTCGTTGGTCTCTGGACCCGTGGGGGCAATCCTGGCGCTTTTCTTTTTCGCCATCGGGCCGGTTCTCTACATGACGGCAGAATCGCTTCCCGGCATATTTCTGCTTTCCCTCGGCTTCATCATCATTGCGTGTGGGAACAATATTTTTGGAATACTTTCCTGGCCGGCTTCGCGAATGCTCGGCGAGATGACTTACAGTATTTACCTGCTGCACGGAATGATATTGTTTCTTACTTTTCGCTATGTGATTGGCCTGGATCGAGCAGCCGAACTGTCTTACACGACGCATTGGCTGGTGATTCTCCTGTGTGTCCCGGTCCTGGTTGCGGTCAGCTATTCAACGTTTCGCCTGATCGAGGCGCCTGGAATGGCAGCCGTACCGGCAGTGACCGCGTGGCTCCAGAAAAAACTCGGAAGCAAAACCGGGTAGATCCGCGTTTCCGGTATCATGGAAACAGTCTTCATGAAACTCTATCGCACCACTCAGGGCTTTTTCATAGAACAAGCCAGCCAGGTTTTCGCTATCCAAAGCCCTTCCTGGGACGAATTGATTGCTCGTGACAATCTCAGCGACCATCTCGCTCGTCTGATCGAGAAGGGAATGCCCGTGTCGCCTCCGAATCCTGCTGACTTGTTGCCTCCGATTGGAAGTCAGGAAGTGTGGGCGGCGGGCGTCACTTATTTCCGCAGTCGCGATGCTCGCATGGAAGAATCGAAAATCGCGGGCGGTGGAGACTTTTACGATCGCGTCTATGCGGCGGAACGTCCGGAACTATTTTTCAAAGCAACCGTCCATCGCGTGGTTGGCCCGAATGGCAAAGTTGCTATTCGTGATGACGCTTCCTGGTCCGTCCCCGAGCCGGAATTGGTACTGCTGATTTCGCCTGGTGGAAAGATCCTCGGCTATACCGTGGGCAATGACATGAGTTCACGAGATATCGAAGGCGAAAATCCTTTGTATCTGCCGCAGGCCAAAGTTTATGATCGCAGTTGCGCTCTGGGTCCCTGCATTCTGGTTTCAAAAGAGGCGTTGCCGAGCTCCACGGAAATTCAACTGGAGATTATTCGCGCCGGCAATCTCGAGTTCTCCGGAGCGACTAGCCTCAAAGAGTTGAAGCGTGATCCCGTCCAACTGGTTCAATACTTGTATCGCAATAATACCTTCCCCAGCGGCAGTTTTCTTTTCACCGGAACCGGCATCGTTCCGCCCGATTCTTTCACTCTGAAGCTGCACGACGAAATTCGCATCACCATCCCGCCGATTGGTACTCTGACCAACTTCGTAGGGTAATTGATAGCCAGTTCTTCGCTTGTAGGCCTTCGGCGAATCTGGTATGTTAAACATGTTTAACAAGTTAAACAAACCTTATGTTAGGCATTCGCCTTGAACCCGAACTCGAAGAAAAGCTGGAGTCCCTTGCGAAAGAGACTGGACGCAGCAAGAGCTACTATGCTCGCGAGGCAATCCGGCAGTTTCTTGAGGACCGGGAAGATTACCTGAAGGGAATCGCCGCGCTGGAACGTCGCGAACCTACGATTACGCTCGAAGAGTTGGAGCGGCGGCTTGGCGTCCACAAATAGCGGGTGGCGAATCGAGATCAATCGGACTGCCGAAAGACAGATCAAAAAACTGGGTCGTTCTGTTCAGCGAACAATTATTCGCTTCCTGAAAGAGCGGCTAATCCTTCTCGATAATCCACGTCAACTAGGCAAGCCGTTGCGCGGCGAGAAAGGCGAACTGTGGAGATATCGTGTTGGTGATTACCGTCTCGTCTGTGACATTCGGGATGAAAAGCTCACCGTGCTGCTGGTGCAAGTAGGACACCGAAAAGAAGTGTATCGATAGACGATCATCGCAGGGGCTTTTTCGTGCCACTGCTCTTGCAACGACATCCGATCCCCGCCCTCGTTGTAAAATAAGCGATTAACTCGTAACCGAAGATCTCATCTATGGCACAGGAAGAAAACTCACCCGGCACCCGGGACAACCGTCCCGACGAAATTCGCTACGATGCCCAGCGCATCGAAGCTAAGTGGTCAGAGATTTGGCAGCAGGACGATTCTCTCTACGCCGCCGAGCCCCACACCACCAAGCCGAAGTATTATGTGCTCGAAATGTTGCCGTATCCCTCAGGCGCGCTGCACATGGGACACGTTCGCAACTATTCCATCGGCGATGCCCTCGCCCGCTATATGTGGATGAACGGATACAACGTTCTCCATCCCATGGGCTGGGATTCTTTCGGCCTGCCGGCGGAAAACGCAGCTATCCAAAACAACACGCCCCCGCGCGAGTGGACGCTGCGCAACATCGCCAACATGAAGCGGCAGATGAAACGCCTTGGCTTCGCTTACGACTGGGCGCGCGAAGTCACTACTTGCTTGCCCGATTATTACAAATGGAACCAGTGGTTCTTTCTCAAGTTTTACGAGCGTGGCTTAGCGTATCGCAAGAAAAGCCGGGTGAACTGGTGTCCCAAGTGCGCCACCGTTTTGGCCAACGAGCAGGTGGTTGGCGGACGCTGCTGGCGTCACGAAGACACGATCGTCGAACAGCGGGAATTGGAACAATGGTTTTTGCGCATCACGAAATATTCCGACGAATTGCTGAGCGATCTCGAAGAGCTCGAAGGCTGGCCGGAAAAAGTTCGCACCATGCAGCGCAACTGGATCGGCCGCAGTGAAGGCACATTAGTCGATTTCAAGCTCGCCGTTCCCGCGGGAGCGCCCGCTGCCACGATTACCGTGTTCACCACGCGCGTCGATACCATTTACGGCGCGACGTCGATCCAACTCGCGCCGGAACATCCGTTGATCGCCGAGTTTGCCGCGAACAACGATCTCTTGCGCGCAGAAGTGAATCAACTTATCGCCGAGCAGCGTAAAGCCAAAGAGGTTGGCGATATCGGCGCGATTGAAAAGCACGGCGTGAATACTGGACGTTTTGCGATCAATCCTTACAACCATGAACGAGTGCCGATCTGGGTGGCCAACTACATTCTCATGGACTACGGCACGGGCGCGATCATGAGCGTGCCGGCGCACGACGAACGCGATTACGAATTCGCCAGGAAATATAAATTAGAAATTCGTCTCGCCATCATTCCCCTCGCGAAGGATATTGAAGAGACGGTGGCCGAGCCGGCGCTACCGTTCACGACCTCGGACGGCACATTGGTTAACTCGGGGCCGTTCAGTGGTCTCGATTGCGATGAAGCAATCAAGAAGATGGCTGCAAAAGCCGAGCAGGATGGTTTTGGAAAAGCCACCGTCACATTCCGATTGAAGGACTGGGGTGTTTCCCGGCAACGCTATTGGGGCACGCCCATCCCCATGTTGTATTGCGATAAGGATGGCATTGTTCCCGTGCCGGAAGAAGATTTGCCCGTGATTTTGCCGGAGAATGTCGATATCACCTTGACCGGAGGCTCGCCGTTAAGTCGCGTGCCTGAGTTCGTGAATGCAACTTGTCCAAAGTGCGGTGGCCCGGCGCGCCGCGAGACCGACACCATGGATACGTTTGTCGACTCGTCCTGGTATTTCTATCGCTACGCCGATGCGAAAAATACCAAAGCTCCATTTGATTCGGAGAAGATAGCGTATTGGTTTCCCATTGACCAATACATCGGCGGGGTCGAGCACGCCATTCTTCATCTCATCTATTCGCGCTTCTGGACGAAGGTCATGCGCGATTTGGGACTCATCAAGAACGATGAACCCGTCGCACGTTTATTCACGCAAGGCATGGTGATCAAAGGCGGCGCGAAGATGTCGAAAAGTTTGGGCAACGTGGTTTCCCCGGACGACATGGTGGCTCGCTACGGCGCAGACAGCGCGCGCATGTATAGCTTGTTTGCGGCTCCGCCTGACCGCGATCTCGATTGGCAGGACACGGGGATCGAAGGCATCCAACGCTTTCTTGGGCGTGTATATCGATTCGTAGCCCGCAATGCGAGCCCAGGGTCTTCGACTGCATCGGTTGAAACGTCAACAGCTGCGCGGCAGATTCAACGCAAACTGCACCAGACAATCAAGAGGGTCACCGACGATTTCCAGGGACGCTGGCATTTCAATACCTGCATCTCCGCGACCATGGAATTGGTTAACGAGCTGTACAGTATCGAGGCCGCGGAATCAATTCCTGCTTCGCTCCTAGCGGAAGTGCAACGTGATCTCGTTCTCTTGCTTGCCCCATTCGCTCCTTATCTCGCCGCGGAACTTTGGGAAATGCTGGGTCAGAAGGGAAGCCTATTGCGCGCGCCGTGGCCCAAGTACGATCCAGCTTTGGCCAAAGAAGATGAAATTGAAGTGCCAGTGCAGGTCAACGGCAAATTACGTGGGCTGGTGAGCGTGCCCGCAGATTCGGTGCAAGCAGTTTTGCAGGCATCGGCCATGGCGGATGAGAAAGTCAAAGCCGCGATCGCCGGCAAGCAGATTGTGAAAGTGATTGTCGTTCCTGGCAAGCTCGTCAATATCGTGGTGCGCTAGCGCCTGAAAAAGGCGGGCTTGACTGAGCCCGCCTTTTCCCTCTGTGCCGTCTTTAATTGGTTGCTACTTGACGCTGTGCCTCAGCAAATATCAATGATTCTTTACTCTTGGAGAAATCGATCTCATGGACAGTCTTTTTATCTCCAACCGTACCGTAGGTAACCTCGCTAGAGTCCGCTGGTTTCGCACTTTCCACCAATTTTGCGGAAGCGGTGGCGACGACCCTGCCGCGTTGCAGTGCATTTACCTGTACGGTATCTCCGGTGCCCTCCCACTGTAGCTTGTAGTTGCCCGGTGCCAGTTCGTTATTTCCAAATTGGGTGGTGTATGCGAAAGAAACCTTGGCGTCGGGTTTGCCTTTGTCCTTGGCAAATGCAGTTGCGGGCAAGAGCGACGCGGCCAGAAGAAGAGAAGTGGTGAAGCGGTGCGATTTCATAAAAACCCTCCCGAAAAGTTTGGGTGCAGTTATGCGACGCTGCATGCGATGCCGCCGTGTAGAAAATATTTTCTACCGATGTGCTTGGTTTGACGTTGCTGGAACGAGGAATGTTTCAACAATCAGCGTCGATTCCGATTGAATGTTTTTATCGATTCTATTGAGAGTTAGCGTTATCGCTCGAAGTTAACGCTACCGTAGCGGACTATTCACAGGCTGGTGCGATACTCTATGCACGTGCAACAACGTTCTCCCACGCTCGCAGGCTTCAAGGCTGTAATTTCCCGGCCGTCGCTGGGATTTGCTGAAATCGCCTGGCGCTGGAGTTTCGGATTCGCTGCCGTAACGTTAATCGGATTTTCGACGATCGAATACCTGGATAGTTTGCCCGTCACCTATCGTGACGAGCTGATGTTCCGGACCCGCCAGCCGGCGCTTATCTCAAGGGCGATATCTCATATCCTGCGCGGTAGTTCGTTACGCGTGATTGCCGTTACGCTGCTACTGGTCACTGCTCTGTCTTTTGCATGGATGTTGCTCGGAGCTCTCGGGCGCAGCGCAACCGCGCGGGCGCTCCTGGAACATTACACCGATGATTCGCTGAAACCATTTCGCCTAAGCTCGCTCTTCGGACTCAATTTCCTGCGCGCTTCAGCCACTCTCGCAGCCGTGGTGGGATGTGGAACGGCGTTCCTTGCGGGCGGGGCGGCATCGCCAACGGACGATCCGTCTCCCGGAAGCGCAATGATGATTTGTGTCTTCATCGTGATACTTGTCTTCCTCGCATGGTCAGTTCTGAACTGGTTTCTTTCCTTGGCCGCGATTTTCGTGGTCGCGGGAGGACGCGACACCTTCGGCGCGATTGCCGCCGCAGTAGGTTTATTTCGTGACCGTGCGGGCCCGCTGCTCGCAGCTAACACCTGGTTTGGACTCTCACATCTTGTAGTTTTCTTTGTCGCCGTGTCGGTTATTGGTTTTCCGCTCGCCTTCGCCGGGTTGCTGCCAGCAGGCGTCGTGTTGGGCGGAGTTTTGGTCGTTGTTTTTTTCTACTTCGCAATTGTAGATTTTCTCTATGTCGGCCGCATGGCTGCCTACATTGCCATCCTCAAGGCTCCGGAAATTGTGCCGGTGGTACCTGATCAAGCTGTCACTATGATCGATCGCAGTGAACTCATCCTGAGCGATTTGCCAAATCTCCTTCCGGGGGTTTAAGACCTAAAACTCTGCCGCTTTACACTTACCGTGCAATTTGAGAAACTCATCGGTGGAAACCCAATCCATCGTCGTCCTCGACTTTGGCGCGCAGTATTCGCAACTCATTGCGCGCCGCATCCGCGAACAGAGCGTCTTTTCCGTTGTGCTTCCGTGCAACGCGACGCTCGATGAAATCCGCAGCTACTCGCCGGTAGGGATTATTTTGTCCGGTGGCCCTTCATCGGTGTACGACAAAGACGCCCCGCTCACCGACCCAGGCATTTTCAAGCTCGGATTGCCGATGCTTGGCATTTGTTATGGCCTGCAATACATGGTGTATGCCCTCGGAGGCAAAGTTCATCCCGCGGCGAAACGCGAATACGGCCATGCGAAAGTGGAAGTGGAAGCGGGATCGCGTCTATTCGAGGGTCTACCTAAAGTTCTTGCGGTTTGGATGTCCCACGGTGACTCGGCTGAGGCCCTGCCGGAAGGTTTTAAGCTGACAGCAAGATCGCCTAGTGCCGTTGCCGCGATCGAAAATGCCGAGAAACAGATGTGGGCGGTACAGTTCCATCCCGAAGTTCATCACACGCCGCTAGGCACTGACATCCTGCGAAATTTCGTATTAAACATTTGCGGCGCCAAACCAAACTGGACAGCGCAGCGCTTCATCGACGAAACCGTCGCCAGCGTTCGCAAGACTGTCGGCAGCGGTCGCGCTATCTGCGCGCTTTCGGGTGGCGTCGATTCGGCGGTGGCTGCCGTGCTGGTCGATCGAGCGATGAGTAACGGCAACGAGCCGACGCGCCTGACCTGCGTATTCGTAAACAACGGTGTCTTGCGCAAAAGCGAATTTGAAAAAGTGCAGCAGAACCTTCGGGACAAACTAGGACTGCACCTGATCGCCGTAGATGCCACTGAGCGTTTCATGAGCAAACTCGCTGGCGTGACCGATCCTGAAACCAAGCGCAAGATTATTGGAAGCGAATTCATCGCCGTATTCGACGAAGAAGCCCATCGCATTGAAAAAGAGGAGGGAAGCGTCGATTGGTTGGTGCAAGGCACTCTTTATCCCGACGTCATCGAATCCCGCTCAGTGCGAGGACCATCGCAGATTATCAAGTCGCACCACAACGTCGGCGGCCTTCCAGAAAAGATGAAGCTCAAGCTGATCGAACCCCTGAAAGAATTATTCAAAGATGAAGTCCGCCGCATTGGGCGCGATCTCGGCATGCCGGAAGAAATCCTGCAACGCCAGCCGTTCCCGGGGCCCGGCCTGGCAGTAAGAATCGTAGGCGAAGTGACGCCCGACCGCACTGCCATCCTGCGCGAATGCGACGAGATTGTGGTCGACGAAATAAAAAAGGCCGGCCTCTACAACAAAATATGGCAATCGTTCGCTGTCTTATTGCCGGTGATGTCGGTAGGCGTAATGGGCGACCAGCGAACCTATGCCTACACCTGTGCCGTCCGTGCTGTTCACTCCGAAGATGGGATGACCGCCGACTGGGTGCCGCTTCCGCATGAGGTTCTCAAAACGATGTCGAGCCGCATCGTGAACGAAGTGAAGGGCGTAAATCGCGTGGTCTACGACATCACCTCAAAACCGCCCGGCACAATCGAGTGGGAATAGAAGAGAACCGAAGGTGCCCCGTCCTTCTTTCGCGTTCTTTGCGAAAGAGGGCGGGGCCCTAACTACTGCACCAGTTCAGTAACACCTTCCATCACGCCGATAGGGCCGTGGTTCCACGGGTTGAATTGATGCCGGTCGATCCGTCGATTGGCGAACCGCATCGTTTACCGGCCCCGCTTCCAACACCAACGGTTGCTGAAGCGTCATATCGATGGGCGTGCCCACATCCAAAAAGAATTGATGCCCGCGAGTCAGAATCACCAGTGAAACAATGCCGCCGACAGCCGCGCCAACAACGCCACCAATGCCGGTACTCCTCGCTCTGTCGACGTTGACTGTCATCCCGCCCACGGTTGTGCCGGGCGAGTTGCTGACCGCATGGCCGATCAATAATCCCGCTCCTAATCCCGCGATCGGCGCAGCAATGGCTCCGGCCAATCTGCTTTTGCCTGGATCGAGCAATACATAACCTTCAGAGCTCTCCAGATCCATCGGTCCGGGAACAGGAGCGGTATACCCATCCGGAAAGATCACCGACATGGATTGCAAATGCAATTCGCCGCGGCTGCCGTCCCGCAACAGCTTGTCGACTTTTCCTTGCACGAACGTGCCCGGCGGAATCACCACATCGTTCCCAAGGCTAACGGGGAAAATCGTTTGTGCGTACACGTCATCTCCCCGATGAGTGGAGCGGCTCAAAACAGAATGTGTAAGCACCAGGGAAAGTTTGGTTCCCGCAGGAATGCTGATCGTCGTATTGGCACCAGCATTTCGTTGCGGAGTTGTGGGCGGTTGATCCTGAGCAAAAGATGTAAGGGCGATCAACAGTAACGCGGTGAGTGTGAAAGCCTGCTTAATTGTCGTCCCGGCCAGAGTAGAAAACGCAACCACGGTCGAAACAGCCTGACGGACTCGAGCATTTTGCGTCATTTGTTTCTCCTGTTGGAAGCTCATTGCACTACTAAGCTTTCAATCTGATGACGCGTTTGGAGCACATCGCGTCTCGTCCCATTGGACTGGGAGGCCAAGAGAAAGACATCTAGAGATTAGTGAAGCTTTGCAAAGTCCCGTCGATATTGTGTAAAGCCGTGTCAACGCCGAGTGGGTGGGTGTTTGGGTGCCGCTGCTCAACAGCCGCCTATTGCAATTATCGGTTACTCCACCTTCTCCGCCACCCAACGCGAAACCGCCGTCACCATTTTGCGCGGAGCAAAGCGCACCGATCCGGCCGTGAGCCAATTCTGAAATCCGGAAAATACCAGCGTTCGTCCTTTCATCATGCCGCGATATCCGTCCCGCGCCACCATCTTCACATCCATCGCTCCCAGCTTCTTGAACAAGCGCGAATTCTCCATTCCCGCTCGTCCTTGAAAGCCAGTATCAGTGGCTCCCGGACAAAAACAGGTCACAGTGACGCCCGAGTGTTTTAGTTCGTTCGCCAGAGCTTCAGAGAACGAGATCACATAAGCTTTTGTCGCATAGTAGACCGCCATCAGCGGGCCCGGCTGAAATCCCGCTGTGGACGCAACATTCATGATCTTTCCCGAACCGCGCTCAATCATTGGTCCAAGAAACAGTTTGGTGAGATGAGTCAACGCAGTGATATTAAGTTGAATCTGGCCGAGTGATTCTTCTAACGGAATGTCAGCAAAATCACCGAACTTGCCATAGGCTGCGTTGTTTATCAGGACGTCAATTGCAACACCCTCACGCTGCAATTGATCGAAAAGAAATTGCGGAGCAGGGACTGAAGACAGATCCAGCGCTATGGTTTTCACCGAAACGCCGTTTTCGCGCTGCAATGCTTCGGCTAGTTGAGTTAGTTTGTCGCCGCTGCGGGCCACCAACACCAGGTTGTGATGGTCTTTGGCGAAGAGCTTGGCGAGTTCGTATCCGATGCCGCCAGAGGCGCCGGTAATGAGGGCCGCGGTGATTCGGTCCTGCTTCATAAGACGATCCTTTTCCTAACTATTTCTGCGCGGCACCGCCGGCATCTACATCCGCAAACGAAAACGCGGTGGAAACATTCGGAAACTCCCTTCCCGCGACTTCCACGTAGGGATACACAAAATAATTCAACGGCTCGCCATCCTGTTTTGGATTTAATATCAGGTCTCGACCCACAGTGAATTGCACGCGGTTATCATCAAGAGCGCCAAAGAAATAGTTCTGTTTCTCCTGATGTTTCCACGCTTCTGAAATATCAACGGGAATCCATCCGTGACTCGGCTCAAAGAATTCCGCCCAGCAATGGTATCCGGCTATCTCGGTAGAATGTTTATCTGGGGGAAGGGGAAATCCGATTTCGAAGCGGGCCGGGATTCCCTGCGAGCGCGCCATTGCTATGAACAAAGAATGAAAGTCGGTGCAGTTACCCTTCTTCGCATCGCAGGCGTACAGCACATCGCCGCGTCCCCAGCCGGTACCTGTTTTGTCATAACGCATGGTGGTAAAAACGTAATCGTAGATGGCCCGTGCTTTCTCCAGCGGTTTGGTTTTACCGTCCGTGACTTTCACCGCCAATTCCGCAGGCAACCCGGTCACCGGAACCAGTTTGTCCGGCGCGAGGTCCTCCTTGCGTTCCTTGTCCGCCAATTTGACTGCTTCAAGATGAGGCGAATACGTTCCCAACGTTAAATGTTCATGACGGGTCACGTCGTACACAACTTCAAAGTGCAATTCCATCTGCTTGGATTTCGATGTCTCGGCGTAATAAATCTCGTTTCCAAACTTCGACTCACGAGTTTTCTTCAGCGGCAAGTCGCCGGTGGCGGAAACGACCTTCACGTCCTGAAACGTATCCGAATGGGCGGCGGGGAACCAGATACGCACTTTGTCCCCGACAAGAATGTTTTTTATGGTGAATCCATAGTGAAAGGTGAAGTGGCGGATCTCCTGCGCCGAAGCCAACGAGGTAAACGCAACCAACAAAATGAAAGCTTTTCGTAACATGGAAATCATCTTCTCCGAAATTAAATGGCCGTGTCCCGAGACCAGATACCCACGACCTGAAACCGTTCTACTGGCAAACGACGTACCGGCGTTTAGGAGAGTCGTCGTCAAGTGAAGCCGCGCCGTCGTACCCGCATGGAAGGATGGTTCCGAACTAGAATTCGATTCTAAACCAAGATCGCGGCACAATAAATTATCGGAAGTCGCCAACGAGCCATCCCGCTCTCCGTTAAAATGCCAGGGTGTCCGTTGCCATCCAATGTCGCGATCTTCGCAAAACCTACGACGGCAAAGTTGAAGCTGTCCGTGGACTCAATCTGGAAATCCAGGCCGGCGAATGTTTCGGCCTACTGGGTCCCAACGGAGCGGGCAAGACTACGACTATTGAAATCCTTGAAGGCCTGCTCGAACCCACCGCAGGCCAGGTCACTATTCTCGGACGTAACTGGAAAACCAATCAGCGCGAACTTCGCGAATTGCTCGGTATCTCTTTACAGGAAACACGGCTCACCGAAAAACTTACCGTCCGCGAAACACTGGATCTCTTTGCCAGCTTCTATCGTCAACCTCGCTCACCAGGCGAAGTATTGGAAGAGTTACAGCTCACCGAAAAAGCAGATGCCCGCGTCGGCAAACTTTCCGGTGGACAGCGCCAGCGTCTGGCCGTGGCTACTGCGCTGGTGGGCAACCCGAAAGTGCTTTTTCTCGACGAACCCACCACCGGTCTCGATCCCCAGAGTCGCCGTCAACTTTGGGACATCATTCGCGTTTTCCAAAGGGCCGGCGGCACCGTCCTGCTAACCACGCATTACATGGACGAAGCCGAACGCCTTTGTGATCGCCTTGCCATCGTTGACCACGGCCAGGTCATCGCCGAGGGTTCGCCTGCCGATCTCATTGACCGGTTAGGTGGACATCATGTGGTTGAATTTTCCACAAGCGATAATTCCGATGCAGCTTTGGAAATTTGGCAGGCTCTTCCCGGCGTAGAGTCGATCCGCAATGACGACGGTTTGATCAGCCTCACGGTGCATGAGCCGCACCTCACGATCCCAACGTTACTGGATGCAGTCGCAAAACAAGGTGCGCAACTTCTGCATCTGACTACGCGCCAAGCCAGCCTCGAAGATGTTTTTGTCCGCCTGACCGGCCGCCATCTGAGGGAGGAGTGATGCAGGCAAGCTAGAAGATTTCCTTCAGAGAATCCCCATGACTATCCCTCAATCAACTCGACAGAACGGACGCTGGTCGGGCTATTGGCAACTCTTGCTCACCCGTCTTAGGGAGCTGCAACGCGAACCCGAAGTCATCTTCTGGGTTTTTGGGTTTCCCATACTGCTGGCTCTGGGCCTCGGCATCGCCTTCCGCAATAAGCCGCCAGACGCGACGCCTATCGCTATCGTCTCTGGGCCTCATGCGGTAGAGACTCTGGAGATGATTCAGCGCTCGCCACAGAAATCTTTGATCCGCGCGGAAGTGCTCGATCAATCGCAAGCACTGCAAGGATTCCGTCTGGGAAAATATGATCTGGTGGTCGAAGCGGACGAAAAAGGAAGCTTGCAATACCGCTACGATCCGGCCCGTCCGGAGAGCGTTCTGTCTCGCGCCGAGGTTGACGCTGCCTTACAATCTGCGGCGGGTCGCAAAGATATTATTTCTACGACTAACATTACTTCGAGTGAGCCCGGCTCCCGCTACATCGACTTTCTCGTCCCCGGGATGCTCGGCATGAACACAATGAACGCGGCCATGTGGGGCATTGGCTTCGCCCTGGTTGAGATGCGTCAGCGCAAATTGCTCAAGCGCTTCGTCGGAACACCCATGCGCCGGACTGATTTCCTGCTAGCTTTACTCAGCAGCCGTCTCCTTTTGATGGTAGTCGAAGTCGGTCTGCTGCTGGGTTTCGGCGCGCTGGTTTTTCACATGCGCATTCTAGGTTCTTTGTTCAGCATCGTGCTCATCGGTGCCATCGGGGCAATTTCTTTCGGAGGCCTTGGACTGCTCACTGCCAGCCGCGCCCAGAAAATTGAAAGCGTCAGCGGACTCATGAATCTGGTCATGATGCCGATGTGGATTTTTTCCGGCGTTTTCTTTTCCTATCAGCGTTTTCCTGCCGCCGTCCAACCCTTCATCAAGCTGCTGCCATTGACCGCCCTTAACGATGCTCTGCGCGACACCATCCTGCAAGGCGCATCCCTGGCTTCGCAATCCGGACGGATCCTCGTCCTCCTGGTTTGGGGCGGTGTTTCTTTTCTGTTAGCTCTTCGCTGGTTCCGCTGGACTTAGACGAAGGCACCGCTTTACTTCTTAGCAGCCTTCTTCGCTTTCTTCCGTCTCGCTAATTCTTTTTCCGAATACATACTCCCGCGACAATTCTTCGCCCCACAAAAGCACGCAGACTCATCATCCAATTCGCCGTCGTACAGGTTGTAGTCGTAGCTCAATTCTTCGTTGGCTTGAATGTCGCGAATTGCCGTAATCAATACGCGTCCATTGATTTCATCAGCCTCGCAATTGGCGTCGCATGAGTGATTGATAAATGCCGACACACCATCGCCGTCGATTACATGCTCGCCATCGGTGAGCCCGAAAAGATAAGTTCGCGGAGATTTCTCATAAATATCGTCCGCTTGTTTGATCGTGATCCGCACCCCCGTGTACTCGGTAACTAGTTTCCTTTTCTTGATCGGGACGGTTGTATAGCATCCATCGGAATGAATCTTCGAACGGCGAATCACTAAACTCATATTCCGTTGTCCTCCTGCCGCAGCATGAGGATCAATCATAACTTCTCTGGATCGTCCCACCAATCCTGGATGAGCTTATTTCTGCGATTTGATGTCCATCGGGCGGCATTGCCGGGAGAGGGTCGAGATCACTGGATCTCATCGGACAGCAAAGATCGGGCGATCTTCACGATATCCTCACGTGCTCCGCGAAAAGCCCAGAGTTGAGAGCGGTCGTCGATATGATTCAGTCCGGTGTCGCCGCCGATGCCCGGGACGTGATATTCCATTTCGCTGAACATTCCCCATTTGCTGTTCACGCTGCAAGCCTGCGTCGAATATCCGCGGTCTTCGGGTTCGGTCCAGGGAATGTCAGCGTATTCGCCAGATGGGTTCACGCAGAAATTACGGACGATCAGTACGTGCCTGTTTCCCGAGCCGTGCATGTAGCCGATTCGGCCAGTCGTGGCGGCTGCGTAGACTCCGATTTTATGTTCACCGGGCGCGCGCATTTTAAAACGGACCATACGATCCGTCACAGTTAGTTCATCAGCGGGAGTGTTTTCCAGGCCGAAGTAGATCCTGGGCTTGCTCTTGGAGTACGTGGGAATGAACAATTCCCCCTGATGCGGCATCTGGGTGAGGCTCCACAAACCCACGAGCGGAGAATCACTCGGCGTGGGATTGAGAACTTTCAGTGATGTAATCAACGTGTGCCCGGCATATTCGATCGAAAGTTTGCCAAGCGATTTGTCATTGCGCAGGGGATTGGGTGCTGAGGCCACCGACTTGGTAATCTCGAGTTCGGCGCGCTTCTTCGATCGGAATCCTTCGACGGCCAGGCGGTTCCTAAGCCTGACACCCTGGTCGGTCTTCGTCAGTTCATAATTTCCGGGATCGAGGCTGCGAGGCTGCCAATAGCCGGAGATATCGATATTGGGGAACTTCGGGAAGAAAAAATCGACCTCTGGCGCGAGCCACGTACGATCGCCGCCAGAATTCTGCCAATCATCGCTCGCATAATAGGAACGAGCCGACGCCACGCTATCGAGTGCGGAGTTTGTCCAGAGAAAATTCTCGTCGCTGCCGGGCGCGAACATTCCCAGGATTCGTCCTCCGTAAGGAAGAATCAGAATTCTTGTGCCGTCTTCCGTCTGGTGGACTTCGGTGGTCTTGCCTACCGCTTTCAACGTAGCAACCAGGTCCTGAAGCATTTTTCCGCCGCCTTATACGCCCGGGATATAACCTCTGCCAAAAGTGTTGGTGGATTCTTTTCGGAAGTCGGAAACCAACGACATGAGCGCGGTGGTGCCCCCGTCGCAAACGATGGTCTGGCCGACGATGAAAGACGCGTCATCCGAACACAGAAAAGCCGCAAGACGCGCGACGTCGACAGTTTCGCCGCAGCGAGCGGCAGGAATCGCCTTATAACCGGTTTCATCGGCCATTTCCTGGGTGAATCCCGGGATGCATTTGAAATAATTTTCCACGGTGATCCATCCCGGAGCGATCGCGTTCACGCGGATGCCCTTGTAAGCCAATTCCACCGCCAACGATCGCGTGTAAGCGATGATCGCGCCTTTAGTGGCTGCATATACCGAATGCTCAGGAACACCTTGCAATCCATGAACGGAAGACATGTTGCAAATCACGCCACCGCCGGTCTGTAGCATGCTCTCTACGATTTTCTGCGTCAGGAAGTACGGACCACGGAAATTGATACTGAACATTTTGTCGAATTGTTCGGGTGCGACCTTGAGAAATGGCCGGTTCATGGTGACCCCGGCATTGTTGACCAGGCAGTTTACGCCACCGAGAAACTCACCGGCCTGTTCGGCGAGCCGGGTCACTTGGTCCAAGGCATCGAAGTCCGCTTGAAAGGCCGCCGATTTGCGCCCCATGGATTTCACTTCTTCCACGGCGCTTTTTGCCGCGGAATCCTCCAGGACGTAATGAAAAACAACGTCTGAGCCCTGCCGGGCAAATTCGAGACCGATTTCGTGACCAATACCTGTATCGGAGCCAGTGACAAGTGTTTTCTTGCCCTGTAATCTCAGTTCTTTCGCCATAAGAAGACCAACCGAAAATGAATTTGATAGTAAGGATTAAGAACGTTTGCGATGTGGCAACTCGTCTTTCTCCCTGGTTACGATAACACTCGCGACACCGAAAGACAGTCCGAGCAGGGCAGCGCACAATTTACGTGTTGCCTGTGAATATTGTCAACAATAATGTTGACTATAGCAAATCGCGTCGGAGATAATGCGGATCGTCCGTCTAAAATTCCCGCCATGAAAATCACTGCCGTTGAAACCATTTATGTTCCGCGTGGAGTTAGCGTTCACGTGGGCGCCATTACTTATTTGTGGGTACGGATTCACACCGACGAAGGTCTCATCGGGCTCGGTGAAAGCTATCCCAACGCGGAAGCGGAAGCTGCCATTGTCCATACGCGACTGGCGGCGGTGCTGCTGGGAAAGGACCCCAGTTCGATCGACAAATTGTGGGCCGACATGTTTCTGGCGGTTTCCTACAGCGGCTGGGCGGGCGCGGAAATGCGGGCGATCAGCGCCGTGGATATCGCTCTTTGGGACCTCATGGGCAAAGCCGCCAATCAACCTATCTACAAAATGCTCGGGGGCGCGTCGCGCGAATCGATTCGGATTTACAACACCTGCTATGACCGGGTGGATTTCAATAAAGAACCAGCGAAATTGGCGCGCGAGTTGCTCGCCAGCAATGTTCGGGCCATGAAGATCTGGCCGTTTGACGGCATCGCCAGGGAAAATGGCGGTAATTATATTTCCGCCGAACAACTGAAGCGGGCCATCGAACCCCTGCGTTTGATCCGCGAAGAAGTTGGCGAGGAGATGGAAGTCGCGATCGAGTTTCATGGCTTCTGGAACCTGCCGTCGGCCATTCGCATTGCGAAGGCCCTGGAGCCATACCGGCCAATGTGG
>DATBAX010000138.1:0-5928 GCA_036271275.1 Terriglobales bacterium
GGTGAAGATGGCGACATGGGCGCTTGATCTTGATGAACTGACGCAGCTCTCCGGGCCGGAGTGGAGCGGGTTTCCAGCGGGGACGCGCCTGGGACATGTGCATCTCACGGTGTCTGATCTGGATCGTTCGCAGGAATTCTACGAAGCGCTGGGGATGAACGTCACGCTGGATTGGGGAACATTCCGGTTCATGTCCTGGGATGGTTATCACCATCATGTGGGTATTAATTTGGTGGAGGGCCGGAACGCGGGGCTGGTAACGGCGGACATCAGTGGATTGGAATCGTTCTCGCTCGAACGGGATTCGGTGCACCGCAAGATTCTGGATCCGAACGGGATCGCGTTGAAGCAGTATGGAGCGGTGCGGAAGGCGAGTTGAGGGGGCGGCTCTCAGCCGTCAGCTTTCAGTTCTCAGCTTTTGCCCTTGGCATTCACAGTGCGGCGAACCAAGCTCCGGAGGGCGACCCAGCTTAGCCCAAGACGAAAAGTCCTAGGCAGATGCGATGTGTGAGCACGCGACCGAAGGGCGCTGCTTTGATCTGCCGTCCAGTCGGCCGTCCCTCCGGGACTCTTCCGGTTCGCACATCTACCCAGCGCTTTCGCGCTGGGCTAAGCTTGGTTGTCCCTCCGGGACTTTTGGACGGCTCAAGCAAACTGGCCACCGGTGCTATCCATCATGAGGCTGGCTCGTCCATTCATTGGACAGTTTCCATCTCAAGTTTTGGAGCTACAATTTGCCCATAGGAGGATCTTTTATGAGAATCTCCACCCTTCTTTTGTTTCTTTTCGGATTGCTGGTGGCGGGCGTCGCGCCGGCTCGTGGTCAGACGGCAGACGATTCGTTGCAATCCGCTCCCGCGCTGAAATTCGATCTTGCAAATGCGGATGGCTTGGCGATCGATCACTATCGTTGGGATGAAAGTCTCGCGCATTTAACTATCGACAACATTCGGCCAGCCCAGGACCAAGTCTGCTACACCATGCGCAGTTATAGAGTCGAGCGCACGGAGCGGATGAATGAGTCGACGGCGCCGATGAAGTATTCGAGCTGTCAACCTTCGTCTGGGTTTGATGTGAAGAATGCGGACGTTGATGTGGCCGGACCAGAGACACCGCAGGAACAACCTTAAAGGGTGTAGCGTCCCTTTTGACTCTTCACTGAGATTCCTCTCGGAACAAAGTCCGTTCAAAATGACCGGATTTAATTAAACCTGCCCGCCGTAACCTTTTTCCCCTCCCACAGTTTTATAGTTAGAGGAACGATGGCCGTTAGAGCGCCGGCAGCGAAAGGGTCTCGAATGGAGGCGGAAGATCGCCTGCTGGTCGAGGCTGCGCAAAAAGACCCTGCGTGCTTTGGCGAACTCTATGAGATTCATTTTGAACAGGTTTATGCGTATATCGCGAGGCGTGTGAACAGCCGCGAAACCGCCGAGGACCTGACTTCGGAGGTGTTTCACAAAGCGCTGACGAACCTGAATCGTTTCGAGTGGCGGGGCGTGCCGTTTGTGGGATGGCTTTTCCGGATCGCCTCCAATGCGATTGTCGATCAGGCGAAACGGTCGTCCAAAGAAGTTTCCGATCTTGAGGATCCCGAAGAAATTGCAGTGGCGGAAGTTGACTACGCCGACGCCATTCATCGCGCGCGATTATTCCGGCTGGTGGAGGAGTTGCCCGAAGATCAGCGGCGGGTGGTGGTGATGCGTTTTGCGGAAGAGAAAAGCATCCGCGAGATTGCAACCGAAATAGGCCGCAGCGAAGGCGCAGTGAAGCAATTGCAATTTCGCGGTTTGCAGAATTTGCGCAGTCATGTCGAGAAGCAGCCAGGTGGCAAGAATGGCTAAAGTCAGCGTGTACGAACAACTCGACGAAGCAGTACAGGCGATCGTCACTCGCTTAAGCGATGCCAAGGGCAGGGCCCTCCGCGTTAAGGGAGACGCTCGCACGGCGCCGCTGATTCGCGTCGCCGCCGAATTGCGCGATCTGCCGCGAGAGAGATTCAGGGCCAGATTGAAATCTGATTTGAGGAGGGCATCAATGTCAACTTTAGCTGAGCCGGTCACCCCAATTCGTGAGGGCGCCACCGCGTACCTGACTGTCAGGAACGCCGCGGCTGCGATCGAGTTCTACAAGAAAGCATTTGGCGCGATCGAAAAAGGGCGGTTAAGCATGCCCAGCGGAGAAATTGGGCACGCCGAAATTGAGATTAGTGGTTCCAGAATTATGTTGTCCGACGAATTCCCCGAGTACGGCGGCATGAGCCCGGAAACTCTGGGGGGCTCGCCCATAAAGATGCATCTCTATGTGGACGACGTGGACGCATTCGCGGAACGAGCTGTGGCGGCGGGAGCGAAAATCACGCGGCCGATTGCAGACCAATTCTATGGCGACCGTTCGGGATACCTCGCTGACCCCTTTGGTCACACCTGGGTGGTGGCCACGCACAAAGAGACGGTCTCGCTGGAAGAACTTCAGAAACGGTTCGCGGCGATGGCGACGCGTCCGGCGACGAAGGAGACGGGGGTGAGTCCCGTGCCGAAGGGCTATCACACGCTTACCACTTACCTGGTGGCGCGCGATGCCGACGGGCTGATTGATTTCGTGACCAAAACATTTGGCGCGGAAGAGAAATTCCGCAGCGTGGGTTCGGCTGGAGGTCGCCATGCCGAAGTCCGAATTGGCGATTCGATGATCATGATTGGCGGGGGCATCGCGGGCGGCGCGTGGAAGGGCGATCCGCTGCCGAGTGCGTTCCATGTTTATGTTCCGGATTGCGATGCGGTTTATCAGAAGGCGTTGGCCGCGGGGGCGACTTCGCTACAGGCGCCTGCGGACCAGCCGTACGGCGAGCGCACTGCCAATGTAAAGGATGCAGCCGGCAACTTCTGGTATATCGCTACTTTCAAGGGAGCGGACTACAAGTCAGAGGGCGCGCCCGATGTGCAGCCTTATCTGCAACCGCTGCGGGCCGAACCGGTGATCAATTTCTTGAAGCGTGCGTTCGGGGCGCAGGAAATGGGACGCTACACCGCGCCCGATGGCGTGATGCATCATACGACGATGAAAATCGGGGATTCGGCTTTGGAGATGAGCGAAGCGCAGGGGATCTATCAGCCCATGCCGACGATGTTCTATCTGTATGTGCCGAATTGCGATGAGCTTTATCATCGGGCGATTGCAGCTGGAGCGACGTCGATTAGCGAGCCGACGGACCATGATTATGGAGATCGCAGCGGCGCAGTGAAAGATGTGTTCGGAAACCAGTGGTATATCGCGACGCATATTAAAGACGTGGAGATGTAGGTTCAGGGGCTGCAGCGCGTTTTCAGCGTGGATGCGTTGACGGCGATTGGGGTAGGAGAAGCCCCGCCCTCCCGCAAACCCCGCGGGAAGGACGGGGCACCCTCAATACCCGGAGACTAAGACCGGAGACCCGAGACCGGTCACCCGTGACGGGTTAGGTGCTATTCTTTTCGCTTCATGGGAAGCTTTTCTCTAATTCTAAAATTTTTCCTGCTGGCATTTAGCGCGCTGCTGCCGGTGATCAATCCGTTGGGATCGGCATTGATATTGCTTGGCGTGGCGGGCAATGCGCCGGCGCCGGTGTTCCGCAAGCTTGCATTTAAGATTGCTATCCGCACGACGCTCTTCCTTATCATCGTGGAATTAGTGGGCACAGCGGTGCTGAAGTTCTTTGGCATCTCGCTTCCAGTGGTGCAAGTTGCCGGGGGATTGGTGCTGGCGACCATCGGATGGACATTGCTGAATCAAGCCGAACCACAGACCAGTCCTGATCAGGCGCAGGTTGTCGAAGTCAGCTTCGAATCTTTGCAGGAAAAAGTTTTTTATCCGTTGACATTTCCTCTAACTGCCGGGCCGGGCTGCATCGTTGTGATGCTGACTCTGAGCGCGCAGGCAACCAGTCCCGTACTCTTCGACGAATTCATGACTCATCTGGGAGTTTTTCTGGCGGTAGTAATCTTGAGCCTGATTGTTTTCGTGAGTTACGGATATGCACCCAAGATCACGGAACACATTTCACCGCAGACGGCGCATGGCATCCTGCGTGTCATTTCGTTTGTGCTTTTGTGTATCGGAGTGCAGATCACGTGGAATGGCGTGTCTGCCCTGCTTCGGACGTTGTTGAAAACCTAGTGGTAACGTGTTTATCCGTGTCCAATTTGGGCCGAAGGCCAAGGGTGGGAATGGAACTTCGGGTATCTCAACTGCGGGAAAATTGCCTGCTAGACTTCTGATCTATGCCGGTCTCCACCGAAGAACCACAGACAATCGACAAGGCCCAGGCGCTGGTGCAGTTGCTGCGCACCCGGTCCTATGAGGAGATCCGCGAGCGCATGTATGACAATGCGCCGGGAAGCCCGTGGTGGGCGGCCTGTAAGGCTGAGTTGGATTTGCGAAACGGACAGCAGGTGGCGGATGCGTCGCTGGGAATGTCACGCGGCGTGGAAAAAATGAGAGCGTCCACCCAGCACTTCGAACAGCTCGCCGATACGTTGTGCCAAACCACAAAAGACGTCTCCGATTTACTACGGAACACGGAAGCGGCGGTGCGCCGGCTGGAAGTTGTCGTCTATGTGGCGATTGGAATGACTATTGTCCAACTCTTCAATTTAATTTTTGAAGTGTTTCGTAAGCGGTAGACCGTTTTCTCAGCACGAAAATCCTCGCCTGAGTGGCGTATGAACTTGGCGCTTTTGCCACTTTGCGCTGACCAGCAGTATCAATAACAAGCCAATATTTGCATATCCAAACCAGTCGCCGAAGCGGGCGTAGAGCGTGTTGTCGTGATGCACTGGGACGGCGGCCAGGAGTGATGTGAAGGGCACGGAAGCGGATGTCACCTGCTCGGCCAGGATGCGTCCTCGATCGTCGGTGACGGCGAGGATGCCTTGCTTGGGAGCGCGAGCGATGCTGAAACCACTCTCTACACCGCGCAGAATTGCCATGCTGCCGTGCTGCCAGCCGTCAATGTCGAAATCCCATGCGGGCACGAGCAGCAGTCCGATACCGTCGTTGCCGTATTCGCGGCTGAGGCGGGGAAAATCCATGTCTTTGCAAATCGTGATGCCCCATTTTCCGGAAGGCTCCCGCCACTCGACGCGCTCCGTGCCGGGTTTGAGGTTCGATTCGAACGATGGCAGCATGTGGTGCTTATCGTAAGTGCGCACTGTTCCATCGGAAAAATAAAGACGCGCCTCATTCCACTTCGCACCGGTCGTGGGATGGATGACGCCCACGATCACGATTGTTCCGGTTTTCACCGCGACCGCTGTGAACAGCGGATCGATTTCCGGGAGATCGGAATCCAATACCACCGCAATCTTTTCCGGAATGATGACGACTCTTGCTCCTCGTGCCGCTAACTTTTCTGCTTCGGCAGCGTAGTCGTGCATCAGGCGAATGGTGTCGGCGTGCTTTTCGGTCAGGATATTTTGACGTAGATCGGAGACGAGCAACCCGACCTCGACTGTGTTCTCTTCCGGAGGCGTAGAGTGTAGCCGCCAGGCGCCGAAACCCAGGATTATCGCGAAAAAAATGACAACAGTGATCGCGAAATTCCTTTTTACTTGGCGATTGTTATCGCTTAAGAGCACACTCACGACTGCGGCAAACAGAAACATACAAAAAGTGATTCCCCAAATGCCGGTGATCGACGCCAGTTGCAGAATAGGCAAAAAGTGCATTTGGCTGTAGCCGATATTGCCCGCCGTACTATGTGGCGAGAGGCTCTCGCTGACAAATTCGTAGACGACCCAGGAGCTGGGAAAGATCAAAGCGGCCCGCCATATTGAGGTGCGAAGGGAGTAACGATAGAGCAAGACGCATCCCCCGAAGATCAGGCCGGGAAGAATCGTAATCAGCAGCGTGGGGATTAATGGGATTTCGATAACTTTGTGGAGATAGTTCCAC
>DATBAX010000139.1:0-5620 GCA_036271275.1 Terriglobales bacterium
GTCGCGCGTTCGTGAACTGGAAACCACTCCGCCACAACTCTCGTAGCTGCAGGAAATGCACCGCCTTCGCCCATGCCGAGTAAAAATCGGCTCACCGCAAGCATGGCAAAGCTGATCGCCAGCCCGTGACTAAGGCATGCAAAAGACCAGAACAGCATGATCACTGTGAATCCAAGACGCGTACCTAGAACGTCAGCCAACTTGCCACCACCGGCATACATGAACGCATAAGAAAGGAGAAACGCCGATTGCAAATAGGAAAACTGTTGATTGCTGAGAGGAATATCGCGGGTGATAGCTTTGATCGCGACCGGAAGGGTTTGACGGTCCAAATAGCTAATAGCAATTGCGGCGCTGACCAGAACGGCAATTCGCCAACGCAACAATTGTCTCTCCTTGGAAATCGCAATCGCCGGAAATGAATGACGCGACTAGAAAACGTTTACCCGGTATTCTATCCTAAGTTAAATCGCCCAAAGAGCACTGCCTCCGCAGTCATCTGCACGTGATCGGTGCGTCGAGGCGAATCTGTTTGTAATTTTGAGGTGAACATTGAAGCTGACAGGGAAGTCAATTATCGGATTTCGGGAAGGCGCTGCAGGCAGCGAAGATTTCCACGCTACAAATCCCAAGACTGGCGAGCGCCTGCCGCAGGATTTCTTCTCTGCCAGTCCGCAGGAAATCGATACCGCGGTGAATCTCGCCCACGAAGCTTTCGCGATCTATTCCAGAATTTCGGGACGCGAAAAAGCCGTATTTCTGCGCGCGATCGCAACCAACATCGAAGCGATCGCGAACGAAATCATCGAACTGGCAGAAGCAGAAACTGCTCTTCCGAAAGCCCGGCTCCAGGGCGAAGTCGGAAGAACCTGTGGGCAACTTCGATTGTTCGCACAGGTGGTGGAAGAGGGTTCATGGACCACGCCGAGGATCGACCGCGCCGATCCCGATCGGAAGCCCGCGCCAAAGCCGGACATTCGTTCGATGCTGCGTTCCCTGGGCCCAGTGGTCGTATTCGGCGCAAGCAACTTTCCGCTGGCGTTTTCAGTAGCGGGTGGCGACACAGCATCGGCTCTGGCTGCCGGGAACCCGGTCATTTTCAAAGCGCACCCTGCGCATCCCGGAACCAGCGAGTTGGTCGGTCAGGCATTGCGCGATGCAGTCCGCGAATGCAATTTGCCGAAAGGAGTATTTTCACTGCTCTTCGATCGGGGCAATGAAGTTGGAACAGCATTGTTGAAGCATCCGCTGGTGAAGGCCGCCGCCTTCACCGGATCGCGACTCGCCGGGAAAATCCTAATGGGGATTGCTGCGGGACGCCCAGAGCCCATTCCGTTCTATGCCGAGATGAGCAGCGTGAATCCGGTGTTTATTCTCCCGGAAGCGCTGCGGCATCACGCGGAAACCATTGCCAGTGGATTGCATATTTCGTTCACCTTGGGCGCGGGCCAGTTTTGCACCAAACCCGGTATGGTTTTTCTGCCTGAAGGTGAGGATGCGTCCAGCTTTCTCACGCAATTGCAAAAATCTGTTGGCGGATCGTCGCCATTTCATTTGCTGACGGGCGCCATCCAATCTTCCTATCGTTCGGGCCTCGTTGCCCGCAAGGCCAAAAAGAGTTTGAGGCTTCTTGCAGAAAATCAGCATAGCGACCCCGGTCAAAGTGTTGGGGCCGCGCTCTTCGAGACGGACGCTCACTCCCTTTTGAAGGACCCGGAATTAGCCGAGGAGATTTTTGGACCGGCCACACTTCTGGTTCGTCACTCGGACCGCAACGAACTGCTCGAAGCGGCGCGCTCTCTGGAGGGACATTTGACCGCGACCATTCATGGCACGGAACAGGACCTGGATGATTTCAGCGATCTCATCGCGATTCTCGAACGCAAAGTGGGGCGGCTCGTCTTAAATGGCTTCCCGACGGGCGTCGAAGTTTCGCATGCGATGGTGCATGGCGGGCCTTATCCAGCAACGTCGGACGGCCGCTCGACGTCCGTGGGCAGCCAGGCAATTTTTCGTTTCGCGCGTCCCGTGTGCTATCAAGGATTCCCGAACGCGGCGCTTCCAGAAGAACTGAAAGATGACAATCCTTCGAACGTCTGGCGAATGGTAGATGGAGAAATGACCAGAGAACCGATCTCTCGCACCCAAAAGTGAAAGTGGCCGGTAGAATCTTTTTGCGGCTGTGAATGGGAGTTTCTTGGTCCAGAACTTTGACGCTTTGGTGCTAGGTGGTGGCGCTGCAGGTTTGATGTGTGCCGCCGAAGCCGGCAAACGGGGACGCAAGGTGGCCCTCCTCGAACGCGCCGAGCGCATCGGGAAGAAAATCCTCATCTCCGGCGGCGGACGCTGCAACTTCACCAATGTTTATTGTTCGCCAGAAAACTTTATTTCCAACAACCCGCACTTTGCCAAATCAGCCCTCGCTCGCTACACTCCTGCGGATTTTCTTGCACTCGTCGAAAAGCATGGCATCCCCTATCACGAAAAAACTCTTGGCCAACTTTTCTGCGATCGTTCCGCTCAGGATATTTTAGGAATGCTTGAGCAGGAGTGCCGGGAATCTGGCGTGCAAGTTTTCTTGAACTCGGAAATTCGTGAAGTAACGCGCACCACGGAATTTGCCGTGCGCACCCGAGAGGCTGAATTTCATGCTCCAATCCTGGTTGTGGCCACTGGCGGACTATCGATTCCAAAGATGGGAACTACCGGCTTCGGCTACGATCTCGCGCGGCAATTCGGACTGAAGATTTGCAAAACCCGACCGGCGCTGGTGCCGCTGCTTTTCGGAGCGGGAGATATCAAAAACTACGCAGACCTGGCGGGAGTTTCCGCCGAAGTCGTTGCTTCCTGTGACGGCCGAAACTTCCGGGAAAAAATGTTGATCACCCATCGCGGCTTGAGTGGTCCTGCAGTTTTGCAAATTTCTTCGTATTGGAAAAAGCCGCAGCAGGTGTTCATCGATCTGGCGCCGGGTCACACCGTGACCTCGGCGCTCGTCGAATCGACTGCTCCAAGAAATATTGCGTTTCTGCGCGCGGCTGTGCAGACAGTCCTGCCCAATCGCCTGGCTAACCGCTGGTTAGACCATCACGCTCCAACCGCCTGGACAAACTCCGCCCTGCAAGGGATGGAGCGTCAGATACACGAGTGGGCCGTGACTCCGGTAGGAACGGAAGGCTATGAGAAGGCTGAGGTTACCGCAGGCGGGGTGAGCGCCGACGAATTGTCGGCAAAGACGATGGAGAGCCGGAAAGTTCCTGGCTTATTTTTTATCGGAGAAGTAGTGGATGTGACGGGGCAGTTGGGGGGATTTAATTTTCAATGGGCGTGGGCGTCCGGCGCGAGCGCCGGACGGGCGCTGTAGAACGACATCCTTAAGACGAGGGCTGAAGGGACAAAAGTGGAGATGGTGTTTCGGTCGGTCGAGAAGTTGCCAGCGCTGGAGCCACGGATTCCCACTTCATCTCCATCGCTTTCATTCTAGGGTGGGAGACGAGCAAGTGCCAGATCACGGCTTGGAAAGATTCTGTATGAGCGGTGACGGTCGCGGGATTCACCGTGGGCACGACGATACAGGCATCTGAAACCTGGGCGGTAAATCCGCCATCGCGTCCTACAATCCCGCAAATCTTGGCCCCGATTTGTTTGGCGTATTGCAGAGCGCAGACCAGGTTTGCGCTGATTTTCCGTTCAGCGTCTCCCCCGCCTACGGAGAAAACAAACACGGCGTCTTGCTGGTGTAAGCGGCTTCCTCGCAGCCAATTTCTGTAGGACGTCTCCCATCCATCGTCGTTGATGCGCGCGGTCAACTCAGAGACGTTGTCCGTTGGTGCGTAGCACTCGATGCCGGCGATTTTGCGAAAATCGTTGACCGCATGGGACGCATGCCCAGCTCCGCCTCCCACTCCAAGGAAAAAGATACGTCCACCGAGTTTCCGCACTTCGAGCAGAACGTCGAGCATGCGGTCGACTTTTGAGTGATTAAGTTGACAAAGGATTTGGACCGCTTCCTCAATGTACGTGGCTGTGTAGTTCATTTCACTCTCCTGAATGTAAGAAACAAAAACTAATAAAGTCGACTAACCCGCCAGCTGTTCGTCGGCAGCAAATCGCGCACGTAAGCGGCCAGAGATCTCGGGATCTTTAAGGGCATAGGCAATGGTGGCTTCAACAAATCCGGCAGGGCTGCCGCAATCGTAGTGGTGACCTTCGAAACGATGAGCGTAAAGAGGCGTGGGGCCGCAGCATAGGGACAGCGAATCTGTAAGCTGTAATTCACCCCCCAACGAAGGACGAGTGAGTTCGATGGCTGCAAATATCTCCGGCTCCAGAATGTAGCGTCCGAAAATTCCATTTCTCGAAGATGTTGTTCCCGGTTGTGGGCGTTCTCGCAGGGAGGTCACTCGCGCGGTTCGACCAGTGCAACACCGGTCAGGAATGGAAACCAGTTCCAGAATTCCGAAACGATCGACTTCGGCGGCTTCGACGGTTTGCGTAGCCACAATACAGCCGGGATGTTTTTCATAGCAGGCCAATAGCTGACCCAGACAGGGAAGAGACGAATCAATCAATGCATCTGGAAGAAGCACTGCAAAAGCTTCGTCCTGGATCAGCGGCCGCGCGCAGCGGATGGCGTCGGCCAGTCCCAACTGCGCATCCTGCCATACCACTTTAATCTCGGCTATACTTGAGAGCTTACGGAGCTCCTCTTCTTCGCCGTACCGGCCCTGCCGTGACAGAAAGTCTTCGAGAAAAAAGCTCCGCTGAAAGTGTTCAGCCACCTGACTCTTGCTGCGGCTGAGTACCAGGATCACGGTTTCTATTCCGCTCGCCGCCGCTTCCTCGACTGCGAACTGGATGAGCGGTTTGCCCGCGATGGGCAGCAATTCCTTGGGCACAACTCTCGTGGCGGGCAGGAACCGTGTCCCCAGCCCGGCGGCGGGGACAACAACTTTGCGTATATTGGATTTCATTCGAGCTTACGGGCTGCGACGATCGTGGAGTAACCCAAAACTGTCCGGCCCAATGAAGCGTAAAACAGCAACTCGGATCCCGCATGCAAGACTGTCTTGACTGCATTTTTCCAGAGATCCTGATTGAGAATCACCGGTGCATTCCGTAGCGCGAGCGTTTGAAAACCACACTTCTCCACCATTCGGGAAATAGTTTTGGGTTCAAACGAACAAAGATGAGCCGGAGGATCGAATCCTACCAATGGATGCTTGCGAGTGTTCATCCAGAATGGGTCCGAGAATCCCAACCACTTTCTGGTATTGCCGATCAAGGCGTGAAGCCGGGCGTCCGGCACCGCGAGTACCAGCAAGCCTCCTTTGACCAGAAGTCCCCGCAACTGGCAGAGCACATCTCTGGGATTCGGCACATGCTCGATCACGTTAAGGATGGTGATCACATGGAAGTCGCGCCGGGTCGGGGCGGCCAGAAATTCCTCGATCGTACCGGTGTAAGTATCGATGCCGTTTGAGGCGCGCGCGAACGCGCTATTTTTCGGGGAAGGCTCCACACCGTAAACCCCAAAGCCCGCGCTCCGCATGGCGATCAGGAAATTTCCTCGCGAACTTCCCACATCCAGCACTGAGCCCTGCTTCTGGAATTGCATCAC
>DATBAX010000140.1:0-4318 GCA_036271275.1 Terriglobales bacterium
AACTTCCACCTGCCGCAATCGACTCTGCTCATGCTGGTCTGTGCCTTCGCCGGCAAAGAATCTGTTCTCGCAGCCTACAAGCACGCGGTAGAGCAACGCTACAGGTTCTATTCCTACGGCGACTGCATGTTCGTCGAATAACTACGCTCGTCAGTCAAGCTGCAAACCAAACTCCGGAGGATCGGCCTTTGACAACGCGCCCGCAGGGGAACTCTCGATCTCGCTGAAGCCAAAGCGATATAATCTCCATACCAGCGGGGGAAAAACATGACCACGACAACACAGATTCCCATTCAAGATTTTGTAGCGCAATTGCGAAAATTCCCCGAAACCGCTTTCGGTCCCACCGAACAAATCCTAAATTTCCTGACCCACGTACCGGTCGCGCCCGACACTCTTGCGCCCTACTTGAACTGGGACCGCCAACACTACACCCGCAATCTCATCGACAAAACGCCGCTCTACGAATTGGTGGCCATTTGCTGGGAAGTCGGTCAGGCAAGTTCCGTGCACAATCATAAAGACCAGAATTGCTGGATGGCCGTCCCCATCGGCCGATTGCAGGTCGAGAACTTTCATGTCGTCTCGCAAAAGCTCGAAGAAGGCGTCTCCCAACTAGAAACTGCGGATACCGTGGAGATGAATCCCGGCCATCCTTGCGCGGTCGATCCGCTCGAGCCCGTACATCGCGTACTCAATCCGCGCGAGTTCAATCAGCGGGCGGTGAGCCTGCACGTGTATTCTCGTCCCTTCGATACCTGCGTTGTATATTCGCCGGAGCGCGGCACCTGCGGAGAAATAAAATTGCACTACACCACCGAGTACGGAAAGCCGAGTAAACAACAGTGACTCGCCGGGTTCCTTGCATGCTGATTGGCGCTGTTCTGCTATCTCTTGCCGCTTGTTCAAAAAGCCAGCCAGAGCCCGAAGGACAAGAGCAGCCTGCCTCCGTCGATCATGTTGTCGTTTCCAAGCCCAGGCCGGCAGACAATTTTCTGCACAAGACTTTTACGGTCAAGACCAGCCAGGCATTCGAATTCCAGGTTCCCCCGCAAGTCTCCCGGCCCACGTTGCACGGGACCTTCGAATCGTTCGCCAAGAATAGCGCCGGTGATTTACTTAGTAATGAAAGCGCGGACGTCGATCTGCTGATTTTGACCGACCAGGAATTCGACGACTTCTCGCACGGCAAACGGGGAGGCGCCAGCTACGCGGTCGATCCTTCTCATAGTCAGACGGTGACTTACGCCGCTCATCCCACGCTGGACCAGCCAAAGAACTACCGTCTCGTATTCAACAATTCTCCCGGCGGCGCTCGCATCAAAGTGGTCAAAGCCGACTTCACTGTCAATTTCGAATAGCGCGCGTCGTCACTCCTCGCCAATGTCCTCGTTCCAAATTGCGGGATTGGCCCGAATGTAATCGCCCAGCATCGCAGCGCACTCGCCGGAATCGAGATCGAACACCTGCACTCCGAGTGAGCGCAACCATTCCAACCCACCCTGAAAATTTCGGCTCTCGCCGACCACCAACCTTCCGAATCCAAATTGCCGGACCAGACCGCTGCAATACCAGCACGGCGCAAGCGTGGTCACCATAGTCAGATTCCGATAGCTGCGTTGCCGTCCCGCATTGCGGAACGCATCTGTCTCGCCATGCAGCGAAGGATCGCCATTCTGCACTCGCCGGTTATGGCCGGATCCAATCAGTTTCCCGCCGGCATCAAAAATTGCAGCACCAATGGGAATTCCGCCTTCCGCCAATCCCTGACGGGCTTCCGCTACCGCTACCGCCAGCATTGCAAGATGGTCGATCTCCGGCGTCATCATTTGAGGATTATAAGGAAAGATTTGGTGGCGGCGCAGACCACCTGATAGTTGGCGAAATTGCTGCTTACAACAGTAATCCAATCATGCCCCCATTCTCATCTAGAGACACGGGGTATAATCACGATGTATGAATCGTCTGGCAAGCTTCGTCGCGATCTTGCTTGTTCTCTCGACTGCCGCGCCGGTAATGGCGTGCGTCACGGGGAGCGCGATGAGCCGCGAGGAAAAGGCTTGTTGCCGATCCATGCACGGCAACTGTCCTGAGATGGCAAAGATGGGTTGTTGCCAGACGAAAGTCCGCACCGACGACCACCCGCAGCTTGCAACCTCTGCCCCCATTTCTATCGTTCAATGTGCCGTGATTGTTTGGCACGTACCAAATCAAGTTACAGTTCAATCTTTCCCTCTGTTCCCGTCCCGAATTTCTGAAGAGCATTCTCCGCCGGGACTGCTGTCCGCGAAAATAACCATCCTGCGAGTCTGATCCTTCCTCGAAGCCGATGACTGCACACCTCTCGTGTGCCCGCATTTCATTCGGTTCAATCGAAGGAGCGTCCCATGAAATTTGTCATGTTTCTCGCCTATGCTATTGCTGTTCCAACTATCGTTTTTGCCGCTGATCACGGCCCTGTATTCGGTTATGCGACTCCAGTCAATTCTGCCCGCGAGTGGAGTTTCGATACGGGTATTTTTGGCCGAAGTGGTTCCCAGGGAACCGAGCTTTCTACTGGCTCCGGATTCGGTTACGGCATCACTCCTCACGTCACATTCACCGCCTTCATCCCAGCTACGTTCGGCAGCGGCTCGTTATCTGAAAGCAGAACTATCTCCGGAGGCGAATGGTCAGCCGGAACGTCCTGGCGTTTTCTGCACTCTGTAACCAGCGTCGGAAAACGGATTGAATCTACAGCTTCTGTCCTCTTAGTGGTTCCGGGACCTCAACAAGACTCTGGGATACTCGCCGGTGTGCATCGAGCACCAGGAATTGCAGGGACTCTTGCCACCGGCATGGCTTCACGCAGCCAATACGTGTGGTTCGGTGGGGGCTATACGCGCTTCGCTGAGAGTTCGTTAAGTCGTCGTCCTGACACCATTTCCTGGAGCGGAGTGTACGGCTATCGTCCGGCTCGACTCCGCAGAAGGTCAGACCAGTGGGACTATCGTGGCTTTGCAGAACTGACTGGAGAACATACCGGGAATGTTGTGCTTGGGGGAGCGGCTCTTCCGAACACCAGCACGACAACGCTTTGGCTTGGCCCTTCGGTGCTGGCGATCCTGAAAACGGTTGCCATCTCAGGCGGAGTGCAGGCGCCGCTTTTCCGGGATGCCTCCAGCTCGATCTATGGCCGCGAACACATTCGCTTCGCCATCAACTTCAGTTATCTCAAATATTCCGCTCGCACTAACTCGCACTGAAAGGACTGACATGAAAAACATTCTGGTAGCAGGTTTTATCGCACTCGCTTCTCTCGCGGCCCATGCCGAGTATCAACAAGTGAATCTCACTGTCTTCGGCATGGATTGTGCTCCGTGCGCTCATGCCATCCACGTCTCGATGAAAGGAATCCAGGGGGTGAATACGGTGGACGTCGATCTCAATACAGGGCTCGTCACCATCAAACTGAATCCCGGCAATGGCGCTGCGATGCGTCAGTTCAACGAGGCGGTCGAAAAGAACGGCTTCACTCACAAGGATGCGATGGTGGTCGTGCGCGGCAAACTCAGTGGCACGGTGAGCGTGCCCTTTCTTGACGTGACAGGCACTCAGGATCACTATGCACTCACTCCGGCCGCAGTAAGCACAGACATCTCCGCTCTGTTCGACAAGACCGTGACCGTCACTGGGGTTCTGCCACAAGCGGCCAAAGGGAAGGTGTCCAATACGCTGCGTTACAACACAATCACGGAGGCGCAATGATTGCGGATCTCTCAACCATTTCCTTGGAACGCAGGGCCAAGCGGGCGGCCCTGCTCAATTATTTCTCGCTCTTCAGTTCTTTCAGCACGCTGATTTGTTGCGCATTGCCGTCCGTGCTCGTTTTGCTGGGAATGGGGACAGCAGTGGCATCACTGCTGTCGGCGGCGCCGTGGCTTGTGAGCCTGTCGCGGCACAAGATATGGACTTTCAGCATCGCTGGAAGTCTGATCGCGGCAAGTTTTGTGATGACTTATATCATCGCGCCGCGTCTGCGTGAAGGCGAGGCTTGCGAAGCCGACGATCCAACCACCTGCGGTGAGGTCAGCAAGGTGAGCCGTGTCATCCTTTGGGGCTCGGCCCTAATCTGGAGCGGCGGATTCTTTGTGGCCTATGTTCTCGGACCAATCCTGGAAAAGATGGATCGTTAAAAAACTGGTCTCGGATGTGTACCGTCCCCACTAAAACCAAAACCGGGCTTGCAGGAGCCGGCCGCTGACTCTGGTCTGATCATTGGCCAAAAATCTCATTTACACCAACCATGTCCCATTTTGGTGATAGTTGGTGTAATTGC
>DATBAX010000141.1:0-5424 GCA_036271275.1 Terriglobales bacterium
GAGCGAAGTTCGTGGACGTTGAACTTCGAAGTGTCGATGACCATGTCGGCGAGCGCACGGATCTTTTTGAGTTGCCGGCGCTCGGCAGTCAGGGAAGATTTCACTGGCGCATGGATTCCGAGCGGATGCGGGCGGCGAGTCTCGCTGAAGCGGCGAAGCAGAACGGCGTCTGACGCTTCGAGAAAAATCATGCGTGTCGGCAGCATGCGTTTTACCGACTTGATGATCGATGGCAGGGATTCGAGCTGCGTGCCTTCGCGGACATCCACTACTAAAGCAGTGCGCTCGATTTCTGAAGATTGGCCGACCAACTCGGCGAATCGAGGAATGAGCCCCACCGGCAGATTGTCCACGCAGTAGTAGCCGAGATCTTCGAAGGCCTTCAGGACCGAGGCCTTTCCCGATCCGCTCATGCCGGTAATGATGACCAAGTCACCACGTGCATCTGGAGGAATTGCGGAACGGTCAACGGTCCGGCCCAGCGTCTTGGATTTGGAAGTCTTCTTGTTAGTGCTCTTGCGCGCTGCCATTGCGACGGATGTTAACAGGGATGGGCCGGGCGTCGCTAGTCACAGAGCAGGGTCGGATTTTGAGCGGAGCTAGCAAAGACAGGGGACGCAGTAAGTTCAAGAACCCCGCCCTCTCGCAAACTGCGAGAAGGACGGAGCGCCCGCTGCATTTTCAAATCGCATCAGTAATCACAACCATAGATTCTAGGGCGGAATTAGCACGAGTCTAAGGCATGAACCTGATAGGACGCGAAGTCGTTTCCACGTAGTCTGCTCTTGCCTAAGGAGGCTTCTATGCTTTGGACTGTTTTCGTAGTGCTGCTGATCTTGTGGCTTCTCGGCTTTAGTCTGCATGTAGCCGGAGGCTTAATTCATCTGTTGCTCGTGGTTGCTCTCATCGTGCTGGTCGTAAATTTGTTGACCGGTCGAAGGGCTGCCGTTTAAGGCCGCAATCATGCGCGCTTTCAAACCAACAGTGTTGCCCTTGGCAGCGGTATTGCTTGTCTTAGCTTCCATTGGGTGCTCACGCACCATCGCCTATAAGGACAATGTTCGGAAGGCGCTCACTCGGGCCAACTACACGAACTTGTTCATTAGCGAAGACGTGCGCAGAAACACTATTACTTTGTCCGGCAAGGTCGAGTCGGAGAACGCCAGGCAAAGGGCGGTGGAAGCCGCCAAGTCCGCCGCGGGGGAAAGAATTGTGGCGAATGAAATCAGCGTCGACCCGTTGGGCATCCAATCCGAAGCGCGCAAGTATCGAGAGCAGAGCGATCGCTGGGATTGAGATGCTGAGAGCCATGGACGGTCCAGCGGTAACGTCCTCCCCACAAAAAAGGGCACAGCGATGTGCCCATTTTTTGGGTCGTCCAATCAGACGCGAAACGGCGCTGACAACAATCGCGCGGGAAGCATCACAACTGCCCAGACGGTTGCCAGGGCGCCATGGACGGCGATTCCGACGATGCGAAACGGCAGGAGAACTAGCCACACGAACGGATAGGCGACCAGTGCGAGCAAGGCCAGCGGCCAACAAACTACGAAAAGAATGCACCAGAGCAGGAATGTGAACATAGCGAGACCTCTCTGTGATTATTTTACGTAGGATGGAGGCGAAAAGTTCCCGGGCGATGGGCATTTGGCACTCAGCCATTAGGGCAGCGGGATGATCTTTGCAGCCTTCGTTTTTGGAGACACTGTCATCGCGAGCGAGCCGGGGGAACCCGTGTTTTTAGAGGCGCCTTTTGGGGCGGAGGAACGCAAGGTCCCTCGGCTTCGCTCGGGATGACAAGGGTTATATAGAGGGCTGAGTGTTGAAGGGCTGAATGCTGAGCGCTGAATGCCAAGCGCTGCCAAGTGCTAATTACTCATCCCACTCAGTTTCTTCAATGACTCTTCATACGGCGCGCGCGCTATGCCTCGTTCCGTTACGATCGCCGTCACATACTTTGCCGGGGTTACGTCGAAGGCGGGATTTTCTATGCTCACGCCATCGGGGACCATTTGTTTTCCGGCAATGTGCGTCACTTCACGGGGATTTCTTTGTTCGATGGGAATCTTGCTGCCGTCGGGAGTTTCGAGATCGACGGTCGAGATTGGCGCTGCCACGTAGAACGGGATGCCATGTTCTTTCGCCAATACCGCGACGGTGTACGTTCCAATTTTATTGGCTACATCGCCATTGGCCGCGATGCGATCGGCTCCGACTACGATCGCCTGAATTTTTCCCTGCCTCATCATCGCGCCTGACATGTTGTCTGAAATAACCGTCGTCGGGATGCCATCCTTCATCAACTCCCATGCGGTCAATCGCGAGCCTTGCAGGAACGGCCGTGTTTCGTCGGCATAGACTTGGATCTTTTTGCCTTGCTCAAAAGCCGCGCGGATCACGCCTAGCGCCGTGCCGTAGCCGCAGGTCGCAAGCGCGCCCGCATTGCAATGAGTGAGAACCCCTCCGGTCGCCGGCATGAGAGTTGCTCCGTGGAGGCCCATGGCGCGGTTCGCGGCAATATCTTCCGCGTGCATACGCTTGGCTTCTTCAATTAACGACTGCTTGATCTGGGGAATGGGACGAACTCGAAGCGTCTCGAACTTCTCCTGCATGCGGCGGATGGCCCAGAATAAATTCACCGCCGTCGGCCGGGTTTTTCCAATGACGTCACAAATCCGGTCGAAGTCGCGTTTCAGATCGCCGGTGTTTTCCGCTTTCGAATTCTGCACGCCGAGAGCGATGCCCATCGCGGCAGCGACGCCGATCGCCGGCGCACCGCGCACCACCATATCGCGAATCACATCCGCCACCTGATCATAGGTGGTGCAGTTGACGTAAGTTTCTTCCATGGGCAGCTTCGTCTGATCGATGAAGCGCACGCCTTTGTCGGTCCATTCGAGAGTTTCAATCATAGAGTCAGTCGTTGGTCGTTGGCCGTTAGTCGTTGGCTGGAGTTACGGCTTCCGATTATTTTTGCGATATATGTTCTTTGCGGACGTCGGCGGCGGTGAAGAGCGAAATGAATGGTGCTGGTGACGCTGCCTTCTCTACGTTCGGGCGTCCACCGGCTTCCTGACGCTCTACCAGACACATTACGCCGACAACTTCAAATCCGAATTCGCGGGCGGCTTCGATCGCCTGGATGGTGGAAGACCCGGTGGTGCAGACGTCGTCCACAATCACTACGCGCGCGCCTTTTTCGCGGAAGCCTTCGACGCGCTGCCCGGTGCCGTGCTGCTTTTCGGCTTTGCGGACTAAAAATCCGTTCAGTTCGCCACTGATCACTGCGGCCGCGACTACGATCGGGTCGGCACCCATGGTCAATCCGCCGATGGCTTGCGGCTTCCATCCCCGCTTGTGGATTTCTTCCAGAAAAACCTGGCCGGTAAGCTGGGCCCCGCGCGCGTCCAAAGTGGTGATGCGGCAGTCGATGTAATAGTCGCTGGTCCCGCCCGAGGAAAGCTTGAACTCCCCCAGGCGGAAAGATTTCCTGGCAAGCAGACTCAATAATTCCTGGCGAGCAGTAGGCATGGAAAAACTAAGATATCACGGCAATGCTTGGCCACGGATTTGTGCGGATAAGCGCAGATATAAAAATAAAATCAGCGACAATCCGAGCAAATCCATGGCCAGGCATGATCGACTTCCCTACTGCGTCATCCTCTCCAGATGGCGGAAATGGTCGGTAGCGATGTACATCAAACCAAACAGCGTGCCGTTATAACCCGCATGCAGCAGGACTCCGGGAGCGACCGCTCGCGTGACCACTCGCGTCAGGGTGAGTATGCAACCGACGACAAACAGTACGAGCAACGGAGCCCACGCGCTTCCGAGTTGGTCGCTATGCATCATGGCGAACGCCGCAGACGTCATTAGCACGGCGAGAATTCTTCCGACCGTGCTCGCCGACGATGCATGCCACGCCTGGGCAAATCCAATCGCCATGAGCACAATGGCCAAGCCCAGCAAGGCTGCCGTGGCGTACAACAGGCTGTGACCTGGCAGAGACCTCGCGACAAACCCCCACACTAGAATGCTGACTCCGGGTAACAGGACCGCTTGAGCCGGCTTTCCTCCTGGGTTCGTGCTTCGCGCCAAAAATATTCCAAGAATAGGGATCGCAATCAGACCAGCCAACAATCCGGTGCTGGAATGCGGCATCTTGTGTACCAGATATCCCCAACCTGCGACTACGCAGATCCACAAACCGCCGCGCCGAAGTCTTTGGGGAAACATGAACAGTGTCTCCAGCCAGCGGTCGAGGACGGGATAAAGAAAACCGCGAAACACCAACTCCTCCGCGAGAGGAGCAATCAGGACACCGAAGAAAACCATCGCGTAGGCGCTGCGACGGTCGCCGAAAAATTTGTCTACGGGAAGCGATTTCGGCATGGGCAGAAGCCGCGAAAGCAGGCCCATCGCAATCGCCGTGACGCCGCCGGCAATAACAAATCCTAGCCAACTATTCCCGCTCGGCCACCGCCAGCTCACGGCTTGCCAGAACTGCGCGTTGCGGACTCGCGCCAGTCGCAAGTACATAAATGTCATTACGAACAGGTAGGAAAACGCCATGGCCGGGACGATGGTCAGCGTTCCCGGATCTTTGGCCAATTCTTTGAGTGACCGATGAGAAAAAATTGAGCTGATTCCGAATGAGATAGTTGTAAAAAACAACAGCGCGAAGATCAGTACCAGCGCCATCAGCAGGAGATCAAGGCCACTCCAGGGAGGATTTTCGGCGTGCGGATTGATTGGATCGGGGGCCGGCGGCGTCTGGGTTGACGGACCGGCAACATCAAGCTGCTCAGGCACCAGCGCTGGAAACGAATTGTTCAGGTCGGCCACGATATTGGAGTTGCCCACACTCTACGCGATGGAAGTCTCTTTCCGCATCCTGACCGGGCTGCCGTTAAAGTACTGTAGCAAAGCTTGTCCGGTGTAGGATTTCTTGACTCGCGCCACTTGTTCGGGCGTTCCCTGGGCCACAATCTTCCCTCCGTCTTCGCCGCCTTCAGGACCGAGATCAATGAGCCAGTCGGCATTGCGGATGACATCGAGGTTGTGTTCGATGATGATGATGGTATTGCCGAGATCGGTGAGGCGATGCAGCACATCGAGCAGTTTTTTTACGTCGTCGAAGTGCAAGCCTGTGGTGGGTTCGTCGAGCAAATATAAAGTTTTGCCGGTTTGCCGCTTGCTGAGTTCGCGTGCCAGCTTGATGCGCTGCGCTTCGCCGCCGGAGAGCGTCACTGCGGATTGTCCCAGGTGAATGTAGCCCAGGCCGACATCCACCATTGTCTTCAATTTTTGCTGGACCAGCGGAATGTTTTCGAGGACTTGCAGAGCGTCGGCGATCGACGATTCGAGCAAATCCGCGATTGAGTAGCCTTTGTATTTCACCGCCAGCGTCTCGTGGTTATAGCG
>DATBAX010000142.1:0-13653 GCA_036271275.1 Terriglobales bacterium
GCATCCGATGGAAGCGAAGAAAGATTTAGGCCGCCGCATCGTGACGGACTTTCACTCCGCCGACGTCGCCACCAAAGCCGCCGAAGATTGGGCCAAGCAGTTCCAGAAAAGCGAAGTGCCTGAGGACATCGAGGAAACGGAAGTTTCAGTCGAGGTGACGGCGCATGGTCTGGTGAGATTGGACAAACTGTTAGCCCAATGCGGACTCGCAGAATCCGTCAGCGATGCGGGGCGGAAACTAAAGCAGAAATCCGTAAAAGTAAACGGCGAACCCCAAACCGAAGCCCACGTTTCGCTGGATCTGAGCCAGCCACTAATCCTGCAAGTGGGGAGAAAGATCAAAAAAATCCGTTCAGTCTAGTTAGCTGCATATCAAATGTCATCTTGAGCGCAGGGGCTGTTTCGTGAAACGAAGCAGCCACGGATTCGAGACCCCTACGCGCTCAACTGCTGCGATTGAACTAGGGGGCTTCTTCAAGACCGCCATCTTATGGTGAGGGTGTAGGGGTCCTTCGACTGCGTTGTTGTTCGCGTTGCGAACAACAACTTCGCTCAGGATGACAAAACTTGATGAAGTCCTACGGCAGCAACCCAAACACCGCCACCCCATTCATAGTCCCCAAAAACACCTTCCCATTCACAATCATCGGCGTGATGTACTTATTGCTCGCGCCAAACTGATCGCGTCCGCCGGTGGCCTGATTGCTGTTGTAAATCTCATTGAGATTGCTGGCATTGTAAGCGTGCAGCACGCCGGGGCTGGTGTTCTCCGAAGCCCAGACGATGCCGTTGCTTGCGCCATTCGCCGAAACGCTGGGCGTCGCGCCCGGATATCCGAAGCTATTGGCGGTGTGCGCCGTCGACGCAGTGGACAACTTCGCATTCGTGATCGTAAACGCGAGAATCGGACTGCCCACCGACCCGTAATAAATCGTGTTGTTAAAATACGCCGGCATCGCCCAAACCCCGCCCGGCAACGCACCAGAGAGCTGCTGATAAACACCGCTGTTATTCGACTTAAACTTTCCCATCCCATCGCGGTTCACCACGTAGAGGTTCGTGTCTTTGCCGGCGCCTACCGCCAGATGGAGAGTGTGTCCGGCGCCATCACTGAGGTCCGGCAAGACGATCGTTCCTCCGGAGCCCAGGTCGGTGTCGGTGCTGTTCTCCTGTGATTGATTGTCCATCTCGAAATAATCCGCCACAGCCAGACCACTGGATGTCGAAAGCTTCATAAACGCGTTGCCGTAGTCGCCGCTGCTGGGAAAGCCACCCGGAGTCAATGTGGTATCGAACTCGCCGTTGGCATCGAGAAAGAAAATATTTCCCGAGTTATCGGCGGCGAGACCTGCACCCGCCATCCAGAGCGCGCCTTCGTTGCCATTGGGAGTGATGTTCAGCACGCTCGTCTGCGCCAACGTAGATGCGTCATAGGCCATGATCCATCCCGTGTATGGACGAGCGTCGCAATGGGAAGCCCACCCGGTGTAGACGACGCCATTCATCAACAACAGCCCTACACGTTCTTTGTACTGCGCCGGATCGAAAATTACGTTCGTACCGTCGCTGTTATCGCCGCTTCCGGGATACGTCGCCTGAATATCTTTCGGTCCGCTGAAAAGTTCCGTGCCCAGCGCGAGATCAAGCGCGTGCAGTCGCTGATGATAGTGGCCAGAACTGTCCTTCGACATAGCGACTACATAAATCGTGCCATTCGGCCCGCGCGTGCGATCGATGACCGGAGTCGATGTCACTCCAATCTCCGGACTCACCTGACCACAGCTTCGAGTATCACTCGTGTGCTCGCCGGTCTTCAGCATCGACACTTTCCAGATCACCGTTCCGGTGTCGGCATCGAAGGCATAAACCGAATCATGTTCAGTGGGAACGATAAGCAGGTTGTGCGTCCCATTCGAAGGCACCGCTACGTTCGACGCATACAACGGCTCAGCGTCGACCAATCCGTCCGCTGAGTAAAAACCGACTTTCCCGAACGTCGCCGAAGTGACATTGCTGGTCGTCAAAATTGTCTCGTTGAGATTTTGTCCCGTCCGCGCAATGTCGTTGTGATAGGTCAGCACATCGACGGTCGACGCAGCGTTCACAGTAAGAGTCGCAGCATTGCTGGTTGCATTTCCCACCGCATTGCTGACGACCACCTGAAATTGCGAGCCGCTATCGGAGAGTAATGTGGCGGGCGTCGTGTAACTCGCCGAAGTCGCACCCGTGATGGCAGTCGTACCTTTCTGCCACTGGTAGGTCAGAGTAGCGGTGCCGCTCGCTACAACTGAAAATGTCGCTGCCTGTCCCACTGTCACGGTTTGATTCGAAGGTTGATGCGTGATCGAAGGCCCGACGGGCGTTGAACTGACAGCCAGCGTTGCAGAGACACTAGTCGCGCTGCCTGCCGAATTCGTGACTACGACGCGAAACGAACTGCCGTTGTCCGGCGTTGCGGTCGCCGGTGTCATGTAGCTGGCCGCAGTTGCCCCGTTGATCGCAGTGGTTCCTTTTTGCCACTGATAGCTCAGCGGAGCCGTCCCCGTTGCCACCACAGAAAACGTCGCCGTCTGACCGGTAGTGACGCTCTGATTCGAAGGCTGTTGGGTAATCGAGGGCTTTACCGCCCCCGCATTCACGGTAAGCATCGCGGGATTGCTTGTGACGCTTCCTGCTGCATTGGTAACCACCACTTGAAATGAGACGCCGTTGTCGGACGTGATGGTCGTCGGCGTCACATATGTAGCCGCAGTCGCCCCACTGATCGCCGTCGTGCCTTTTTGCCATTGGTAGGTCAATGGCGAAGTACTATTCGCCGTAACCGAGAACGTCGCAGTCTGGCCGCTTACCACCGTTTGGTTCGAAGGTTGCGTCGTGATCGAGGGAAGAGCCTGCAACGCTCCGGGATTGCTGGTGCCGCCGCAACCCGCAAGAATCAAGCTAACCGCAACAAACAGGACAACTTGCTTGTACACTCGCAGGCGCATGCAATTCACTCCCAACATTCTGGCGCTCCCTTCTATGATGCCTACGATTTCCCCTTTTGGGCAGTGGTTCGGCGGTTACGATGGGGAACCTCTGCAGATGGCAACTGGCCGCCCTCTGGCCGCAAGGATGCATACTTTTCGGCCACCACTCATCCTTCCGATTTTGTCATTCCGATAAGCGCAGCACCGAGGAATCTGGCGGCTGCTCAGGAAAAGCGGATTTCTCGCATCACTGGAAATGACAATAGGGGTTGGTTTTGCGGCATGTGATTAAATGCCCTGACCAAATGCGCGCCGCCGCGATCGTCGGGTTGGGATCGTCAACCAAAGATCTCGAGCTTTTTCAAAAGAGCTCGAACGTGACCTGGTCGATGGGCCTGCCCACAAGTCAGGCCGGCGCCGATGCAATTCTCGTCTTCGGAGGCGATGGGACCATCCATCGTCATTTGGCAGAATTGGTTAACCTGCGCTTGCCAGTGTTGATCGTGCCCTGCGGCAGTGGCAACGATTTTGCCCGCGCCCTGAATCTGCGGAGCGTGCAGGATTCGCTGGCAGCATGGCTGAAGTTTTCAACCGGTGGAATCAACGTACGAAGAGTTGATCTTGGCTTGATCACCTGTTTATCTGGCACTCGAAACTCCACCCCCTTCTGCAGCGTCGGCGGCGTAGGCCTGGACGGCGAAATCGCCCGCCGTGCCAACCGGCTTCCCCGCTGGCTGCGCGCCCATGGAGGATATGCGCTCAGCTTACCGGCCGCGCTGCTCAAGTTCTCGCCGTCACCGATGAAGGTCCTCGTCGCGGATGCAAAACGAACGGGCGAATACATCGAACGCAGCCATCAGCGGACGATCGTAGCCGCCTTTGCAAATACGCCCGTCTACGGAGGAGGAATGAAAATTGCTCCTCGCGCCCTACTCGACGATGGCCTGCTGGATGTTTGCGTAGTAGGGAATGTCGCCAAACTCAGACTGCTGCGATTGTTCCCGTCGGTATATTTCGGACGGCACCTGAACGTCCCCGAGGTGGGATATTTTCAAACCGATCGACTACGGATCGAAACACAAAGCCCGCTGGATGTTTATGCCGACGGCGAATACGTCTGTCACACCCCAATTGAAGTGAGCGTTGCTCCGGAAGCGTTAACAGTAGTCGCGCCCTAGCTGATGGTGTTCAGCCATGCAGTCAACGATGGACCAGATCTTCGAAGCCTGAGGCAGTGGTGCGCTTCAAAACCGCGTTCTCAGATTCCTGGCAACAATGGCATACCTGAAGGCGATGCCCTGATACGAAGCAAAGTTTTGCGAGATTCGTGTCAGGGGCACGGCTTCAGAGGTTGGGGAAAAACTCTGATTCGGTTGAACAATCGCTTCTGTACTCGGTTGGAGCGCTGATCGAAAGCATCGGCTGCCGTGGAAGAGCGGCGCCTTCAGCGCCGCGTGAATCGGGTCTTGCCCGGAACGCGGGCCTGGAAGGCCCGCTCTTTCACGGCGGCGTACACAGCATCGAAGTTTCCCTAAACGAACATTTTTCGCTCGGGAATCGAATTTTCCGGAACCTCTTCAGCCGCGCCGATAAGCATCTCAAGGCCACACGCGCTTTAGCGCCTGAGTTCAGGGCCTGAATTCGCCTGCCGCGCTGTCCCGCAAATGATCGGCAATCATTCTCGCCATTTTCTCCGCTGCATCCGCACTCACTCCGCTGGCTCGCAGATCCATATTCACCAGCACGTCGCCTTTACGCATCATTAAGGTCGAGCCCATGGGTCCCAGCAAGGCATCATCGCCGATTCCTTCTACAGGCGTGAAGCTTCCCACATTCGACATATGCTGCATGACTTTTTGCGTCACTCCCATGGCAATGGCTCCGCCTTGCCAGGTGTACTGAACATTGAGTTGCCTTCCCTCGGCGCCGTAGGAATACCGGCAAACCGCAGTTCCGAACGGCTCTGCTGAATTGACGGGCTGGCCAAGAGCGCTGCTGGCTTCGTCACTTGTCAACATCGCACAAGGTTCGCGCTTGCCGGAGTAGGCAGGCACTTGCATTGCCTTGGAGAACTCATGCCGGGCTCGATGGACTAAATAGAAACAGCTTCCACCCACCAGCAATACCAGGAACATCACTATCGCCACAATGATGACGATTACTTTCACCGCCGTGCTGCTACTTTTAGGCGTGCCGGGCGGCTGGACGGGACGACCAGGCGTCGGATTCACCACGGGAGCGTTGGCGGCCGCCGGGGGACCTGTCACAGCCGCCCCGCATTTTTCGCAAAACCTGGTTCCATCCGCTAGCGAAGATCCACAACTCGCACAGAATATGGCCATCTATTTCCCTCCCGGAGAATGCAGCGCAAATTTTTCACGCCACTAAATTGCTAAGAAATAAAAGACGGTGGAAATCTGACGACAACGAAACGCGCAGAGCGAATCGTAAGATCGCGGTATCTTACGAAGCTTTCGACAGCCGGTCAAGCCGATGAAATCAATTTATGCACCGTGCCGAAACCTTGTTGAAATGATCACAAAGGAATTTTTCGAAGGCACTCCTTCGTGTAACTTTGTGCCCTTGGTGGTTAAATGCCGTAAAACAGCCGCTAACCACAACTTCCTTCTCGTGCCATCTGCTCCCTTGCGGTGCTAAACTAGCGGCTCGAAAGAGTGAAAACATGACTGATGAAAAGCGTTCGCGCACCTGGCTCTGGATTCTGATTGGAGGAGGAGCGTTCTTCCTCTTCGTGCTGGCCGTCTTCACGCTGGTTTATCTCACGCTGCGCTCCGGCGGAGAGAGCGCCGGACTTCATGGCTTCGGCGATCGCATTGGCGTGGTTGATCTTGACGGCGTCATTCTCGATTCCACCACGGTCGTAGGTCAACTCAAGAAATTCGGTGACGACGATTCCATCAAAGCCATCATCATCCACGTAAATTCTCCGGGTGGTGGCGTGGCGGCGTCGGAAGAAATTTATAGCGAAGTGAAACGCATTCGCGACGAAAAGAAAAAACGCATCGTCTCTTCGATCAGCACCGTCGGTGCCAGCGGCGCTTACTACGTTTCCTCCGCCACCAACAAAATTTACGCTGACAACGGCAGCGTGGTCGGCTCCATCGGCGTGATTTCCGAATGGGTCAACTATGGCGACTTGATGCGCTGGGCCAAGCTCAAGCCGGAAGTCCTGACCGTCGGCGAATTTAAAGACACGGGCGATCCCTCCCGCGAAATGACTCCCGCCGAACGCGCCTACATGCAATCTTTAATCGACAACATGTATGGTCAATTCGTTCAAGCAGTTGCGGACGGCCGCCACGCCAAATTCGATGACATCAAATCCATCGCTAACGGCAAAGTCTGGACTGGCCAGCAGGCCCTTTCCATGCACATGATCGACCAGGTCGCGGACTTCGAAGCGGCCGTCGATGACACCGCTAAGTCCGTTGGAATCAGCGGTAAGCCGGTCTTAGTCCGGCCCGACCGCGACCATAAGAGCCTGCTTGATCTGATGTTTGGCGACGTATCCCAATATCTGCCCACAAAAGAGAAGCTGCTGGATCAGCAGACCGGCTTTTATTACTTGTGGAAATAAGGTCTCGGGTGTCCGGTCTCGGGTCTCAGGGCCGCCCAAAGGCCGGGAATCGCCAATCCTGAGACCCGATGACCAGAGACCCGAGACCGACTCCGCACTTGCCACTTGCACACAACCCCTGAAATTTGAGAGAGTTATGCAAGCCCATCGTCAAATTAAAGGCATTACGGAGCGAACAGGCATATGACAAAAGCGGATCTGATCGACGAAGTCTCGCGGCTGGCGGAATTGACACGTAAAGACAGTGAAGTCATTGTCGAGACGATCTTTGACAGCATTGTGCGCTCACTGCGCGTCGGCGACAAAATTGAGATCCGCGGCTTCGGTAGCTTTCGCACTCGCCAACGCAAGCCTCGCGTAGGACGCAATCCGAAAACAGGCGACCGCGTGGACGTCCCCGCTAAGAAGATTCCCTTCTTCAAGCCGAGCAAAGAGTTGAAAGACTTGGTGAATGTCGGCGGCGCACCAGCAGCGGCTGCCACACCGGTCCCAGTTCAACCCGCTCAATAATTTTAAGATAGTGTGGCGCGGGCAGCCCTTGCCCGTGATTCGAACTCCGGCGACCCGGAGTTCCTCTATCATCCTCGTTTAGAATAACTTTATGTTCGCTCGCAAGATCCGTGTGGAGTACGACGACAACGGACATCGCAAACCGTGTCCGCTGAAGTGGCTCGACAATTTCGCCATGCGCAGTTTCACTAACGCCAGCGTCTTCGATGACACGTTGCCTCTGACCGATGGAGTAATGGAAATCGGAACGAACGTCCCGTTGAAAGAACTAAAAGCCGCGCTGGAAGAATGGTTTCGAAAGAAGAGTTACATACCGAAAGATGCCAGCCTGACGATTTCTGATCCCGCCTGAAGGAAAATTTGTCATCCCGACCGGAGTGAGCAATGCGAACGCAGTGGAGGAACCCTGTGTTACGGCAATGCATACGGCTTGGCTGTTGCGCCTTCGGGCGCGTTTTCATGCGTCGATCTCACCCCGGACCTTCGTCCGGGGCTAAGCTCGGTCGCTCCTCCGGAGCTGCTTCTCAAGCCCCACTCTACTTGTCGTAATGTAGCAACGAGAACACATCGTATCGCTTCAACTTGTCGCGGCCGTTCAGAAAATCCAGTTCGACCACGAAGCCCAATCCCACGATGTCCGCACCTAACGACGTCGCCAGTTTTGTGGTCGCTTCCGCAGTGCCGCCCGTGGCGAGTAAATCATCGACGATGATCACGCGCTGGCCTTTTTGAATCGCGTCCCTGTGGACCTCGAGCGTGTTGGTGCCGTACTCCAAAGCGTAATCGTGCTTAACAGTAGCCGCGGGAAGCTTCCCAGGTTTGCGCACTGGAACGAACCCGGCATTCAGGGCATAAGCAAGCGCGGGCGCGAAAATAAATCCGCGGGCTTCCATCCCCAACACCAGATCGACGTTTTTGTTGATGTAATGCGAGGACAATTGATCGATGAGCGCCGCCAGGCCTCGTTTGTCCTTAAGCAGCGTGGTGATGTCGTAAAACAAAATATCTTTCTTGGGGAAATCCGGGACTTCGCGAATCAGTCTTTTCAACTGATCGCAATTCAATGCGGGTTGAGACAATTACCACGCTCCTTCAATACGAAATGTTTTCAGGCCGCTGACTGGCTTGGCGTCGGATTCCTGCACATCATCCACACGCGCCGCCCGCGGGCCTTCCTGCAATCGCGAACGCAATCCACCGAGCTGCTCGCGAGTGCCCATGGCCAAAACTTCCACGCTGCTGTCGTCGTTATTCCGAACCCAACCTGCGATGCCAAGAATGTGCGCCTCGCGTTCTACAAACCAGCGGAAACCCACACCTTGCACACGTCCGCGCACTAAAAACCGCCGAGCTTCGGTAGCCTTTTCAGTAGCAGCCATTTTCCTGTGTCATCCTGAGCGCAGCAAAAGCGTTCAAAGAACGCTTTTGCGGAGTCGAAGAGCCCCCTACTAGCTGCACATCACCTTAACTATTCGAACTCGAAAGGAAATCCCTGTCCCCTGGCGGCATTTCAATCTGTAGGGGTCCTTCGACTCCGAGAATTCGATCGCGTTGCGATTGAATTCTCTCCGATCAGGATGACAGATTTAAAAAGCGATGACAGAAAACTTTTAGGCCCGTGACAAATACGCTCCGTCAGACGTGTCCACCTTAATCGTTTCGCCTTCATTGATGAACGGCGGCACCTGCACTACCAGCCCGGTTTCGGTTTTCGCTGCTTTGGTAACGCTGGAAGCTGTGGCGCTCTTGATCCCCGGCTCGGTTTCAATCACTTTCAACAGCACCGTCTGCGGCAACTCAATTCCCACCGCTTTCCCGTCGAAGAATTCGACTCTGATCTGCAAGTTCGAGGTCAAGTATTCGACGGCGTCACCCAGAATATCTCGCGTGAGGTGGGTCTGTTCGTAGTTCGAAGTGTCCATGAAATAGTAGTTGTCGCCATCGGCGTACAGGAATTCCATGTCGACTTCATCCACCATTACCTTCTCAATCGGATCGGGCGAGCGGAAGCGGTGCTCGAACATGGCGCCGGTGCGCAGATTGCGCAGCTTCGCCTGAATAAAGGCGCGCAAATTTCCGGGTGTGCGATGCTCCACCGCAAAAACAGAATGAAGATCGTTATTGTGCTTGATGATCATGCCGGGCCGAAGCTGGGTGGCAGGAATGGACATGGATGAAAAATCTCCTTGAGAATTGCAGCAGACCAGCGGAAAGGCCCCACCAGACACTGACCAACTCTTTATTTTATACGGGCTTGGACAGATTTGGGAAATGCGGGGATTCGCTCGCACAGAATTACGAATACGTGACGCGGTCAGGCAGCTAGAATGGTTCACGGGGAATCCAAGTTGCGGAACCGAAATCTTAGATCGATGAGGTGCATTGATGCGCGAAGGAAAATATAAGGCTTCTGAAGAAGGTAGTCATGCTGGCACAGCGGTCACATTCCTGTTAATCGGACTCGGTGCCGGCGCCCTGGTGGGCCTGCTGCTCGCCCCGAAAACCGGCAAACAGATGCGAAAAGATCTGCGCCGCAAATATGAAACTGCCAAAGACACGTTGGAGGATTGGGCCGACGACGCGAAAGAATTCGCTGAAGATGCCTTCGAACGTGGCAGCGACATCGCCGACGAAGTTCGCGATCGTGGCGGCCGCATCGCCGATGAAGTCCGCGACCGCGTAGCACCGCTGGCGAAGAATCTGCGCCGGCGATAGTGTCGCGAGAGGTCACAAAATGAATCGTGTGCAGCAAACGCCAGCCCCGAAGGGGCATCGTGTGAAAGCCCGGCACGGCAGCGCCGGGAAGACAACCGCTGAACAAAAGTCCCGTAGGGACGGCCCATGGTCACCGGTGAAATAGCGACAGCGCCCTTCGGGCGCGTGATCGCGCCTCGCGTACCCCGGACTTCCGTCCGGGGCTAAGCTGGATCGCTCCTCCGGAGCTAGCTGACGGCTGAGAGCTGACAGCTCCCTTTAAAACAACCGAAACGTCACTTCCACATTAATCTGTGTAGCCACAGGCTTGCCGTCGAGCGTGGCGGGTTGAAACCGCCATTTACTGACGGCGGCCATGGCTTTTTCATCCAGGCCCATCCCGAGTGATCTTTGTAAACGAATATCCCGCGGCTGGCCCTGCGCATCCACGACTAAAAACAGAACCACCGAGCCTTGATACTTATTGTGCCGCGCCTCATCGGAATACTCCGGATCGGGATCGTAAATCGCGCGCGGCAACGTAACTCCAGCTACGCCCGGCCGATAGATGCTGCCAATATTCTCGCCAAATCCTGGTCCGCGCTTCGATCCCACTCCACCGCAACAATCGTTCCCGATTCCTCCATCCTTGCCAATCCCGTTCGAAAGCGGAGCTTGCACATTCGCCAACGGATCTCCCAACTGCCCAAGCTGCGGCAGTTTCGCGGCGGTGATCGTCATAATGCTGGGAGGCTCGGGCAACTTCGGATCAGGGACAATCGGGACAACTTCGGGCGGCGTGAGCTGGTCACGCATGGTTATGAGCGGCAACGCGCCCTGCGACGCCTTCAACTTGCTGCGATCTCCACCACCGCCTCCTCCACTCGGTTCATCTGCCGTAGGGGCAAACGAAATCGGAGCAAACTCGGAAATCGCATTCTTAATCTCTGGGATTCCCCGGTGGCCGAAATAGTTAATGAGCAGAACCAACAATACAATCCCAAGCGTCTGCCCCAGATAAGCGGCCAGGAAATTTGACGGACGAGTTTGGTAAATAGAACTGTCCCCAAGAAGCGTTTGCAGAACTGGCGCTGGGGGAATCATGGAGTCGGTCATACGCGCTCCTCACAAGAAAAAGAAAGCCGATTGTGAATAAGAAGCGTCGCGCGTGCAAAAGGATATCCATCAAGCTCGCATAGGCCACAGCGTGTGGGATGACCCAAGGTTTGTGCCCGGGCGAGAGGTCATGCGCTCCTCAGGAGCAGGCAGGGTGTGGCTGAAAGCTGACAGCAGAGAGCTGATAGCCGCTCTAGTGAAATATCGCCGCGAAGAAACTTTTCACTTTTCCGAAAAAACCATGATGCACCTGGTTGGATGGAGCTTGCGCGGACGGAGCCGGCAAGACCGTAGCAGGAATCGGCGTGGAACTCGTTGAAGCACCAGCCGTCAAACTCTGCCCTTCCGGCCCCGCTTCAGGATGCGCCGGCGGCAGATCGCTGGCCCGAAAAACCAGCGGCGCTTCAATCTGTATGTGACTCTCATGCGAAGGGACCGGCGGAGAGGCTGTTTCCGGACCCGCCGAAGCGGCCGGGGTCATGGCCTGCGCAAGACGTACAGGATCCCCAGAATCCTTGGCCGGCGCTACTTCCGACGATGCCGTCATCACAGGAATCGACGCCGGCGGACAGCCACAATCGGCTGGCGTCGCCGCATCCACTGCACTCAAATTTCCCGAACGAAAAACAACTTGCTCGCCCGACTTCACTTCATACTTGGCATCACCAATTAGTTCTGAAACCATAGCGGACGCCGTATTTCCCGGCAGCGGGCGCATGCAGGTATTGCCACGCGAATCCGCGCTGATCGCGTAATGGAACTCGCCCGGGCCTTCCAGCAGAATCCGGAAGTCCGGAGTCAGCACGGAATCCGCTGAGGTCTGCAACATGTAATGCGCCTCGAAAGCGCCCGTACTCATGCCGAACATCAGGTCTTGCCCGTTGCTCGAGTTGGTTACCGACAACGTGGTCCCCGGACAGACTAGAACTTCTCCGCCGCGCCCCAGACTCAGAATCTGTGTATTGACTCCGGCGGTCACAGTCGATCCCGACGAAAAACGATCCAACGACACTGCAACGCCGGCGCCACCCGTGCTCACCGGAACCACGACTGGCTGGGGCTCCGAAGTGAGTGCCGCAACCGACGCCGGTTTCGCCGCGGGTTCTTCTGTCGAGCGCAGGCGGACCGTCAATAGATTGCCCGCTAGGTCCCAGGTAAATTCACTGCTCTTCAGCAAATCGATCACCACCCGCGTGATCGGCGGATGTTTCTGAAATTGATCGACACGAACGGATCGTACAGGACTACTCGAAAACGCCCCGGCTTCGAAATCAACCTGTCTCATTTGCAAGGAATTGTTGGTGTTTGGAAGATCGATCACCAAACGCGGGGGCTCCTCCAGTTTCTGCACCTCCGGAACCAAAGGACGAGTAGAAATAATTTCCACCGCAGGTCCGTGCTTGTCCGGCACAACTCGAACCACCAATACAGTTGCCGCGGAAGCTTGGGTTGCTGCCCGCACTTTTGGAGTAGGACCAGCCTGCGCTGCGAGGATCGTCGGTGCGAGGGTCGCCGCGGCCAATGCGAAGGCAAGTTTAAAACGAATAGAAGAGAGGAACTTCATTCCGAGACGATTCCCTGGTTAAAACTAACAATACCACCAGCATGGAACTGGAAGAAGTGTCGGAGAAAGCACGAAAGGCTTATTTCTTTTAGAAGAACCCTGGCGGCCCTTTACTCGCCTAAGGTTCCGCGAGAAATTCGTATTCATCGATGACCGCGGCTACCGCCATTTTGCCATCCGTAACCGCGTCATCCACGCGCACGATTTTACCTTTGCATTGCACGCGAATGCTTTCAGTCAAAGTAATTTCCGGCGGCAAGGTGAGAGTGAATTCAATGGCTGACCCGGCGGCGACCGCCGAATCCAGATAAAAACAAATGCCACGTGCGCTCACATCTCTTGTCTGTGCGACTTTTTCCGGCGTTCCTTCTTCACTGCTGGTTACCGAAACCGGCAGTCGTAGCGCAAAGCGGCGGGTAGCGCGCTTGTCCTTCTCTTGTTGGGCCTCGGCCATAGGTCCTCCATAAAGCCTTGTAAGCATGGCGGTTTGCAGGCATGGTGTCAAGGACTTTGGGGAAGTCAAACCCTGATCAACCACCGAGAAAAAAGTTGCGGATTTCCTTGGTGATACTCGATAGTGGCGCAGGTTGACGGAAAAGGCTTCGTGTCAGGGCATGGCCTTCGGCCGTGCCGAATTAATCTACAAGGAAGGATTGCCGCGCCGCGAGGCGCAACCGTTAAGAAGCGAATGTCATTAGGTTGTTGCGCCTATTGGCGTGCTAATCGGTTCGATCCAAAATGGCGGGGCTGAAGCCACTGCCCTGACACGAACCGACGTTTCAAACACCTGATCCTGAGTGTCCTTGGTAGTTAATGAATTTGACGATAAGCTGATAGAGCATGATTTTCGTACTCGACAACTACGATTCCTTTACCTACAACCTGGTGCAATATCTGGGTGAGTTGGGGGCGGAGGTCGTAGTGCGCCGCAACGATCAGGTGACCGTAGAAGAGGTCGGAGACATGCGTCCGGAGAAGATCGTAGTCTCGCCCGGCCCCTGCACCCCGCAGGAAGCGGGAATCAGCATCCAGCTCATTCGCCACTTTGCCGGCAAAGTGCCGGTACTGGGAGTCTGCCTGGGACATCAAGCCATCGGCGCAGCTTTCGGCGGCAAAGTCGTCCGCGCCCCGCATCTCATGCACGGCAAAACCAGCCAGGTGCAGCACGACAATCGCACGATTTTTCAGGGACTTCCTTTCCC
>DATBAX010000143.1:0-7837 GCA_036271275.1 Terriglobales bacterium
GTAACCGGGGATGGCGAGCCGTTTGCACTATGACCATACGAGCGACGAATAGCTGTCTTGTAAAGTACGGCCCTAAAAGGGAAAAGGCCTGACAAACTTATGAAAACGGTAGCCAGTACGGTTCTCGATCCCACCCTCCGCAGCAACGACGCTAAAGAGTTCGAAAACGCCCTGCGCCGCAAGATTGTCGGCCAGGACGCCGCCGTCGAAAAGGTCGCCGAAATCTATCAGATGTTTCTGGCCGGGTTGAATCCGCCGGGACGTCCGGTCGGAAACCTGCTTTTCCTCGGACCCACGGGATCGGGCAAGACGCGCGTGGTTGAGGCGCTCTCGGAAGCTTTATTCGGAGACGCCCGCGCCTGTATCAAAATCGATTGCGCCGAGTTCCAGCACTCCCACGAAATCGCAAAACTGATCGGTTCGCCTCCGGGATACCTTGGCCATCGCGAAACTCATCCGCTGCTGACTCAGGAAGCCCTGAACCAGTGGCACACCGACAAGCTGAAATTGTCCGTGCTGTTGTTCGACGAAATCGAAAAAGCTTCTGACGCACTTTGGCAGTTGCTGCTCGGCATCCTCGACAAAGCTACTTTGACTTTGGGCGACAACCGGCGCGTCGATCTTTCGCAATGCATCATCATCATGACTTCGAACCTGGGAGCCAGTGAGATGAGCAGCATGATGGACGGCGGCCTCGGCTTTGCGTCGAAGACAACCGTGGTCGACTCCAAATTGGATGACAAGATCAATCGCAGCGCTCTCGATGCTGCCCGACGTAAATTCACGCCAGAGTTCATGAATCGTATCGATAAGGCCGTTGTGTTCGGGACGCTTCGCCCGGAACATCTCGAGCAGATTCTCGAAATCGAATTGGGCATGGTGCAACAGCGCGTGTTGATGGCTTCTCCTGCTTATCAGTTCGTGTTCAACTGCACTCCGAAAGTGAAGAGCTTTTTGCTACATGAAGGTACAGATCCGAAATATGGTGCGCGCCATCTCAAGCGCGCCATTGAACGGAATCTGGTTTTCCCGCTGGCGAATCTCGTAGCGACGAATCAGGTAAAGCTTGGCGATTTCATCCGTGTCGACCTGAACGAAGAAGGCCGAATCACTTTCGTCAAAGAAGCAGAAGGCGCGATGGTCCCCATGCTCATGGAGCGTTACGGAGCAGCGGCCGGAGCACCGACCTTGGTTGCGCGCGCAGCCAAGCCCATAGGACGCCGAGACTTCGGCGCACTTCCCACAGCCGAAGCCAAGTAGAATTTTTGTAGATGAATTGCAGGTAGGTGCCTCGTCCTTCTTTCGCGGTTTATGCGAAGGAGGGCGGGGCTTTTTTTTGAGAGCTTCTAGCTACTAGCTGCTAGCTTCTAGCGAACACAGCGATTTTAGATTTTAGATTTTCGATTTCAGATTTAACGGCCGATTGTTTCAATCTCCAATCTAAAATCTAAAATCCGCGGTCATTGGCAAGGGGTTAGCTAGGAGCTAGAAGCTAGCAGCTGATCCACAACGCCTGGAACCATTTCAGCGTATGCTGTAACCATGTATGCCGCCGACATTCTGAATCGAGTACAGAGCTTGCGGGGCGAAGTTGCTTCGCTCCAGACTCTGAATGAGACCTACGCTGAGATCGTCGATCCCAAGCCTTTCGCCGTCCATGCCAATGGAGAGCGCCGCCGCCGGCTCAAAGAAATTTTGCAGGAACTTTCGGCGCTCGCCAAAGAGAAGCATCCCTAGATCGCAAACTTTCTACCAGACATCACATCGTTTCTCCGGAGGCCGCACCATAGCTGCGTCCGCTTGGCAGCTAAATGCCTTTTGAAATTCCGGCAGATTCGACAATGGCCCATTCACGCGATACTTCGCCACCGGATGGGGATCGTTCTGCATCATCACTCGTTGCTGCTCGATGCGAATTTCATCGCCACGCCACTGTCCCCAGGCGAGAAAGAACTGTTGTTCTGGAGTGAAGCCATCAATGTCCGCGGGACGAGGTTTACCCTCCAGTGATTTCTGATAAGCCAGATACGCGATCTTCGCGCCTCCCAGATCACCAATGCTTTCGCCGAGTACCATCTTTCCATTGTGATGCACGCCTTCTTCGATGAAGTAATGGTCGAATTGATCGGCGACGCATGCGGCGCGTTGCTGGAACTGTTTGAGGTCGGTATCTTTCCACCAATTTTTCAGTCTGCCTAAATAGTCGTACTGTGCTCCCTCATCGTCGAAGCCGTGCGAGATTTCGTGACCGATTACCACGCCGATAGCCCCATAATTCACGGCATCGACGGCCTTCATATCGAAAGCTGGTGGTTCAAGAATGCCGGCTGGGAAGACAATTTCATTCAGCAGCGGGTTGTAATAGGCATTGGAAGTTGGCGGGGTCATTCCCCAGCGGCCACGGTCTACAGTTTTTCCAATGGTTGCGCGATCGTCTTCGACTACAAAACGTCGGCCTGCCAGGTTGTCTTCGAAAAACGCGTCGCGGGTGATGGTGACTTGGCTGTAGTCCTTCCATTGGTCGGGATAGCCGATCTTGGGCATGAAGGTGGCGATTTTCGCCAACCCACGCTCTTTAGTTTCATCGCTCATCCACGGCCGGGACAGAATGTCGTCTCGCATGGCCGCCAGAAGGTTTCGCACCATTTCCTGCATGCGCGCTTTGGCCGCGGGCGGGAAATATTTTCTTACATATTCCTGACCTAATGCTTCACCCAAATATTGGTCGGTGGATTCCACGCAACGTTTCCAGCGCGGTTTCATTTCTCCCGAGCCAGTGAGATATTTGCCGTTAAAGGCAAAGTCTTCTTCCACTAATGGCTCAGACAGCGAGGATGCCACGGAATTCAGCAGTTGCCATTTAAGGTAAATCTTCCAATCGGGCAGAGAAGTCTGGTGTAACTGTCGTTCTACTTCCTGCATGTATTTCGGCTGGTCGACATTCAGGTCGACATCTTTGGCCAAATGTTTGTGCTCGAAGTACGCCGCCCAATCGAAGTGGGGAACCATCTCCTGTAATTGCGCAAATTTGGTGTTGTGATCGGTGGCGCTGGGATCGCGGAGCGTGACATTGTCCAGCGCGGCTTCGGCGAATTTGGTTTCCATGGCAATCACGGTGCTTGCAGCAACTCCTGCCGATTTCGCATCGAATCCCACCAGCTTGAACATGTTGATCATGTGCTGCACATATTTCTCGCGAGCGTCCTTGAAGCGAGCATCCGGCTTCAGATAGTAGTCGCGATCGGGAAGCGCATAGCCGCTAGCTCCGATATCCGCCAAGACCGTCGTCGGCTGGTGCGGGTCCTGCTGGCCGCCAAGAGTGAACGGAACTGTAACGCCGATATCGTGCAGGTCAGCCATCGCATGTTGCAGTTCGCTCATGTCTTTTGCGTTATCGATCTCCGCGAGCAGCGGTTTGAGCGGAGCAATTCCACGCTCATTCACCCGCGTTTCATCCATGCAAGCGCCGTAGTAGTCGCCGACGATTTGTCTGGTACTGCCGGTTGTAAGATCCTGGCCTTGCGCAGCATGTTCGGCAATCTCCTTCAGAGAATCTTTGTTCATTTCCCCCGACGCCCAACGCTTGCTCCAGCGCGTCATGGAAGCCGGAATGGGATTATTCGCGCGCCAAGTGCCGTTGGAAAACTGAAAAAAATCGTTGCAGGGATCGGCCTTGCGGTCCAGGTCGGTGACATCAATTCCATGAAGAGAGTTTTGTGAAAAAAGAAGTGGCGAACATGTAATGGCGACGAACAGTAAGGAGCAATTCAGCAATCGCATGAAAATCAATCCTCGGGATCATAGTGCTCGAATGACGGCTGCAATTGTAGACGAGCCAAACGACTGAAGGTCAAGCAAAAGCGGGAGTGGATGATCGTGCGGTTTGCCCAAAAATCTCTGACTTGTCATTCCGACGCCAGGTTTATCGGCGGAGGAATCTGCTCTCCCCAACACTGCCACGGGAGATTCCCCGGCGCGACACTGCCGCGCTTCGGAGTTACAAGACCTTTGGCTTGCAGAATAGGAGGTAGGGAAAAGGCGATTTGAAGCGGTGGATAGAAAACTAAGAAACTAACCGCCCTGTTTCAACTCCACCAACACTTGCCGCGCGATTTCCTTCAGTGTCTCGAAAACTCCAGGCCCTTGAAAAGCGATGGCTTCCAGAACCGGCTCGTTCTTGCGGCGAAGTTCTTTGCTCAGCTCTTCGACCGACAGGATATTTGGCAAATCACGCTTATTAAGCTGTAGTACGTAGGGAATCTTGTTGAAATCGTAGCCGTGCTCTTTGAGGTTGGCCATCAGGTTGTCCAATGCCTCAATGTTGGCGTCCTGTCGCTCCTGCTGCGAGTCGGCGACGAAAACGATACCATCCACTCCCCGCAGGATCAGCTTGCGGCTGGCGTCGTAGAACACCTGCCCGGGCACGGTGTAGAGATGAATGCGGGTCTTGAATCCACGTACCGAGCCCAAATCCAGGGGCAGGAAATCGAAGAACAACGTACGTTCCGTCTCCGTCGCCAGAGAGATCATCTTGCCTTTTTGCTGTTCGGCGGTCTTCTGGAAAATATATTGAAGATTGGTGGTCTTGCCGCCAAGCCCGGCGCCGTAATACACAATCTTGCAATTGATCTCGCGGGCTGCAAAGTTGATGAAACTCAAGGCTTTCCTCAATACGCCGCACAGGAATTCGCGGAAATCCGCAAACCGCACTGCCCGGAAATTTTGCTGGGTACTGCTCGTTTTATATCACACGATGCAGCGTTACCGGCAGGTTACTCCGGTTACTAGCTAGAACCCTAAGGGCTTAGCTCAGCTTCTACTGTTCTTTACCGGACCGCAGGCAACGGATAATAACCGTCTCTGGCGAAGACCTTTACATCGGGTCGAGCCACGCGCACCTCGATCTGACGATATGCACTGCTGGGCGTCAGGCGGGTGGCATACCCAATCGTGTACTGGTTGCGGGCTTCACCCATGGCCCGAACATAAGCATCTTCCATGCTGCCGCTGGAGAAGTCAGTGAAGATCTCGCCGGCGGTCGCCGAAGCATACTTTGGCAGCAAATCGGTGTAGCCCATCAAGGGAAGATGTATTTTGCCTAGTTGTTTAAATCCTGGAAGCGCGGCTCCTTCGACACCCACCCCATAAACCGCAATTCCGTTCGATTGCAGGACTTTCAGGACATCGCGATAGCTGGCGGAACTGCGATATTCGCGGCCATCGCTGATCACAAAAATTACTTTGCGGCGGGTCTTGTCGCGCTTGCTTAAATCGAGCGCTGCCGCCAGGATGGCGTCGTTCAATACCCGCGATTCCTTGGGAGGGGTCGAAACAATCGGCGCGCTGGAATCGACATTCTGGCCATTGATGGTAGGTCCTTGCGGGCCCATGGGGCCGCTCAACACCGGAGGACCGTTATTCCGCCCCCGCACGGTCTTGAGGTCATTTAAAGACGCCGTCAACTGACGGTTTGCTGAGCTGAAGTCGGTTTGCTTCGAGACCGCCGAACTGTAGGTATAAAGCGACACCTCGTCGTAGGGGCTGAAAGCGCCTTCCAACGCGGAAAACGTCTGATTGACCTTCTGCACCGCGACATCGGGCATGCCAAGATCAAGCAAGACCGCTGCTGAAAGAGCGAATGGATCGCTGGTGAAGAAATTCAACGTCTGCTTCTTGCCATCTTCATAAACAGAAACGTCTTTGGACAACAAGCCGTCTACCAGGTGTCCCGAGCCGGTGGTAATCCTGACCGGAATCATGACCTCATTGACGAGCCTGGAAATTGTGAACAATTTTTCCTGGGCTTCGCTAGGCGCCGCCGAGGCTCCGCCCTCGGGAACAGTCTTGATATTGAGAGGCGGCCTGGGGATCGAGTCATCGTCGGTTGCGTTGCCGGTTGCGTTGCCCACACCAGGAGACACGCCTTCGCGTGGCGGAAGCTGGTTTGCCGGGATTGCTGAGGGCGGAGGAACGGCGTCGGGAATAGGAGACGGCGCAGGTTCCTTGCCGGCTCCAGGTTGCGGTGAAGGGGCATCCGGGATATCTTGACTTGGCTGGGCAGGCGGTGTTTGGGCTGCTCCCAGTCCCGCTAAACAGAAAGTCAATGCGACCAATCCGACAGCAGTTCTTAGCTTATTTGCCATATGAACTTGCAAGCTCCCAGCCTGCTACACGTGCGTTCCTGTATTCAGATGCTGAAACGACTAACTTTGTGCATCTAATGGCACAGAGATAGACTATCAAAAACATCGAGAGCTCACATTCATGCCCAAAGCGCGTCTTTTTCGATTACTGATTGCCTCGGTTTGCCTGGTAGGGTTGGCGGCGATCTCTTCCGCCGCCCAAGCGCCACCTCCCGCCAGCAACGCTCCAGACTCCAATCAGTCTGTTCCTCCGCCATTGGATTCGCGCCCAGTGCAGAATTCAGATCAAGACGGGCCTCTGACCACCCTCAAAGTCAATGTCGGCGTGGTGCAGCTTTTTTTTAACGTCAAAGACAAAAAGGGCGGATTAATTTCCAACCTGACCAAAGACAGTTTCGATATCTATGAAGACGGTAAACCGCAGGCCATCAAGTATTTTGCCGCGGAGTCGGACTTGCCGCTGACATTGGGTATCCTGATCGACGCCAGTGGCAGCCAGGCCCGTGTTCTCGATATGGAGAAAGACGTCGGAGGTTCATTTCTCGGCCAGATCCTCAGCGAAAAAGATATGGCTTTCGTTCTCAGCTTCGACGTAAATGTCGATTTGCTGCAGGACTTCACCAGTTCGGTATCACGTCTCAAATCAGCTTTGAACAGCGCCAAGATCAACACCGGCGGTGGTGGCGGGAGTATTCCTGGGATGGGTGGTGGTCCCGTTCCCACTTCGTCAGTTCCACGCGGCACGCTGCTTTACGATGCGGTCTATCTGGCTTCGCACGATGAGCTTGGCCAGCAAGTTGGGCGCAAAGCCATGGTTCTCCTCACGGACGGCGAAGATCAGGGCAGCCAGCTCAAAGTCAAAGACGCAGTGGAAGCGGCCCAGAAATCCGACAGCATTGTTTATGTTTTGCTATGTGCCGATCGCGGTTTCTACGGGTTTGGCGGCTACTCCGGCGAAGGCGAAATGAAAAAGCTAACTCAGGAAACCGGTGGAAGGGTGATTGAAGTTGGCAATAAAATGGACAAGCTGCGAGACGCCTTCGACCAGATCGCCCGTGAGTTACGCAGCCAATACAACATTGGATACGTGCCCACGAATTCGGTCAAAGACGGAACTTTCCGCAAAGTAGAAATCCGCCCCAAAGGCGCTGACTACAAAGTGCAAGCCCGCAGCGGCTATTACGCTGTCGAACACCGGGAGTAATCGCGCCACGGATTTCCGCGGATCACAGGGATAATTCTTTTTTGTTTCTTGGTTTTGTTGTTATTACGTTTATCAGTGAAAATCAGCGTAATCGGTGGCAAAGTTTTACTGGGTGGGGGCGTAGTAGCCATGGCGGCTGCGTACCTTAAGATTCTTGTGGGTCTGGGCCAAAATCTCGATGGTGTGAAAACGGCCGTCGGCCCTAAAGTCCGCCGGCTTGTAGGAGAGCGCATATTGACTGCGCAATTCGTCCTGAATTTCTGAAAACGCATTCGCAACATCATGTAACTGGAACGGCTCGAACGAGCGCCCGCCCGTAGCTTCCGCAATGCGTTCCAAGACTTTGTCCCCGCGCTGAATGCTGCCGCTGATGTTGGTGCTGATCGTGTACACGATCACCTCGGCGCGCTGCGCCATCTCGATGGCTTCCTCGCGCGTGACATGGCTTTGATTGTCGTCGCCATCACTCAACAGAATAATCGCGCGCCGT
>DATBAX010000144.1:0-5944 GCA_036271275.1 Terriglobales bacterium
GAGATCACCGTCTTCTGGACGACATCTCTCGTCTGCTCAATCCGATCCATGGTGCCGTTCACTAATTCATCCGCACGGATGACTTGTAGCCGGGTGCGATCGATGACGTCGCTGACTGTGGCATCAATCCGTTCAATTTGATCCCGAACCATGGTGCTGGATTCGGTCACGTTTTCAACCATGGTTTCGATCTTCGGTCGCAAGTCTTTCAGCATTGAGTTTGCGATCTCGACCGTGGGCAGAATTTTGGTTTGAACATCCGTCGCCAGGGCTTCCACGCGCGTCGTGGTCTTCTTCAAAGCAACAAACATGGCGACCAGAATGCCAGCCTGGATCACGACCGCTGCCGCCGTCACGCCGACGAAATAAGGGAGATAGTCCATAAGATTGTTGGCCTCTCAGTACGTCGCGCACTGAAAAGCACACACTAAACGTTCTTGACCGGCTCGGTGATGGTTTCGCGATAGGCTTGCTTGCCCGCTTCGAATGCCGACTTGAACTGTTCTTTCTGCTGGTTGATCACATCCTTACCGCGTTCAGTCCATTCATTTGCTTGTTCGCGGGCCTGCTTGGCCCGGGCTTTCACCAAATCCCGGCCTTCTTCCGCTTTTACGCGAATCGCTTCGCGAGTTTCGCTGCCGGATTGGGGCGCGTAGAGCACTCCCGCTAATGCGCCAATTCCCAGTCCCGCAAGAAACCACAGGAATCCATTGTTATCTCGATCTGACATAAAATCGGCCTCCGCCAATAACTGCAACTGAGATGCTGCAACTCATCGGATGGTAGCATCGGCAGTTGCGAAATACAATTCAACAGCCGTCGTTGGTCGTCCGTCGTTGGTCGTTCGCGGGTTTGCCGCAAGAACGATGAAGCAACGGTACTGTCGTTGACGTTGTTCTTGGCCAACGACCAAAGACGAACGACCAACGACGCAGTAGTCCCGGACTTGTAAGGACAGCCTACAAGCGAGACAATGTCTTCCGAATCGTCGTGCATCAGGAGAAGCGATTGTCAGACCAGAAATATAGTCAGCCTGGCTACAACGGCGGCAGCGGCCAGAAACGCAAAGAGAGAAGCGAGCGTCCGAGAGATTCCGGCGAACGGCCGGTCAAGAAAGAAACCTTCGGACCGCGCGCGTTGCAGATGCCGGGGACGCACAACGTCACTCGCTGCGCTCAATGCGGCACGTTGCTGAACTCCCTTCCTGATCCGGTGGGGAAATGTCCCAAGTGCGGTTTTGAACTTCATTCGTGTAAGCAGTGCACTTATTTCGATACCTCCGCGCGCTTCGAATGCACGCAACCCATCCCGGCGAGAATTCCCCGCAAGGATGAGATGAATCAGTGCACGTTTTATTCCACCAGTGTGCGCGTTGAAAAGCAGACGTCGACGCCGGCCTCGGCGCGTCCCATGGATGCACGCCAGGCGTTTGAAAACTTATTCAAGAAGTAGTGAATTCCTTTAGATTTCTCAGCCTGAGCATCTGCGAAGTCGAAGGATCCCGCGTGCCCCACGAGATGGATTAATTTTGCGGTGATGGTTTGCGCCTTGGGCGCATGGTCGTGCTTTGCGGTCGGTCCTCTGGAGCTGGGTTCTGGCGTGGGGTCTTCGACGCTCTTAGTTTCCCGCTTCTGTTTTCTTCGGCATCTCGAATCCCTTTTGCAGATATTTGCGAGCTTCGTCCATGGCGCCCTGGGTGTTGTCATTGGTCTGCAAAGCCTGACGGTATTCGTTGGTAGCGCGTTCGCGTTGGCCAGTGACATCGAAAATCTTGCCTAGCTGGACGTGGCTCCAAACTTCTGTCCAGCGGGGATCGCCGTCGCCGTTTAAGGATTCGCGATAGGCGTTGGCCGAGGCTTGGTAATTTTTCTGTTGAAAAAATACTTCGGCGATGCGGTAGTGGGCCAGCGAACTGTTCTTGTTGTTCTCGAGCGCTTTGTTGAATTCGAGCAGCGCGCCTGCGAGGTCTCCCTGTTGGGTCAAAGCTTGTCCGCGCTGAATGGATGAGCGCAGTTTGACGTCCGTGGAATTCTTTAGCACGCGATCATCGGGATCCACCGAAATGCGGCGTGGTTTGCCAAAGGTCTCGATAGTGAAAGCGGAATCAGTGCCAACGACGTCGAGGCGTTTCTCTTCAGTTTTTCCGTCGGTGTCGATTTTGAGTTCGACCGGCATGCGGAACAGATCCAGGTCCTGGGTGATCTGACCGACGACTCGAAACCCCGGAGCTTTATCTTCCTTGCCACCACCCTTTGCGCTGTGAGGAGTGCCGCCTAGTCGATAGACCGTGTATTTCACCTTAAACTCGGGCGCTCCGGTCGAATCCAGCCACTGGGAAAAGAACCAGGTCAGCTGTTCGCCGTAATTCTTCTCCGCAATGGCCCTGAAATCGTCGAGTGACGCCGATTTCCCGGCGTATTGAGAAGCGAACGTACGCATGGTTTGATCATACTTTTGATCGCCCTCAACCCAGCGCAGCATGTGCAGAATCATGGCGCCTTTGTCGGTTACGAGCGACTGAAATTCCGGAGAGAACAAATCCAGTTTGCCCGCACTCGAAAGCGGCACCGTGTCATAGGCGAGCGCGCCTACTGACATGTCTTTCACGGTTTCTTCCAGCGCCAGCGCTCCAGCAGCCTGTTCCACATAACGTGCTTCGGAATAACGGGCAAAGCCGTCACTCAACCACCAGTCGTCGTGCGAGGCAGGACTGACTGAAACTCCCCACCACTGATGCGCGATGGTATTGGCGAGAAGGCGATAGTTCACTTTCTCAGTTACGGCACGGCTGGCGATGCCAGCCATCTCCGGGGCCCATACCGACGGCAAAGTGTCGTCGGGCAGTTCAACTACGCGCAACGTTGTGGATGGCGGTGTGCCGTAGAGAGTGTCAAAGTAAGCGAACTCTTTCACTGCCGTCTCAGCATATTCCGCGCCCATGGCCTGGTGACTGGGCTTGAAGAAAACGTGCAGATCCAGTCCAGCTTCATCACTCTTGAATTCCTGGAAAGATCCGGCAACGATGGTGCCGGGAAAACTTGGTTTATCCCAAACGAAGCTGAACGTTTTGGTCGTTGTTGGTGCAGCGGGAGCGCCCTTCTTGGGTGGCGGAGCGCCATTGATTGTTTCTTTTCCGCTGCCTATTACCATCATGTGGCTTGGCACTGTCACATTGATGGTCGCGGTGAAACGATTGATCCCGTAGTTGTTCACTGGAAACCAATCGCCGGCATAGAGCAGGTAGCTGGTGTCATCGCCAATATATGCCACCTTGAGTCCCTGCACCGGGCTGTCATCGGGAGCATCGAGCACGCCGTCGTAGTCGAAGGTCAAAGTGGTCGAAGCATCTTTTGAAAGCGTGGCGTTTAACGGTATGCGCACGCTCGAATCCTGGGTGACACGCTCGGCGGACAACGCTTTGCCGGTAGCATCCGTCACTTTCGTGACTCGCAAATCATTGTGAAGATTAAACGTGGCGATGTTGAGATCTTCGAGGGCGGTGAACTTCACAATGACATGCGCGGAAAGTTTGTGGGTATGGGGAGTGAGTTCGACGGAGATCTGATAATCGTCCACGTGCAGACGCGTCTTGTCCGCCGCCCACGCGGGCAACGACATCGACAAAATAATAATCAAAACGCACGTTGTGAGGGCCCGACGCTGGCGCCGAGGTTGAAGAAGCATCAAGAACCGTCTCCCTGGGAAAAGCCCCATTGTTGGTATGATGAGGATTGTTACGCAAAAGATGCTGGTAGGACAAGGGTTACGCGGATTTATTGGGATTTGAAGGGGATTAAGGCACCTGAGGGATCGGCGAGGATTGGGACGATATCGGTGGTGCGCAGCTTGTAGGGGTCCTTCGACTGCGGGAATGCTCCGCTGCGCGTAGCATTCCCTTCGCTCAGGATGACAAAAGGGTTTAATGATGAGGTTGGAGGTTAGTTTTCTAATAGCTTGAAGATCGCTTCGCTGGCGCGATCCGCGGGATGTAATCGGTTGCCATCCGCCTGATTGAGGCGATCTTTCACTTCTTTGAGGCCCGCCATCATGTTGTCTCGCGCCGGCCCATCCGGAATGATTCCGTTCATCTCCATGACTACCTTCTCGGCGGTGAAATCATGCTGCACCAGCTCGGGAACGATTTCTCGTCCCGCAATCAGGTTCACCATGGCGAAGTGCGGGACTTTGACGGTTCTTTTCCCGAGGAAATAAGTGAAGGGGGTAACGCGGTACACCATCACGAACGGCATTCCCATCAACGCGGCTTCCACGGTGGCCGTGCCGCTGGCGACAATTCCAGCGCGAGAATTTGCCAGCGCAGGTAACGATTCGGCGACGAGACGAATGGGCTGCGTGCCGATCAGCGACGCAAGAAAGCTGCGATCAAGCGTCGGAGCGAGTGGAAGCAGGAATTCGTATCCGGTCCCCAACCTGGCTGCGGATTCGAGAATCGTCGGCAGGTTCATGCGGACTTCTTTGACCCGGCTGCCGGGCATGAGCGTGATCCAGGGCTTATTGGGGTCGAGATTATTCTGCGTGGCATAGTCTTCCCGCGAGATATTTGGCCTTGGAAGATCCGCTAGCGGGTGGTCGACGAACGTTGCGTCCACGCCGCGGTCGCGATAAAACTTTTCTTCGAAGGGGAAAATCACCAGGGCTTTGTCAATGTATTTGCGTAGTAAACGGACGCGTCCCTGCCGCCATGCCCAGAATTGCGGGCAGACATAGTAGACGACCGGGATGCCGCGCTTTTTCATCTGGCGAGCAACCCGCCAGTTGAATGCCGGGGAGTCGATGACGATGGCGAGATCGGGTCCGCGCTTGTCGGCTTCGGCTATCAGCTTGTGAAAGAGTCCCCAGATTTTTGGCAGATGGCCGAGGATTTCGGTGATGCCAACCACGGAGAGATCTTTGGCGTCGACAATGGTGTCGCAGCCGGCGGCGCGCATTTTGTCTCCGCCTACACCGAAGAATTCGATGGAAGCATCGCGGCGGCGCATGGCTTCGATGAGCTGCGCGCCGTACATTTCTCCCGAAGCTTCGCCCGCCGAGATCAGGATTCGCAAGTGAGCATTGTATCGCCACCTGGTTGAGGGCGGCGGAGGGCAAAGGGGGCCTTCGACTGCGCTCAGGAGGACATGGGTTTTAGGAATCGGGACGAGACGATGTTGTGGAGGACGCTTTTTACTTGCCTGCGGTCGCAGCCATGGCTGTCTGATTGCCCGCCAGTAATTTCAGCATGGTCAGGTTGTCGGCGGGGCGGGAGTAGAAGTATCCCTGGGCCATTTCGCACTTGAGGTCTTTGAGTTGGTTGATGTGTTTTTCAGATTCGGTGCCTTCGGCCACGACTTTTAATCCGAGGTTGTGGGCGAGCATGATGATGGTTTTTACGATCTCGCGATTTTCGGCGTCGGTATCCATGTTCATGATGAAGGCGCGGTCGATTTTCAGGGTATCGACGGGAATCCTGCGCAGGCGGCTGAGCGAAGAATAGCCGGTCCCGAAATCGTCGATGCTCAGGTGAACACCGATTGCCTTTAACTGGGCAAGTGCGTGATCGGATTTTTCCTCATCGCCCATGGCGATGGTTTCCACGATTTCAAGGCGCAACCAGGCGGGATCAAAATCGAGCTGTTCCAGAGTCTTGCTGATTTCGTAAGCCAAATCAGGCTGGGCGAACTCTCTAGGGGTAATGTTCACGCTCATGGTGAGCGGCGGATTCGCAGGGAACTCGGCTTGCCAGGCTTGCAGATCTTTGCAAGCTTCCCTCAATAACAACCGGTTCATGGGAATGATGAGTCCGGTTTCCTCGGCCACGGGAATGAAATCGATTGGCGAACGGATTCCTTCGGGATGCTGCCACCGAGTGAGTGCTTCGAAGCCGGTGATTTTTCCCGTCTGCAGCGAAACAATAGGCTGATAAAAAACGCGGAATTCGTTTTGA
>DATBAX010000145.1:0-9724 GCA_036271275.1 Terriglobales bacterium
CACACTCATCGGAGACTTGGGCTGCGAATATGGCGGCCGCGGAAACTTTGTCAGTGCACAAGAAGCCAGTATAAGAATGGCCATCATGGTCAAGTTTTAGGCGATTCAAAATAGCGGCAAGCCAGATTTGTCGCCGATACGGTCGTGCTTTGGGAAGGCGACCTCTTTGGAAACCTGTGATCGTCGCGGTGCGCGGCCTTCACTCACTTCAGTTCCAAGCTCAGAGCGTAGACATCCTGCGTTCCCGCATTGCGAAGAAACAACGGTGCGCCGGTCGGGTCCATGCCCATCCACATGCCGGAGTTCCCGGTGTAGTTCAGACGCTCGATGTCGACGATTTGCTCAACTGCTCCATCTGCCACGCGGAATCGGAACACCGCGGGGTGCTCCTGAAAATTCATAAAGTAGATGGAACGACCGTCCTGGGACCATTCCTGGTAGGCGACAACCCCCTGGTACGGCGAAGACCAGTGTTGAGTCGAGATGTCGAAGAGGTTCAAGGATGTTGAATTCATCCTCACCGTGGCAATTGACCGCCCATCCGGGGACCAGCGCGGCGAAAACATCCCAACCGATCCCGGGATCGTGGAGACTTGTTTGCTTTCCAGGTCGAGAATATTGATGACGCTCTTCGGATCACCGCCTCCGTTCTGGCTCGTGGCAAAAACGATCTTGCGGCCGTCGGGAGACCAATTTGGATCAGTTTCGCGTCCATTGTCTTCCGGCAGAATGGCTCGCGGGCTGCCTCCCGCAGACGGCACAATGTAGGCTTTATCGTTGAAAGCGGCGTCGCAAAAGAGAATTTGCGTTCCGTCTGGCGACCACTTCGCCGATCCGGGCTGCATTGGGGCATGACTCAGTTGTATGCGGTTGCTGCCATCCAGATTAGCTCTCCAGAGCACGTTGTCGGGATAGCTCGTGAACACGATGAACTTGCCATCCTTGGAGAAGTTCACATTGTCAGCCGAAAGGCCCGCGAGGTATGGTTGAAATTGCCTGGTGCTCGAGTCGAAGCGGAGCAATTCCCCATGCAGCGTTGCGCCGGATACAAAAATTTTCTTGCCGTCTTTGCTGGGTATGGGGCGGCCCCAATCGATCGGACCGGAGGTCAGTTGAACGGGCTTCGCGGAGGAACGCTGAAACCATCCTCGACGCACGTCGCGTACCCATATCTGGCCGTTGGAGGTGAAAAAGAAAAGGGTACCGTCGGGAGCCCATCGTCCGCAACATGCATAGTCCTTCCATCCGGGGAGCAACTGATGAAGATTGGAACCGCTGGACGACATCTCCCAAAGTCCATCGCCTTTAGATATAGAGATAGTTGTGCCGTCGGGAGACCAACTCAGAGCATGGGCCAGGCCTCCGACGGATGCTAATTTATGAGCGCCGGTTCCATCGCTATGAATCGTGAAGATGTCCCCGTCGGAAGTAGAGTAGGCGACCAAACTTCCATCCGGCGACCAGGATGCTTCATCTCCCGTGGCGAGGTATTGAAGCGAGCCGCCCAGGATACTCGCGCTCCATATCGGATGCGAGAACTTCGACGCTCCGGTAAGGGATCCGACGAGAAATTTTGAACCGTCAGGAGAAACATCCATCAAGACAGGATTCGATACGGCGACCTGGACCGGCGCAACGTCTCCCCCTGATATTGCAACTTCGCCGATGCCGAGCCCGTGAAGTATATAAAGCCGCGCGCCGTCGGTCCCGCGGAGGGCTTCTATTTTGCCGTCATGTGTGATCTGGGTGTAGTCCGAAATACGCAGCGACGCGAATCTATTCCGGCTTGCGGACACCAGATAACCTGCGACAACGAATGCAAAGACGGCAATCAGACCGATCGACAACAAGATTTTCTTTCGCGATCCATGGCGAACCGGCACACCTGCTGACAGCTGTGACGTTCCTCCAGAGTCCGACAGGGCCTCCAAAGCGAAGGCAAGATCCGCAGCAGATTGGAATCGCTGTTCGGGATTTTTTTCCAGGCAGCGATGAACGACGCGCTGCAGCCCTTGCGGAGTGCTCTGCGCAATCTGTGAAATGCTCGGCGGATCTTCTTTCAGGACAGCCGCCATCGTATCCGCGGACGTCGGCCGTTGGAAGGCCCTTGTCCCTGCAAGCATCTCGTAGAGAATTGCTCCAAACGCGAAAACATCGGTCCGATGGTCGACCGTTTGTCCGCGTACCTGTTCCGGCGACATGTATCCCGCCGTCCCCATCACCAGGCCCGGCTCAGTTGCGTTTGCGACTGTGGGACTACTCGGGTCCAGCTCCTGTTGTGGTTGCGTCAGTTTGGCGAGACCGAAATCCAATATCTTGATACGGCCGCCCTGGGTAACGAATAAATTCTCCGGTTTCAGGTCCCGATGAACGATTCCCTTTTCGTGCGCTGCGGCCATCCCATGCGCGATCTGAACGCCGTAATCGATAGCCTTCCGGACAGGCAGGAAACCGCGTTGCAGTTGCTGTCGCAAAGTCTCGCCGAGCAGCAATTCGGAAACCAGGTAGGGTGCGCCCTCAAAGACGCCGAACTGATAAACCGCAAGAATGTTGGGATGGTTCAGGGATGCAGCCGCTTGCGCTTCCTGCTCAAAGCGCCGCAGACGATCTGGATCTCGGGAAACAAAGGATGGCAAAACCTTGATCGCCACCTCCCGTTTCAACACGGGATCGCGAGCGCGATACACCTCGCCCATCCCACCCGTACCCAGCAGGCCGAGGACTTCATAGCCGTCTAATTTCGTACCTGTGCTCAAGGCCATCGGTGCCCGGAATTATACCGCGCTTGCGCCCTTTAATTTTTTTCGAACTGCCGACAATCGCGTCGAAGCCCCGGCTCTTACGAACTCTTTATGAACTTCTTATCTCGTCTTTACGGCTTACGGTATCCAATGACTCTGGAGGCGGAAAACCGAAATTCATATGTCTCTTATCCAGGAAATCTCAGCAGAGCAATTGGCAAAACTTTTTCACCATTATCAGGCGGCTCTTACCCTCGATTTTAGCGGGTACATGAACGAGGATCCCGGCGCTTTCTGGGAAGCCACACCCGAGAACGAGCGCAAGGTGATGATTGCTGCTGCTCGCCTGACCTTGCTCGAATTAGTTTCGCCGCATGAAGCGACACCGAACAACCGCTATTTCGCGAAACTTGGGGAAGCAGAATGGGGCTGCTAGCGCCCAACAAAAACGTTTTCGTTCGGATCGATGAATTTTTATGACTTTTTTACGCGCTTCTTACGCAAATCTTACGTGCAAACCTGAACAATGTCAGTTGGGGAAAGAAAACTCAGGAGACGCAGTGAGGTCACCATGCAAGCTTTCTGGGGAACACTAAATAATCCGGTGAATGTCGCGATGCTGCTCCTTTGCATTCTTGGCACGGCCTTCATGATTTGGTTTCTCGGTGGACTGATTGCCGAGCGTTCCAAAGTGCACGCAAGATATGTCGTTCGCTTCGAACTTGGCGAAAGCCAGTCAATGGAGGCGTTCCCGGATCCAGCGGGCATTGAACCTTTGCTTGATGCACCATTCGGCGATTTACAACTGGATCGAAGGCGCCATTTCCCGGTCCACGGGTTCCGGATCCGGCAGCATTTCTAACTAGGGAGTAATGACTATGCGAGACATCATTTTTCTGGCGGCCACCGTTGCGTTCTTTCTGCTTGCCATCGCCTACGTGCGGTTTTGCGATCGAATTCGTTGAGGAGAAATGTTATGGGAATTGAATCGGCGATCATGTTGCTCATAAGCGTTTCGATGATGGCCTATCTGCTGTACGCACTATTGCGTCCGGAAAGGTTCTAGGAAATGACCGTAAACGGGTGGTTTCAGATCATTCTGTTTTTGCTTGTAATATTCGCGATCACTAAACCGCTGGGCGTTTTTATGGCGCGCGTGTTCAATCGCGAACGTACTTTTCTCGATCCCGTAATGCGTCCCCTGGAACGTTTGCTGTATCGCTTGACCACGGTGGATGAGAACCACGAAATGCGCTGGACCGAGTATGCGCTTTCCATGCTTCTATTCAGCGGCGTCTCCATGCTGCTGCTGTATGCACTTCAGCGCATGCAACAATTCCTGCCCTTGAATCCGCAAAAGTTTGGCGCGCTGGCTCCAGATTTGGCTTTCAACACTGCCGCTTCGTTCACCACCAACACCAACTGGCAAAACTACGGTGGAGAGACCACGATGAGCTATCTGACCCAGATGGTTGGTCTCGCTTATCACAACTTTAGTTCTGCAGCGGTTGGAATTGCGTTGGCTGTCGCTTTTATTCGTGGCATTGCCCGCCGCGAAAAAGAAACAATCGGCAATTTTTGGATCGATATGACCCGCACAACCCTCTGGCTTCTGGTGCCGATGTGCATTGTTTACGCATTGATTCTGGTTTCCCAGGGCGTGGTCCAGAATTTCAGGCCCTATGACGCAGTGAAGTTAGTTGAGTCGCAACAAGTGCAGAGGGTGGGGACCGACGGAAAGCCCGCAGTTGGTCAGGATGGCAAGCCACTGATGGACACGGTGACCGATCAGAACATTGCTCAGGGCCCAGTCGCGTCGCAGGAAGCCATCAAAATGTTGGGTACGAACGGCGGCGGTTTCTATAACGCGAACAGCGCCCATCCCTTCGAAAATCCTACGCCGCTTAGTAACTATCTCGAGGTGCTCTCGATCTTCGCTATTCCTGCAGGGCTCACCTACACATTGGGCCGCATGACCGGATCGCAGCGACACGGGTGGGCCGTTTGGGCGGCAATGGCAGTCTTATTCTCGGCGGGAGTTACAACGGCCTATTGGGCGGAAGCGCGTGGCAATCCGTTGCTGCGTGGAATCGATCAGCGTGCGAGCCTGACCCAATCGGGCGGAAATATGGAAGGCAAAGAAGTGCGCTTCGGCATCGCCGGTTCAGCGTTATTTGCGACCGTCACCACCGATGCGAGCTGCGGCGCAATTAATAGTTGGCACGATTCCTACACACCACTCGGCGGCATGGTTCCTCTGGTCAACATCATGCTCAGTGAAACCGTATTCGGCGGAGTCGGCGCGGGATTATACGGCGTTCTAATTTACGTCGTGCTTGCGGTGTTCATTGCCGGACTTATGGTCGGACGCACGCCGGAGTATTTGGGAAAGAAGATTGAAGCATACGACGTGAAAATGGCGATGCTAGTCACGCTTGTTTTCCCGTTCATAATCCTGGTGCTGACTGGAATTTCAACGGTGGCTGGCTTCGGTGCATCCAGTATCAGCAATACAGGTCCACACGGGCTCACACAAATTCTTTACGCCTTCACTTCCATGGCGGGTAACAACGGATCGGCATTCGCGGGACTCAACGGAAATACTCTTTGGTACAACACGGCGGGCGCGGCGACCATGCTGATCGGCCGCTTCTTTATGATTCTGCCCATGCTGGCGATTGCCGGAAATTTGGCGAAAAAGAAATATGTCCCGGCATCGCTGGGCACATTTCCCGTCACCACTCCGCTGTTCAGCGTGCTCCTGGTCGGGGTAATCGTCATTGTAGGAGCCTTGACGTTTTTCCCAGCTCTTAGTTTGGGACCGATTCTTGAACATTTGCTCATGCAAGCCGGCAAGACCTTCTGAGGACCCATGACACAGAAAACTAAATCGAAAGCCATCTGGGACATGAAGATCGTGCGCCGCGCGGTCGTCGACTCCTTGGTCAAACTGAATCCGAAAAACATGATGGGAAATCCGGTCATGTTCGTCGTCGAAGTCGGCAGCGTACTTACCAGCGTGCTCCTGATTCGCGATGCCTTGCATCATCAGGGATCGTTCGGCTTCAACCTCCAGATCACCCTCTGGTTGTGGTTTACCGTATTGTTCGCGAACTTTGCCGAAGCCATGGCGGAAGGCCGGGGCAAAGCCCAGGCTGAATCGCTTCGCAAAGCCAGAGCGGAGACTGTCGCTAACCGGCTCGGGGTGAACGGAGCAATCGAACAAATCGCCAGTTCCAAATTACGTTCCGGAGACTTCGTCAAAGTGATTGCCGGCGAATTTATCCCCGGCGACGGAGAAATTACCGAAGGCATCGCTTCGGTGGATGAGTCCGCCATCACGGGTGAATCCGCGCCAGTCATTCGGGAAGCCGGTGGAGACCGTTCGGCGGTCACCGGCGGCACGCGCGTTCTCTCAGACTGGCTAAAAATCAAGATCACGTCGAACCCCGGCGAAACTTTTCTGGATCGCATGATCGCGCTGGTTGAAGGCGCCGAGCGGCAGAAGACACCAAACGAAATTGCGCTGAACATTTTGTTGGCGGGGCTAACGATCATCTTTCTGTTAGCAGTGGTCACGCTACAACCATTTGCCATCTATTCGGGAGCTCCCCAAACCGTATTCGTTCTGGTTTCCCTGCTGGTTTGCCTCATTCCGACGACCATCGGCGGCCTTCTCTCCGCCATCGGCATCGCCGGGATGGATCGCCTGGTGCAGCACAACGTGCTCGCCATGTCTGGACGGGCAGTCGAAGCCGCAGGTGACGTGAATACGCTGCTACTCGATAAGACCGGCACCATCACGCTGGGTAATCGCCAAGCCGCCGAGTTCATTCCCGCTCTCGGCATTACGGAGGCACAATTGGCCGACGCCGCTCAGTTATCCTCGTTGCCCGATGAAACTCCCGAAGGCCGTTCCATCGTAGTGCTGGCAAAAGAAAGGTATGGATTGCGTGGACGCGACCTCGCGGCCCACGAAGCGCAGTTTGTGCCTTTCACTGCGCAAACCCGCATGTCCGGTGTCGACCTCGATGGCCGCGAAATTCGCAAGGGTGCTGCCGAGGCCATCGCCAAGTACATTTCAGTCGTGAGCGGAAACGGCCTTCCCAAAGATATACAAGCCAGTGTGGAGTTAATCGCGCGTGCCGGAGGCACACCACTTGTAGTGTCTGAAAATCGTCGCGCACTCGGCGTCATTTATTTAAAAGATATTGTGAAAGGCGGCATCAGTGAACGCTTTGCCCAGCTTCGAGCCATGGGCATTCGCACCATCATGATCACGGGCGATAACCCGCTCACGGCGGCGGCTATTGCCCGCGAAGCAGGAGTCGACGATTTCCTGGCGCAAGCCACACCTAAAGACAAAATGGATCTCATTCGCCGTGAACAAGCCGACGGCAAACTCGTGGCCATGACCGGCGACGGCACCAACGACGCGCCCGCGCTGGCACAGGCCGACGTTGGTGTTGCCATGAATACCGGCACCCAGGCTGCAAAAGAAGCGGGAAACATGGTGGACCTCGATTCCAATCCCACCAAATTGATTGAGATCGTGGAAATCGGCAAGCAGTTACTCATGACGCGCGGAGCACTCACTACCTTTTCCATCTCGAACGACGTCGCCAAATATTTCGCCATTATCCCAGCCATGTTTGCAGGAACTTTCCCCGTGTTGAACGCGCTGAATATCATGCATTTGAAGACGCCAGGATCGGCAATCCTGTCGGCCGTTATTTTCAATGCGCTCATCATCGTTGCCCTTATTCCGCTCGCGCTGCGTGGTGTGAAATATCGCGCCATGGGCGCGGCCGCGCTCTTGCGTCAGAATCTATGGATCTATGGCGTTGGCGGGATTATTGTGCCGTTCGTCGGAATCAAAGTCATTGACGTGATCATTACCAGCATCGGAATGGCGTAAAGGAATTCTATGAAAAAAAACCTCATAATCTCCGTACTAATGACAATCGCGACCACGGTTTTGCTGGGCCTGATTTATCCATTGGTCGTGACTGGCCTCGCGCAGGTGATGTTTCATGACAAAGCCAACGGACAATTGATCACGCGAAACGGAACCGTGGTCGGATCGCGAATCATAGGGCAAACGTTCGTGGGTGCGGGATATTTTCATTCACGTCCATCGGCGGCTGGGAACGGATATGACGCTGCGAATTCTGCTGGCTCCAATCTCGGACCAACCAATCGAAAACTGGTCGATCGCATCAATGCTGATGTCGCTACCGACCAGGCTGACAATCCAGGCGTGCCAGTTCCTGCGGATCTTGTCACTACTTCCGCCTCAGGACTCGATCCCCACGTCTCGCCGGCTGCGGCTGAATATCAAGTAGGGCGCGTAGCTAAAACGCGCGGAATTGCGGAGGATCGAGTGAGGATGTTGATTGCCCAGCACACCGAAGCGCGACAATGGGGATTCATGGGCGAACCGCGAGTCAATGTACTGGAATTGAACCTCGCGTTGGACCAAGCTGCTGCCCAAAACTAATCCGCGGCACCCTGAAAATTGGGGACCTATAGCCCGGAATCGCTTCTATAATTTGTGCGAAGGCCGCGACAATTTCCCCGGTCTTAATTCCAAATCAAGAACGGTGTCAATGATCACAATTGTCTCTGGGCTGCCGCGGTCGGGCACTTCGTTAATGATGCAAATGCTTGCTGCCGGCGGATTGCCTGTGCTTTCGGATGGTGAACGTAAATCTGATACCGACAATCCCCGTGGTTATCTTGAATGGGAGCGCATCAAGCAGTTGCCCAAAGATCCAACGTGCATCGCGGAGGCCGAAGGCAAAGTCGTCAAAGTAATTTCGCAACTCCTGCTTTCAATTCCCCACGGATACGACTACCGCGTCATTTTCATGCAACGTCCGTTGCGCGAGGTGCTGAAGTCGCAGGACGAAATGCTCAGTCGTCGTGGCACAGTTGCAACCAGCGGCGACAACTCTGCGGTCGAGAAGGCTTTTCAGGGACACTTGAAGCAGGTGGACAAATGGCTGGCAGGGAAAAAGAATATTGGCGTTCTTCGGATGCAATATCATCGCATCCTGAATGAACCACAAGCCGCTGCTACGGAAATCGCCGTGTTCCTGAATACTCCCTTGAAGATTGAAGCCATGAGCCAGCAGGTAGACTCCAACCTTTATCGAAACCGTGCGGGCTAGTCTGGAGAGCGATCTCAGGCTCCAGCGCAAATCGGTTGGAAATTAAAATAGGTAGCGAAAGAAGACGTGGGCCCTCCGGAAATTGCGAGTAGCTGTTTTTCTGCACATGAAACTTGTGCGATTCCAACTGTAATGTTTGCCGGTCCATCCCTTTGTCGAGCTGTCTCGCCAAGTCCCGGAAGAAATCAAAGGTTTGCTGGCGTTCACCATGCCTACATCTCGTTCGTTGTCACAGTTAAGGTCGTGGTTGTTGTGTGCTGTAAGGTGCCACTGGTTCCGGTGACAGTGACTGAATAGCTGGTAGGTGGCTGAATCACCTGCGTTGTTTGTTTCGGAGCCTGCCCACAACCGCTTGAACTCAGCGTCACGACGCACAGTAGTCCTAGAAAAGTCGACGTTCGAATACCCTGTCGTCTTTTTCGAGTGCTGTCTTCGAAGCATACGGAGATCGAAAAGAACACTAGTGGCAGTGCAACTGCCAGAGATATAAATCGCTTCCTTGAGTGATCCCGTTCCGCGCTTGTAACTCCGGTCTGAATTCTGAGCGTAGAGAGGCTGATCGTTGCTCCGGATTGAACCGAGGATGGCGCGAATGTGGCTATCGCATCGGCGGGAAGTCCACTCACGGTCAATAAGATCGGAGATGCGAGGACGCCGTTGGATGGAGTCAAGGTGACGTCGTAGGAAGCCGCCGCTCCATAGATTACTGTCTGTGGTGCTGAAATTGTAAGGGTGAAATCGGGAGTGGCGGACGTTGCAATCGATTCAATAATCGGAGGGGATTGTGAGGTGAGATTCGTCCCGTCTCCC
>DATBAX010000146.1:0-3977 GCA_036271275.1 Terriglobales bacterium
AGAACGCCAGGCCAGCAGCGATGCCATCACAAAACTGATGGAAAGTAGCGCCAATGTCACGCCAAGCCAGACTCTGGGCCGGCCATCGGGCACAGGGAAAAAAGCTGTCACGGTTTCGTAGAGGAACCAATGTCCGAAAAACAAAATTGTCTGAATGATGGCGACAAAAACAGCAATCCGAGATCTCAATGAGTCTTCGCTCTCTTGCGCGAGTGGCGCAATGCCGGTGCAGGAAGTAAAAACAGAACCGGTATCAAACCATCTATTGGATGATCAGGGCGGTCATTGGACGCAGGTTTATCATCCGAAACAATCAACAGTGCCTAGCTGGCGACCGGGGAAAGTCCCGGCCTCTCGCGAAGACCGCGAGAAGGACGGGGCATCCGATTAGGGAGGAACTCTAGGGTTGCGAAATAGCGTGAACCGGCGTTGTGCCAATGGCGTCGAGGATGGCGTCGTTGATGGCGTATGCCGTTCCATCGCTTCCGATCATCGTCGGGGTATAAGCTTCGCCGATGCCGCTGGAAAGTTTGATGGATTCCGTAAACGTGTTGGACGTCAGGTCCCAGCGATAAAGACTGCCATCTTCACTGTTGGCGAGAACTGACTTGGTGAAAGGATCGACCGCCGCTGTGTTGATACACCATTCGCGCACCGCTCCTGCCAATGAAGCATCCGGGTCGGGAGTGACGCCAAGAATCGTCATCACTTCTTTCATCACATGCGTAGTTGGAATTACCGGATCTTTCTCTACAGCGTTGGGGTCGAGGATGGCAATACGGTTCAGTCCGTCTCCAGTGCCGACACCCGCATAGTTGTTGTACTTCGTCATCAGCAGGTACGTCGATTTCCCGTGATAGCGGGACACCAGCGATGCCGGGACGATCGAAGCCGTGTCATCCCAGCCAAAGCTGCCGGGAGTTTTGGTCCGCTCCAGATTGCTGGTGAAGTGGAGCAGCCAGCCACGGTCGTTGTGGTTGGGAAAAGGATTCTCGAGCACACCGAAATAGACATCGCCATCCGGCCCCACTGTCGGCGTGGCGGAACTGCAGTCACAGAGAAACGCGTCCATCCCCGAAGACGGGTCGGTCAAACGCGCACGGCCCACTTGTTCCAGAGTTGTGCTGTTCAGCGCCAGCAGATATCCGTAGGCCCCGTTGTCGACCACAACATATAAAAGACTGCCATCGGGCGAAAGGGCGGGCGCGGCACTGATGGCCGGTTTGGTGATGGCGGAATCTCCACTCGCCGTTGCAGCGGATACCCACGTTCCAGTGCCGTTGGGAGCAATGCGTGCAATCCCGCTTAGAAGGTTGAGCGGTGTCGCTCCCAGCGCCAGAAATCCAAAGTAGAGGTTGCCATTGGCGTCTGTGGTGAGCGGCGTATCGATTTGTATGTTCTGCGCGTAGACCGCGGGAGCTTTGCGGTAATTCTTTACGCCATAAAAATAGAGAAAAGTGACCGCCCCCTTAGCTTCGTCGGGATTCTGCCGCACCAGGACACGTCCAGCGTTATCAGGTATAAAAAGCTGGTTGCCGGAAATCGTCGGCCCCAGACCGGGGAGGAAGCTTGCGGTCGGCGCCTGGTAGGCGGTGTTTTCGATCCAAAGACGCTTGCCGGTGACGCCGTTATGCGCTTCGACGCGAAAACTGTTTGGGCCTGTCTTTACCGGAACGATAACCGTGTTCGCCGCCGTGATCAGCGGCGAGCCGTAATGTATAAGAATTTCGCCCTGGGGCGGAGCCAGATCCATCGGCACATGCCAATGGATCGCATCGAGAGGCTGGGACTGCACGGTGGAAAGAGAGGTATGTTGCTCGTCATGCGAGTGCGTCAGCCAGCCGCCGGTTTGCGCGGCGGCGTTCGAGACCAAAGTTGCAGCGCTTGCGCTTATCCAAAGGACGGAAAGAAGTAGTTGATACGGCGCGGTTTTAATACGACTTTGCATTTGTGCACCTCTAGCATTGCCGCCCAGGGCTGCAATTGATTTGCAGCGTAACAGCGGGACCTTTGAGAGTTGTCAACCTACTGTAAAAACAAAGCAAGTATAACCCTGAAAGCCAGACGGAGCTTGCCTTCTGGATGCTTCTACTTGCCCAGAGGCCCTGCGATGTCAGCGGGAAGGTTGCGATCTTTGCGCCAGAAAATCGTCGCGGCACTGTTTCGCGTCGGAAATCAACTGATTGAACTCGGGCTTGCCACGCAGCTTGGCAAGCAGCGGCTCGGTCTGCAATCCGGTGTAGGCGCAATAATGACCGGCGACGGAACTCTTGAGCAGCTTCATCGCGAGATCTGGCTGTCCACAGGCAGCAACGTCAGCAGCAACGATGTATCGGACTTCGGGATCGGGATCGGCCAGCTCTTTGGCGGTATATTCGTTCAAAGAACTGAACGTGGCTGGGGACGATGGGTCGTCGAAACATCCCTTCATCGTGCGGGCCCAGATGTCGTCAGTGCGCTTTTGTGAAGTCTCACGGGCTTCCTTCATTTTTCCTTCACGAATGTAATGGCGTGTAAGGTTCGCGAGCGCCCATAGAGATCCGGCATCGAGTTGCAGGAAATCCAACGACCGCGCGTAGTTGCCCTGCTGGTCGGTGGTGAAAGAACACGAACGCAGCATGAAATCGCCCGAATCAATCGCCAGGGCAGCATCACACTGTTTCGCCGATTCCTCGATGTCCCCTCCGTAGCGAAGAACATAGGCCAGCGCAAAGTGGGCCTGAGGATTGTCCGGATGCCTCGCCACCAAGTCCTTCGCATCCTGATAGGCCTTGACCAAACGATTTTGCTCGACCCAATTGGTGATCAGCCAGGCCTCGGCAAAAATGTAGTTGGGATCGAGCGTTAACGCTCGTTCCAGCGCAGAGTCGGATCGGGAGTACATTGCCAGACCGCCATTTGAATAGGCAGCGTCGTAGTGGTAACGAACTCCCAGATAGCCCCAGGCCGGCGCATAATTCGGATCCAGGCCGACAGCTCGCTCCAGCATGGCGATGGCATCTTTGTTGGGCTGAGGGTCATGCGGCAGCGAAATGCTGCGAAGATAAAGGTCGTAGGCTTCTTCGTTCTTGGGCCGAGTCGCGCCCTCCGCGGCATCCGAGCCTGCTCCCAACGCCGGCACCAGTCCCTGTCGAACTTTGCTCGTAATCTGTTCGCGCATGGCAATCATATCGGGCGCAGCGATCGTCATAGTATCTCGCCAGAGTGTGCGATTATTCTCCACGTCGATTGCTTCTAAAGTGATCTGGAGCTGGTCGCCTTCTTTCAGATAGTGTCCGGTGACGATGTTGGCGACGTGCATCTCGTGGCCGATTTGTTGCAGATCGAGATTGGTCCCGTTGTATTTGCTGGTGGTAGCAAAGGGACGAATGGATAACGACCGCACGTAAGTCAGAGCGGTTGCGACTTCATCGGGTAAAGCGAGTCGTAGAAAATCTAAATCCGCGTTGGAACCAATATTCTGAAAAGGAAGCACGGCGATCGTTTTCTGACCAGCACTGATGGCAGCCGGCGTGGCGCGCTCCTTGAACTGCCAAAAAACGATTGCCAACACCAGGATCGCAACCGTTACGACGACTTCGATTAATCTCCCGCGGGAACGCTTCTGAACCGGAGGCGGGGGTGGGGTTACAGCGCTGTGCTGGCTGGAACTCGCCGGCACCGTCGAAATTCCTGCACTGCTTGTGTCTGCCGACAACGCGATCCGGCCGGTGTCGGTGTCGCGCTTGAGCCGTTGCAGATCGCCGCGCATTTCCGAAGCATGCTGATAACGCAGGCCGGAATCTTTCTCCAAAGCCTTGTTGATAATGTCTTCCAGCTTTACCGGGACCAAGTGGTTCAACCGTACTACTGGCACCGGCGCGCGATTCATGATGGCTTCGCAAATTACCGCTGAACTCTCTCCATGAAAAGGCACATCGCCGGTCGCCATTTCGTAGAGCACTGCGCCAAATGAAAACAAATCGGAGCGGGCATCG